>JAGHUF010000035.1 GCA_018064935.1 Candidatus Merdinaster equi | reverse complement strand
CTTGGTAAAGCACATGACTGCTTTGTAATAGATTTATCTGTTCAGGGAGTCCTATGTGCAGCTGATCCCGATACGGCTAGAGAGTATTATTCTGATGGAGCACATCCTAATTCAGTGGGGTATGAATTCCTCGGAACAATTATCGCTGCTCAGGCTGTGGAACTGGTGAATATGTAGTGGTATTTGCTATAGCAAAACACAATACATAGTAGTATAATGAGAAAGCATTAATAATTGTTATCGGGTGGGGGGACCAGCTAACAGAAGCGTTTCAAATACTAAACCGTAGATTATATCTACGGTTTTTTCTTTTCTCAGGGATTATGTTTCAGATTGTTTATCAAGAATAATCAGCATAAATTCTATCCCCTAATAATATTTGTGAGTGGAAGAAGTATGGGAGTCTCCATCCGCTAAATCAAAAAGGAGGAGACAAATATGTCTACAAACAAATCAAGTTTTACAATGAAAAAGGAAGTTCAGGGACAAAATAGTATACTGAATACAAGCAGTGGAGGATCCCCATTTATCACAAAGGATCTCATTAAAGGCTATGAGAAATGCAGATTAAAATTTGATAGTAAATCCTACCTGCCGCAGAAAATGACTGGTCAGCTTGCAGAGCACCCTTATGAAAAGGACAAACTTATTAAGGAAGTATATTTCCTCGAACAGCCCAGAGTTCCAATGGTTGTTATGACCATAGCATTGGAAGAACAGGGGAGAGAGATTAGTAAGCTACCAATCAATAGAATTAATAAAATATACTTGGAAATATGCAGAAAGCTGTATATATGGCGCAAAAAAGAACGAACGATATTAGCACTGCCAAATGGTAGGATGGAGCGAGGTCTATTCCAAGTGGATTATCCGGATGATATTGTTCCACCAAGTAAATCCAAGTGGTTCATGGATGAGAAATCAACAGAGTGGAACCGCTCACCTGCACTTCTTGTCTTACTGTATTCGAGTCATATCATAAATGATTCACAGCTGGTTTATTCTGAAATATCTAATAATCTTCTTACCTGTTTTCCCAAAGATTTCCCGGAGTTAAGCATGGCATATGTAGTTCAAAAGAAAGCCCCGGATCCACAAAAAGTAATGTCAATATTAGTTGAGCTTGACAGAAGATCGCATCCTCATGCCACGGCACGAACTTCCAAACGATATGACAGGGTTTACCAGAATAAATTGCCATATGATTTTGCGATGCTGTGCAGAGCATTTCCGTGCGGGTATCCTGAATATTTCATTGACATCCTGGAGCAGAAAGCTTCAGGATTTTTTCTTGTGCGGAAGAAATAAATTTTTCCAATAAGGATATAATTTATCCTTGTTAGGTAAATAAAAAGGGCGCGTTCAATTTCAGAACGCGCCATTCTTTTACTAGCTCTATTTCTCTAAATCAACTTCCTTTAGAAGTTCACGAATTTCCTCAACACTCAACCATTCTGTGTTGTTATCTGAACTGTAAGAGAAGCCTTCAGCAACTTTTTTACCAGTCGGTTCAACCATCTGACGAGAGTTGAATTTGGTCTGTGGAAATACAATAAAGTGTTTGTCGTATTCATAAGTTGTGAAAGAATCTTCAGTCGTAACCATAATCTCGTGAAGTTTCTCGCCAGGACGAATTCCGACTTCTGGCTTAGTGCATCCTGGGAGCATCGCCTCGGCAAGGTCTGTAATCTTAAATGAGGGAATCTTACTAATGAAGGTCTCGCCGCCTTTAGCTTCCTCAAGTGCTTTGATTACAAGCTCAACGCCCTGAGTTAAACTAATCCAGAATCTTGTCATGCGGTAATCGGTAATGGGAAGCTCGGTTTTGCCTTGAGCAATAAGCTTATGGAAGAATGGAATTACAGATCCGCGGCTTCCTGCGACATTTCCATATCTAACAATTGAGAAGTTGACATCCCTCTCTCCCGCATACGCATTAGCTGCGATAAAGAGCTTATCAGATACAAGTTTTGTTCCTCCGTAGAGGTTAACAGGATTAACAGCTTTATCAGTTGAAAGAGCAACAACACGCGACACGCCACAATCAAGTGCAGCATCAATAATGTTCATTGCACCGTTAATGTTTGTCTTAATTGCTTCGTTTGGATTGTATTCACAAGCGGGAACCTGCTTGAGTGCTGCTGCATGAATTACATAATCAACATCCTTGAATGCACGCATCAAACGCTCTTTATCACGAACATCTCCAATAAAAAAGCGAAGTTTCTTACTATATTCTTTGAATTCATTTTCCATCATCCACTGCTTGAATTCGTCTCTTGAGTAGATGATTATCTTCTTAGGGTCGTAGTGTGTAAGCACATATTTTGTGAAACACTTACCGAAGGAACCTGTTCCTCCTGTAATCAGTATTGTTTTTCCATCAATGATGTTAGCCATTTGATTTATCTCCTA
>JAGHUF010000094.1 GCA_018064935.1 Candidatus Merdinaster equi | reverse complement strand
GATGTTATTCTTCCGGTATTAATATATTATCTGGCGACGAGTATTGTATTGTATGCCTTGAATCGTCTGGCTGAAAACATTCTGATTAATCAGGGTGAAGGGGGAATATCGATTCTGCTTAGTAATGCCAGAGCAATATCTGCAATAAATAATGGAATTGCAATGCTGTTTGGCGCACTTTTGGTGTTAAGGCAGTTCATTAGAGAAACATCGTTTCGTGGTGATGATATGCTGATTAAAACCAGAAAAGCGATTGGACCTGGTTTCCGCGAGGGCGTGACAAAGCTGCGCGAGCGTGGCAACGAAGCGATTATTCCAGTGCTTTTGTGTATGTCAGCTGCTATTTTCCTGAATCTGGTGATAGGATTCATAACAGATGTTATTGGAAGTGGTAATTATGAAAATATCAAGCAGACACAGTATTCTGTCACACCGCTTATTGGAGTAATATTATATGGAATAATATCGCCAGTCGCAGAGGAAATGATATACAGAGGAGTTTTGTTGTCAAAACTGTCAAGATACATTAATCCGGCATCTGGACTTATAGCGTCATCGCTGATTTTCGGATTGTTTCATGGCAATCTTGTCCAGGGAGTGTATGCTTTTTTCCTCGGACTACTTATTGGCGCGGCATATATCAAGCATAATGCATTCTTCGTACCTTTATTGTGCCATTCAATGACTAATCTGCTGATATATTTGCTGGCCTATATGGGAATTCCAGGAACGCAGATGGTTCCGAGGATTATTACCTGCGCCGTGAGTGGAGTAGCAGCTATTTGTCTGTTTATTCTTTTTATGAGAAAAAGAGTAAATGAAAATCAGGAACTAAAAAAAGACAAATAATATATAAATCAGGCTGACACCGTGCTATAATTTATATGAATTCGGAAACGGAAAGGATGGAATCCAAAATGGAAGAGAGTTTAGAGGAATTATTGCCATTTCTCAATGTTGAAATGGGTTTGACATATGCAGCTGATGATGAGGACTTATATATTGAAATTCTTCAGAGCTATGCCTATGAATCAGAGGAAGATAAAATACAGGAGTTTTTTGAGGCACAGGATTGGGTTAATTACGCAACTCTGATGCATGCCGTAAAGAGTACTTCATTGACTATTGGAGCAGAAGAATTGTCAGAGAGAGCTAAGGAGATGGAGCTTTCTGCCAAGGCAGGTGATGTTGCCAATGTACAGGCCAAGCATGCAGGTGTTATGGCAGCATATCTGGAACTTCTTGCAAAACTCAGAGATATTGTTGAAGAGCAAGAATAAGGTAAGGATATAATTTTTGCATGCAGCGGTGCCCTTTTGGGTACCGCTGTTGCTTTGAGTGAGTGAATATATGACACTGAATGAATTAAAGATTGGACAAACTGCAAAAATATCCACCGTCGGCGGCGAGGGGATGCTGAGACAGCATTTTCTTGATATGGGGGTGTTACCGGGAGCAGAAGTAACACTAATTAAGTTTGCACCTATGGGAGATCCTATGGAGCTTATTGTCCATGGATATGAGCTTACACTGCGACTTGAGGATGCAAAACAAATTGGGATAGAAGAACTAAGTGAGTCTTCTGATGAGATTTCTGATGAGATAAGAGAAAAGAGTCATGTAAAGAATACGGATATTCCGGCAAACAAATCAGATGTAAACAAATCTGATTGCAAGATGGAGAACATCAGGAAGAAGATGATGCATCCAGGACTTGGTGAGGGCGGAAAATATCATTCGAAGGAGGATGAGAATCCCTTACCTGAAGGTGTTATGTTAACCTATGCGCTCGTCGGAAACCAGAACTGTGGTAAGACTACACTGTTCAATCAGTTGACTGGCGCTAATCAACATGTGGGCAATTTCCCAGGAGTTACTGTAGACAGAAAAGATGGTGAAATAAAGGGCTATCCCAATACATGTGTTACGGACTTGCCAGGAATATATTCAATGTCACCCTATTCAAGTGAAGAGATTGTTTCCAGAAATTTTGTTTTAGAAAACAAGCCTAAAGCAATAATCAACATACTTGATGCTACCAATATCGAGAGAAATCTGTATCTTACAATGCAGCTTCTTGAGATGGGTATTCCTATGGTAATTGCGCTAAACATGATGGATGAGGTTACAGGCAATGGTGGAACAATTGATGTCAATACACTTGAAGCAACTTTGGGCGTGCCTGTAGTTCCGATTTCAGCAGCTAAGAATCAGGGTATTGGTGAATTAATTGAGCATGCTGTGCATATTGCCTATTACCAGGAGAAACCTCTTCGGCAGGATTTTTGTGATGAAAAAGACCATAAGGGTGCTGTTCATCGTGCCATGCATGGAGTGGCACATCTCATAGAAGACCACGCATTAAGAGCCGGCATTCCAGTCCGTTTTGCAGCATCAAAGGCAATAGAGGGTGATCATCTTATTCTTGAAGCGCTAGAGCTTGATGAGAATGAGAAGGAAATGCTTGAACATATTGTTTTGCAGATGGAAAAAGAAAGAGGAATGGATAGAAGTGCAGCAATAGCAGACATGCGCTATTCATTTATCAAAAAAATATGTTCACAGGTTGTTGTCAAACCAAAGGAAAGTAAAGAGCATGCACGAAGTCGCAGGATAGACAAGGTGCTCACTGGTAAATATACAGCGATTCCGTGCTTCATTCTTATAATGTTTGGAGTTTTTTATTTGACTTTCAATGTTGTGGGAAGCTTCCTGCAGGATCTGCTTGATAGTGGGATAAACAGTCTGTCGGTAAGTGTCGATGCATGGCTTACGGATATGCATATAAATGCAGCGCTTCAAAGCCTTGTGATCGACGGAATATTTGCCGGAGTGGGAGCGGTGCTCAGCTTTTTGCCAATAATAGTCGTATTATTCTTCTTCCTGTCAATACTTGAAGATAGTGGATACATAGCCAGAGTTGCATTTGTGATGGACAAGCTGCTTAGAAGAATTGGTCTCTCAGGAAAGAGCGTGGTTCCACTTCTGATAGGATTTGGATGTTCTGTTCCTGCAGTTATGTCAACTAGAACCCTTCCAAGTGAGCGCGATAGAAAAATGACGATATTGCTTACTCCGTTTATGAGCTGCAGTGCAAAAATGCCAATCTATGCTTTTTTTGTAGATGTATTCTTTCCACAGTATGGCGGATTTGTGATGCTTGGATTATATCTGTTAAGCATCCTGATAGGAATTATTGTCGCGCATGCCTATAAGAAGCTGATATTTAAAGGGGAACCAGTTCCTTTTGTTATGGAGCTGCCTAATTACAGATTACCAGGTGTAAAAAATGTGCTTTTCTTACTGTGGGAAAAAGCGAAGGATTTCTTGCAGAGAGCGTTTACTGTTATATTAATAGCATCTGTTATTGTATGGGCATTGCAGAGCTTTGACTTTGGATTTAATCTTGTTTCTGATTCAAAAAATAGCATTTTGGCTATGGTTTCCGGAATTATTGCTCCGGTACTAATTCCGATTGGTCTTGGAGATTTTAGGATTGTCACATCTCTGATTTCTGGATTTATGGCCAAGGAGAGTGTTGTTTCTACAATGGATATGTTGTTTGGAACGGCAATTGCAACTGTGCTTACAGGCGCGCAGGCAGCGTCAATGCTTGTTTTCTGTCTTCTGTATACACCGTGCGTGGCTGCAATTGCGGCAATAAAGAGAGAAATGGGAAGAAAATGGGCTGTCGCAGTTGTATTGTGGCAATGTGCTCTGGCATGGCTTGTGGCTGGAGCAGCATATTATATATGTCTGTGGTGTGGGCTGTAGAACGTGCCTAAGATGCAAATTAAGTGCCATATTGAGTTGTTGATGTTGGTAATTTAGGATTAAGAATTGATAGCGAAATAAAAAATGGGACTACCCGATTATTCGGGTAGTCCATTTTGATGCATCCCAGACAGTGGTCGCAAGTCCTTCATAGAATTCAGGTTCGTGGCAGACCATGAGAATGCTTCCTTTATATGCTTTGAGAGCTCGCTTTAATTCGTCTTTTGCATCAACATCAAGGTGATTGGTTGGCTCGTCCAAAACTAGAAGATTGGTTTCTTTATTGATTAGTTTACATAATCTGACTTTTGCCTGCTCACCACCTGACAATACACGCACCTGGCTTTCGATATGTTTAGTTGTGAGTCCGCATTTTGCCAAAGCACTTCTAACCTCATATTGAGAGAAACCTGGGAAGGTTTCCCATATCTCCTCGATGCAGGTAGTGGTAATATTTTGATCAGTTTCCTGTTCAAAATAACCTATCTCAAGATGTTCTCCAAGCTGAGCAAACCCGCTTATCGGTTTGATAAGCCCCAGTATGCTTTTCAGTAGAGTGGTTTTTCCAATACCATTTGCACCAGTGATGACAATTTTGCTTCCGCGCTCCATTTCAAGATTCAATGCGCTTGAGAGAGGGTCGTCATATCCAATTACCAGTTCTTTGGTCTGGAAGAGATATTTACCAGGAGTTCTGGCTTCCTTGAAATTGAATTCAGGCTTTGGCTTTTCAGCAGCAAGCTCAATAACATCCATCTTATCAAGCTTTTTCTGACGTGACATGGCCATATTTCTAGTTGCAACACGCGCTTTGTTTCGTGCAACAAAATCCTTCAGATCCTTGATTTCCTGCTGTTGCTTATTATAGGCGGCTTCCAGCTGGGATTTTTTCATCTCATATACTTCCTGGAATTTATCATAGTCGCCCACGTAGCGAGTTAGTTGCTTATTATCCATGTGATATATAAGATTTATAACTGAATTGAGGAAAGGAATATCATGCGAGATTAATATGAATGCGTTCTCGTACTCATTCAGGTATCTTTTCAACCATTCGATATGCTCAGCATCAAGATAGTTTGTTGGCTCATCCAGAAGCAGAATGTCTGGTTTCTCTAAAAGAAGCTTTGCCATAAGAACCTTGGTACGTTGGCCACCACTAAGTTCAGTAACGTCGCGGCCTAAGCCGAGGTCGAGAATCCCCAGAGCGCGTGCAACTTCTTCGACTTTTGCATCAATCATGTAGAAATCGTGCATGGTAAGCAGGTCGGAGAGTGTGCCGGCTTCCTCCATTTTGGCATCCATTTCTTCAGGGCTTACGTCTCCGAGAGATTCATAAATCTCATTCATCTGTTTCTCCATGTCAAACAGGAAGTC
>JAGHUF010000072.1 GCA_018064935.1 Candidatus Merdinaster equi | reverse complement strand
TGAATTTATTTTTCACACTATCACCATCCTCTATACGAACTATATGAATATGGAGCTTCCCCTCACGAGGAAGCTCCACCTTCAGATGAATTGCATCTATCGAATTCTAATTCAAATTCGAATTTACTTCTTCTTATTCTTTTTCTTATCTTTCTTCTTTTTCTTTCCTCTGCCAAACAGAAGTTTCAGAACAAACTTAAGAATTGAGAGAGCTGCAATTCCAAGAACTGCTGCCACAATAATTCCCTCTTTTGTAAACTTATTCTCGTCATCAACGAGAACCTTTTCATCAACAACTTCACCTTTTTCAGTAGCTACAACCTTTAACATATCGATACCCTTGTCCTTTCTTTTACCCGCAGACTTTAGACTGCAGGCATCTTTTTTCTAACCGTGGTATATTCTCTTAACTAAAGAACAATACTCGGCAACACTTTCTGTTTTGCGAATCATTTTTATTTCTTTATCGTGGCCTTCTACTTCAAGCCCCAAATAATTCCATATATCTTTTTGCTTGAATAAAACATTCCTGTCCTGACCTTTTCCATAGGCCTGAGCATAGCTCTCTGCAAGGTCTATAAGGAAGTCTCTAATCAAACTCTCTGAATCAGAATCGTCATGCGAATCCAGCCCTTTTATCTGCGACAACAGGAAAGGATTTCTCAGCACGCCTCTTCCAATCATAATATTGTAGTCCGGAATATCAGTCAAAAAAGCAACAACCCTTTGCAGATCATCCTTACTCAATATGTCGCCATTATAACAAACCGGATATCCAAGACCATGCTTAATCGCTTTGCTCACCGCATCCACATGCGGTTTACCTGAGTAATACTCCTCTCTAAGCCTTGGATGTATGATCAACTCTTCCAATTTATAATCACTGTATAGCTCAATCAAGGCATCCCATTCTTCCATGGATTCAAGGCCAATTCGAGTCTTGACTGATATGGTCAAGGGGCATTTTTCGAAGATTTCATCCAGAAAATCTCTCAGCCTGCAAATATCTCCCAGCTGTCCAGCTCCTCGCTTCTTAGCCACTACAGTTCCCGACGGGCACCCAAGATTTAAGTTTACCGTTCTGTATCCATAGTCCGCAAGCTGTCTCGCAATACCCAAAAAGGTATCCGGATTATTGGCAAGTATCTGTGGTACTAATGTAATTCCTTGATTGTTCTCCGGAAGTATTTCCTGTTTTTCCCTTGAAGTAAGTTTGGTACTTGCCAAAAAGGGAGTGAAATATTTATCAAAACGTTCAAAATGGCGATTGTACACCTGTCTGAATATATATGTTGTAATCCCTTCTAAGGGCGCCATATAGTATTTCATCAGATTTATTTTGCAGTCTTTTTGCCACACTTTTTATTTATTACATACAGAAGAGCCCCAACAAATACTGCTCCACCCACAATATTGCCGAGTGTTACTGGAATCATATTCTGAACCATTCCGCCTACCGATAGCGACTGAAGTTTATCTGCGGTCAGTCCATATAATTCCTCGGCCTTAGCAACATAGTTAGGATTCGCCATTGCGATGAGACCTGCAGGGATATAATACATATTTGCTACGCAGTGCTCAAAACCTGATATTACGAAAGCAAAGATTGGGAAGAAGATACCCCAAATCTTTCCTGCAATATCCTTAGCAGCAATTGCCATGAGAACAGCAACACATACAAGAATATTACACAGAATGCCGCTCGAGAATGCTGTTCCAAAATCAAGATTACATTTTCCATAGGCTATCTTGATTGTATAAGCTCCAAGCGCTCCTGAAGTGTAATTCCACTGTCCACTGAAGAATGTAATTACAACTATAATTAATGAGCCCACAAGGTTCGAAAGCCATACAACAACAAGATTTCTGACATACTGAAGCCATGTTGCCTGCTTATCCATGACAGCCATAACAATCATGGTATTACCTGTAAATAACTCACCACCGACAAGCACAATCATCATAAGTCCCACAGGGAAGATTGCTCCCGTGATTGTTCTTGCAAGTCCAACATTTGCAATATCATGCGAAGCAAGTGATGAAGCCTCTCCTCCAATTGCAATGAAAATACCTGCCAGAATTCCGAGAAGAATCATTTTGCCAAGAGTAAGATTAGCCTTCACCTTACCTGACGCAATATTTGCTTCCACAACCTCTGCAGGTGTATTGAAATTGTTTCCCATAACTCTCTCCATTCCCACTTAATTCTTACAAAACATATACGTCTATGTTAGCACCATGTTAAAATAAGTACAACTAATCATCCTAAATGTTGTAGAATATAAAATATGATTTTGAACACCAAAATCAGCCAATTACTATTATCAAAGAGCAGGTAGTCATAATGCAGAACAAAAAAACAAAATCCAATGCAATAATGCAATCAGAATTATCAATAGAGCGTACAAAGCTGGCCAATAGACGAACACTGTTATCTCACATTCGCAGTTCTATTGCACTCATCGTAGCCGGCGCAGGTCTTCTAAAATTCATCCAGGACCCGATCTGGATTGTGACTGGTTATATCTGTCTGGCACTCGCTCCCATTCTGCTAATAATCGGAATTGTCGAATATGTCAGGATGAAAAAATTGATTGCAAAAGAAGCTGATTTTTTAAACAGTGCCGAAGATTCCGAAAATATCTGAAGTTGCAATTATTAAATGTAAATAACTTTCCTATTGTCATACGATGCATCACATGCCGGTGCCTGATATGGTGTAAACAGAAGCCATGGGCTATAGATTGGATCGCCGAATAATTGTAGCATGGCATTTGCATCGTACTGCATATACAGTCCCTTTAGTGATGAATATTTCTTACCATATCTGCAATAAGTATTCTTTCCACCATTTCTTGAATATACACGATTGTCTATCTGTGGATCATAAACATACTCATAGCCATCCTGATAGATGCATGCCCAGCCATGATTAGTCCATCCTGTTGATGATGAAGACGAAGCGCACACTCCTCTCACGCCATAGGCATTGTATCCAAGATATCCCGCAATGGCTATAAACGCATCCGAGAAGTCATAGCAGTCACCTTTATATGTACACAAGAACCCATATGCACGCGCCAGTTCATTATGCAGATCCCCTCCTGCATAAAGAGACGAGTAATCATACTGTGCAAAAGCATCATATTTCCCCTTCACAACGAGATGATTGTAGGCCGCTTTCAACAGCTGGTCCCTGGTCATTCCCTTTGTCATTAGTCCTTTTATAAGCGACTCAATCTTCGCATCTAGAACAATGTTTCCAGTCGAATATGTCTTAATCACATCCCCCTGAGAAGAAGGATTAGCTGAACCACCTGTGCAATATTTGCATAAAATATAACAATTCTTCAGCGTCTTATAGAAAGTCTTCCCATCTCCCTTGGTGCTCTGAACAACATCTGTGTAAACAGTAATCTGATATCCCGCAGGTACTTTTTTTACCCTGTTCTGTTCAGAAGTATTCGGTGCAGACCAGATAGAGCATTCCTGATTAGTTGATATTACCTGCGTCTTTCCTGCAGCCTGTGTCTCCAAACCAAGGAATGGCATACAGAATATAACAGCAATTGCCAGCAACATTCCGGCAGTTATATTTTGAAGTGTTTTCATCTCGCTCTCCTTTTTTTGATACTAATTTGGGTGTATATTCATTATATATCAACATCCAGGTGAAAGGAATCATTCATGGCACGCAAAGAAAACCAGAAAATCAAACTATCTGTTCTAACTCAGATAATGTTAGAGAAAACCGATGAGGACCACGCACTCACTCTTCCGCAGATAATAAATGAGCTCGAAAAAAGAGATATCCCTGCAGAGCGCAAAAGCCTGTACGCCGATTTTTCTGACATGTCCGAAAAACTTGGAATAGATGTTGTGAAAGAACAACGTGGAAGAGAAACCTTCTACTATGTTGCATCACGCGATTTTGAGCTGGCCGAGGTCAAACTACTCATTGATGCAATCCAGGCATCAAAGTTCATTACAGAGAAGAAATCAAACGAGCTGATTTCCAAAATAAAAGGCTTTGTCAGCGAGCATCAGGCTTCAACTTTATCGCGTCAGGTGTATGTGCAAGGCCGTGCAAAGACTATGAATGAGAGCATATATTACAATGTTGATGACATTCACAAGGCGATTGGCGCGAACAAAAAAATATCCTTCAAATACTACAAATGGGATGTTTCAAAAAAACTTGTCGAAAGGCACGGAGGTGCTATTTTTACTGTAAGCCCATGGGCGCTTACCTGGGATGATGAAAACTATTACCTTGTCGCTTTCGATGAACTCAGCAGCAAGATGAAACATTACCGAGTAGACAAGATGAAGCATATCGAGATACTCGACGCAGAAAGGGTTGGAAAAGAAACCTTCAAGGATTATGACATGGCCTCTTACTCTGCCATGAATTTTGGAATGTATAATGGTGAAAAGAAGAAGGTACGTATTGAATTCGAGAATTCAATGGCCGGAGTATTTATTGATCGTTTTGGAACAGGCATATCAATAATGCCGACAGATTCAGAGCATTCAAGCACCGTTGTAGATGTAGCTGTCAGCCCCCAGTTTTTCGGTTGGATATTCGGACTTGGAAATGGGGTTCGTGTCACAGCACCAGATGAAGTAGTCGATCAGCTTCATC
>JAGHUF010000087.1 GCA_018064935.1 Candidatus Merdinaster equi | reverse complement strand
TATACATATAGTATGTATGATTTATATATGAACATATACATCAGATTATAAAGGAGATGGCGTTATATGAAGAATATGTTGAAAATCCTCCTGGGAACAGTGTTTACAGCAATGGCTGTTGTTCTCGGTGTGGGAAAAATCGATGCTTTGGCAGCAGACATTCCTTATGTTCAGGCTACAGGAAGAGACGGAATCAAGCAGTCACCTGATGCGAGCAATAATTACGAGATGCAGGTTATTCTTACTTTCCCTAAGAAAGTAAATGGAACCTATCATCAGGCTGTTAAACTTGTTCTGAACAACCTTGATACGGGAAAGAAGGTCAGCTATTGTGAGGACAGATATGTCACAGTTAAGGACGGAAGTGCAACAGTAGAGGCACAGGTTCCAGCATGGACCATTACCTCTAGATTTGGAACTCCTTGTGGAGCAGGTAATTACCAGATTGAGGTTTATGCTTTGTCAGGACCAGAGACAGGTAAGCTCTTATTTACATGTGGACCTTTCAGACTTGGTGGAGACCGCGGACATCATTTTGAGTGGTGCAATACAGCGATTGGTTCATCTACAACAGTTAGAAGAGATACTCGTCAGTGCATGGGCTGCGGTAAGTTCGATGGAGAGACCAAAACATACGCTATCGAGACTAATTACATGAAAGAGTGTTCGTATCTCATCGATAATGCACCATTAAATGGAACTGTTACTCTTCAGCATGACATCGTAAATTCGTATCCAAGATATATCATGGAGAAGATTGCCAAGAGAAGAGATATCAATACAATTATCTACCTTGGATATCAGAATAAGTATTACAAGGTGACAATTCCTGCAAATACTCTTGTTAATCTGAGCTATGAGTATTACGGTCCACTTCTTCTTCAGGCTCTGTTTGGAGCTGAGGAAGTATCATACAATCCTAAGGCAATCATGGGAGCTGGCGCAAATATGTCAGCCATTACACAGGCTGCCTCTGGTGATGTAGTAGTATTGACAGGCAAAGATACATATACAAGAAATGATATGCTTGTAATCTCTACAAGAAGAGATCTTACTGTTGTAATTAAATGTGCATACAAGGGAACACATTATGTAATTACAATTCCTGCAGGCGCTACAATTGATACATCAGTTGAATACTATGGACCACTTAAATTAGCAAGCTTGTATCCATTCACAATTGCTAATCAGTAAAATCTGAATTTTGATTATGTGGGGCAGGAAATGTATGTTTCCTGCCCCTTTTCGTGAAAATGAACCATAGGTCGGGGATTATGGTTCATAAGAGGAAATATATGCTAACTCCACACACAGCTTTTGAAAAACTTAGAAAAATAATACGTCCGCAGCACATTACTGCGTTTATTGCAGCTCTAGTAACAGGGATAATTGCGCATGGCTATGTGATAATGAATTACATACCAAACTGGGACGGCTTTAATAATCTCTATGATGCGCAGAATAAACCTGAACTGGGAAGATGTTTTCTTACACTTTCATGCGGAATCAGTTCCTACTATGATTTGCCGTGGATATCAGGGCTGTTAAGTATCCTGTATATTAGCCTTACAGCGGCGATTCTTGTGCAGATTCTGAGGCTTACGCGAACTGCCTCATGTATATTCACGGGCGCGATACTTGCTTCTTTTCCTGCCGTGACCAGTATTATGGGATATTCCTACACATCAGATGGATACTTCCTTGCGATGCTGCTTATGACAATCGCTGTGTATTTGTCTATTCAGAAAAAAAGCGGCATTTTGCGATGCGTTCCTGCTGCTGGACTTGTGTGTATTGCACTAGGTACCTACCAAGCATTTCTTGCGTTTGCCCTGATGATTATCCTTGTGTGGACTGTGAAGTATTTGTTGTTTGACCTGGATGGGGAGATAACAGAGGTAACAGGTAGTACGCCTTCTGATATGAAATATTTTGCACTGTGTATGCGCAATTTTGCAGTGTCATTTGGAATTGGATTCATAGCGTACATTATCTGTAGCAAGGTATTGCAGATTGTGCAAGGTGTTACCGCTGCGGATTACCAGGGGATAAATGAGGTTGGAAGCTTCTCGATATCAGGCTTTATTTCGGGATTTGGTAGAGCGCTGGTCGACTTCACTTATTATTATGTTGGTTCGTTGTCAAAACTTGGCTTATATGGGCTTCTTAATATTTTCCTGACAATCATCTTGGCTGGAAGTATTGTTTTCTTTATCGTCAAAAAGAAGATATACAAGGAACCATTAAGGCTTATCATTCTTATACTTGCCATTGCAATGATGCCTTTTGCATGCTTTGCAATTCATTTTGTTAGCGGTGGTGTTTCATACCATTCACTTATGATTATGGGAATGAGTCTTATTTTCGTCATGCTGGCGGTGATGTATGAACAATTCGGAGCACCGTTATATAAGTGGCTCGTCATTGTTTTGTTGTCAGTCGTCGTATGGAATTATGTTCTGATTGCAAATATATGCTACCGGGTGGAAGAAACTTCAGTTACGAGGTCAATGGCAGTGCTTGATGATATTGCTGATGCCATTGCTGAAGAAGGGGCGCAGAGCGCGACCAATCTGATTGTTGTTGGATCCTGGGATGAGAATGAAACTGGAAGATTCAGTTCTTCTTCAAGTATTAATCTTCCGCCGGAAATAACAGGCTTTACTGACGGTATAATTATGACTGGGGCAAATCATTTTGCTAATCTTCTGAATGATTATTATGGTTATGACTATAGAATTCTCGCAAAGGCAACTGAACAGGAATATATGGGCGTTCATGAAGAGGAAATAAGAACGATGCCCGAATATCCTGAAAATGGATGCGTAAGCGTTATTGACAATGTAGTAGTGATTAAACTGTCGGGTGTGAAGTAATCAGTATGCTAAGGTGTCAAACATTCTTATATCGGGTTGGAAATGATGTTGGATTCATATTTGAGATGTGAACCAATCAAACATGGCTGAGGCGACAATGGATATATGTGAAGTGCTTGGCGTTCCTTTCTGCGTTGCAGATATGGAGAAAGCCATAGAGGAAGTTGAACAGAATATAGATTCGCTCAAGGGTAAGTACATCTGTTTCTCCAATGTGCATACTACTATCATGGCTGGTGATGATCCTGAATATATGCAGGTTCAGAGAGATGCTGCATATGTATTTGCTGATGGAAAACCGATTTCGAAAAAGCAGCGAGGGAAAGGTTTTTCTGCAGCTGGACGTGTGGCCGGGCCTGATTTCATGGGAGAGATGTTTAAAAGAGGTGGCAATATCAGACATTTTTTCTATGGTGCATCGGAGGAAACGATAGGGAAACTTCAGGCTGAACTTGCTAAGAAGTATCCCGAACTTAAGGTGTCAGGTTTTATTTCGCCACCATTTAGGAAACTGACAGACTCGGAAGACAGAGCATACGTTGATGCGATTAATTCGTCTGGCGCTGATATCCTGTGGGTGGGACTTGGCGCTCCGAAACAGGAGATATGGATGCATGACCACGTGGGACGTGTGAATGCTGTCATGATGGGAGTTGGTGCCGGCTTTGATTTCCACGCTGGCACGGTAAAAAGAGCGCCTAAATGGATGCAGAAGTTGTCCCTTGAATGGCTCTACAGGATGTTCCAGGATCCAAGAAGGTTATTTAAGCGTTATATCGTGACAAATACCAAATATATGCACAGGGTGC
>JAGHUF010000096.1 GCA_018064935.1 Candidatus Merdinaster equi | reverse complement strand
TCAGGATTCACCTCATCCAACAGTTTTCTTACTTCCACTACTTTTTCAGTACACTCATCAATATATTTCTGACCGCCAAAGCCTGGATGAACAGTCATAACAAGAACCATATCTGGAATTGACAAATACGGCTTTATTGCATCAACCGGTGTCTCAGGATTAATGGCAAGTCCCGCCTTGCAACCCAATTCCTTAATTCTGCTTAAGAGTACTTCAGGCTGCTTGGTAGTCTCCAAATGAATAGTAATAATATCCGCTCCGTCCTTAGCAAACTGCTCAATATAATCCTGCGGATTAGATATCATCAAATGAACATCAAACACTTTATCAGTAACCGGCCTGATACTCTTCATTACCGGAAAGCCGAGGGATAATGAAGGAACAAAATGTCCATCCATAATATCCACATGAATGTATTCCGCCCCCGCCTGAACTGTTTCCAATACTTCCTGTCCAAGCTTCGAAAAATCTGCGGCCAATATTGATGAAGACAAAACATATTTACGCATTATCAGTACCTTCTTATTCTGCCGAGCTCACCGTACAGCTGGCAGTAATTTTCATATCTTAATGGATGAATTTTCCCTTCAGACACATATTTCTTAACCAGGCAATCAGGTTCATGTGTATGGCTACATCCATCGAACCTGCACATTCCTTCGCACTCAGCCAATTCTGGATAGTAGAGTCTGAGCTGTTCTCTCTCTATTCCTCGCAGTTCAAGCGAAGTAAATCCTGGCGTGTCCATAATATATGTTTCTTCTGCTATGCTGACCAATTCAGCATGCCTCGTTGTATTCTTACCGCGTTCTATCTTCTCGCTGAGAATACCTGTTTCCATATATGAGTCACCCAGAAGGGAATTAACAATGGACGATTTTCCAACGCCACTCGGTCCTGCAACTGTAGTCGTTTTGGCATACAGCTTCTCTTTTAGCAATGCCATTCCCTCGCCAGTTTTGGTTGATGTAAAAAGAAAATCGCAGCCTGAATCCTTGTAGATTGCTGCAATTTCCTGTCTGTCCTGATCCGAAATAAGATCAGCCTTATTTAAACAGATAACTACAGGAACCTCTCGGGAATTAGTCATAATCAGGAATCTGTCCAGAAGGTTATAATTGGGATCCGGACTCTTAACAGCAAAAATAACTAATGCCTGATCCACATTGGAAACTGCGGGGCGTAGAAGTTCATTCTTCCTGTCACCTAATCTGCAGACATTACCTGTTCTATCCTCCATGGAAACGATTTCGATATCCACATAATCGCCTACCATCGGCTTGGTCTGGTCTTTCCTAAATATACCCCTGGCTTTACATTCATAGAGATTGCCGTCCATAGCCTTAACATAATAGAACCCGGCAATTCCCTTTACTATCCTGCCTTCCACGAAAACTAATGTTCCTCCGTAAACACAACAGGCTGAGTGGTCGCACGCTGTTCCGTTGTTGTGACAGGAACTGGATTACCTGCTTCATCGTATGATTCTGTAGTTACAGAGACAGTGTAATTAATTACAACTGCGCCTGAAGACATATTCTGAATCCCTGTCAGATTAATTGTCACAGGGAATACTGGCGTATTTGTTCTATATAAAATTGAATTATCACTTCCGTATAAAGTTACTACTGCTTCTGTACCAGCATATTCTGGATCATTTGGTGCATTGACAGTTGTAGCAAAAGAATATGACCTTGGTTTTGATCCAGTTGACACTTTGATATCTACAACAGTACCAACTGCAACAGAGCTTCCCTCTGAGTAGCTCTGGTAATAAACAAGACCGGGTGCATAGTCATCTGAAAAGCCCTCGTCTACTATTCCAAGTTCAAGACCAACAGCCTCAAGTGCAAGCTGAGCTGAATCTGCTGTCTCCCCAAGAATCTTGGGAACTTCCACCGTTTCAATATCTGATCCATCTGATATAAGAAGAGTTACAGTTGTTCCAACCTTTACTTCCTGACCAGCTGCAGGTGTCTGAGATATAACATTGCCCTTTTCAACTTCATTAGACTTAGATTTCTGAACCTCAACACGAAGTCCCACATCAGTGAGTTTCTTCGTTGCCTCGGCCTGTGACAGACTATGATCATTCGATACATCCGGAACCTGAACAGTTCCACTTGTCGGCTTGTTAGTATTCTCTCCGCCCTCACCATTATTTACGTTTGGTGCCGCCTCTGAAATGTCAGTGGCGCCTTCGTTATTACCAGCGCCTGCCGGGAATACAAAGTTAGCAATCACTATAAGTGCTCCCACGGCAATTACCACAGCAATTACAATCATGAGAACTGTAGTGATTTTCTCAAGAACAGGATTCTTATCCTCCTTCTCCTCAACCTGAGCAACTCTCATTCCTCTTGAGGTAGTCTGCTGTTTAACATTCTGCTGGCGCTGTCCCTTTCCTTCAGCAACTGCATTTCTTCCTGTCTGCTGGTAGGTTGAAGCACTCTTCTGTCCCGTGTAAACGTACTCATCTTCACCCTTATAATTATTGTCTTGGGCATAACCATTTTGGCTGCCACTATATTCATGCGATACCACGCGAAGTCTCTCTGTCTGCGAGCGAACCTCGTTCACATCCTTGTCAGACATTCTTGTTGCACCATCAACGTCTGGTCTGTTTATCACAACGAAATTCTCATCAGGCTTAATGAGCGACTGCTTAAGATCTTCGATAAGCTCTCCCATTGTCTGATAACGCATATCAGGGCTCTTCTGAGTACACTTCATTACAATCATCTCAACACTCACAGGAACCTCTGGCGCAAACTCTCTTGGAGATGGCATAGGATCCTGGATATGCTTAATTGCAATAGAAACAGTGGTGTCGCCGTTAAATGGCACACGACCAGTAAGCATCTCAAATAAGCTTATTCCAAGAGAATATATGTCAGATTTTGCGTCTGAATATCCGCCTCTCGCCTGCTCTGGTGATGTATAGTGAACAGATCCCATAACATTGCTTGAGATAGTATTAGAAGTGGCTGCCTTAGCAATTCCAAAGTCTGTAACCTTAACTCGACCTTCTTTACTGATCATAATATTCTGAGGCTTAATATCTCTGTGAATAATATGATTATTGTGCGCTGCCTCAATTCCAAGACAAACCTGAATTGCGATACTAACTGCTTCTTTTACAGACAGGCGTGACTTCTTCTCAATATATTTCTTCAGGGTCATTCCCTCGACAAGCTCCATTACAATGTAATAGATGCCGTCCTCTTCTCCTACATCATAAACATTTACAATGTTTGAATGCATAAGTCCTGCTGCTGCCTGAGCCTCAGTTCTAAATTTAGTCACAAAATTAGCATTCTCAGAGAATTCCTGCTTGAGAACTTTTACTGCCACTGCACGATTTAGTTTATGGTCCTTTGCCTTATATACATCGGACATGCCTCCAGTACCAATCTTCTCTAAGATTTCGTACCTGTCGGAGAACATCATACCAATCTTTATCATTTTCCTTTACCTTACTTCTACGAATCAAAAGGGCGAATCAACACAACCGAAATATTATCAAGTCCGCCATTCTCATTAGCTTTATCAATCAGGCGCTGAGTCTTCTCTACAAGATCCCCAGGTCCCTGAACTATCATACGAATTTCTTCGTCATCAACCATGTTTGATAATCCGTCAGAGCACAACAAAAACGTGTCATCCCGGAGCAGTCCCACACGGAAGAAATCTGGTTCAACCGTATCACGCACTCCGACGGCACGTGTAATAATGTTTTTATCCGGATGGTTTCTTGCCTGATTTCTGTCAAGCCCACCCATTCTGACCATTTCCTCAACCAGAGAGTGATCAATCGTAATCTGACGAATCTCCTCATTGATCACATACAGTCTGGAATCACCAACATTCGCCACAAGCAGTTCATCCTCAAGGAGAACGCACGCAACAACTGTTGTTCCCATGCCATACATTGATTTGTGCGACTGTGCCTTCTCATATACAAAGGTATTCGCACGAGTAATTGCACGATCCAGCAATACCTTAGGATCTGTTTCCTTACTCTCTTCAATGTCCTGTACCATCGTCTCCGCAGTATAACGCGAGGCATAATCTCCTGCATTATGACCGCCCATTCCATCTGCTACAAGAAACAGATTAGGGAGATTTCCGACTGGCATCTCTGATGTATAGATATAGTCCTGATTCACTTCACGTTTTTTACCCACATCTGTCATGGAAAACGTCTTAATCAAGGCTTATCCTCCTTAGGAACGTCTGATAAGTAGCTCCTGCGGAGCTGTCCGCAAGCGCCCGAAATATCTCGTCCCATTTCCCTTCTAATAGTAACATGAACGCCATTTTTTTCAAGTTTTAATTTAAAAGCCTGTACTCTTCTGTCCTCTGAGGAAACGTAATCACGCTCCTTGATCGGATTGACAGGAATGAGGTTAACATGGCAATTGATACCCCGAATCAGCTGAGTCAGTTCCCTGGCATCATCATCTGTATCATTTATTCCTCCTACAAGAGAATACTCAAATGTAATTCTTCTTCCCGTCTTATCAAAGTAATATTTGCAGGCATCTACGACTTCATGAATCTCATACGCTTTTGCAATTGGCATGAGTTCTTCTCTCTTCTTCTGATTAGATGCATGAAGCGACAATGCGAGTGTTATCTGCGGTTTTAAATCAGCAAGCTGAAGCATCTTAGGGACGATTCCGCAGGTCGATACAGTGATGTTTCTCTGTGAAATACACAGTCCCTTTTCATCGCTTATTAATTCTAGAAATCTTATCAGATTATCATAATTATCAAGAGGTTCTCCTGATCCCATAATTACTACATTGGAGACTCTCTCCCCAGTAATGTCAGTAATCCGATATATCTGCCCCAGCATTTCAGAAGCCTTCAGGCTTCTCACACATCCATCTAGGGTAGATGCACAGAACTTACAACCCATTTTACACCCAACCTGAGATGATATGCACACACTATTTCCGTGCTTATACTGCATCCATACGCTCTCTATAATATTTCCATCAGAGAGCGCAAACAGGAACTTTTTGGTTCCATCTATCTTAGAGGTTAAGACCTCCTGTGGCACCAAGGTGGCTATCTCACAACATTCTGCAAGCTTCTCCCTAAGCGCTTTGGACAGATTACTCATCTCCTCAAAGCTGCTTACCCTTTTCTCATGAAGCCAACTGAAGATCTGCCCAGCTCTGAATGCCGGTTCACCCAGCCTCTTCATGAGTTCCTTTATCTCATCCATATTCATGGACAGGATATCAGCTTTGTCTATATCTGTCGCAGCCTCATTCACTGCACCTGCTGTGTCCGCATTAGTCTCATCAGCATTTGCTGTATTAATATTTTTTACATCATTATCTATGTTCTGCATATCTACTCATGACCGGCATTGCAGTCAGTTCATCTATTTCTTCTCAACCTTGCAATGAAGAATCCATCGCATCGGTTTATCCCAGGAAACAGCTGAATATAGCCTTTGTTCCCAGTTTGTCCTTTAAGCGCATCCGGCAACCTATCCTCAATAGACTCAAGTTCAAAACCTTTTGACTTAATATATTCAAGCTGCTGCTCATTTTCCCTTGAATTAATTGTGCAGGTACTGTACATGAGTAACGCGCCTCTTTTTACGTATTGGCAGACAGCATCAATAATCTCCCTTTGCAATACAACGAGACTATCTTCTTTCTCTTCAGAAACACCGTATTTAATATCACATTTCTTGCCAACTATTCCATATCCGCTGCATGGAACATCTGCGATGACTACATCTGCACTTTCTACGTCCTCTTCCCGGACCGTCCGCGCATCCTGAACAAAAATATTTATCTGATCATCAGACGTATATCCCAACCTGTCTGCATTTTTCCTTATAATTGAAACCTTCCCCTCGCTAACATCTCTTGCAGACACTTTAGCTCCAAGGAAAGCCGCATGCAGACCTTTGCCTCCAGGCGCACTACATACATCAATCACTCTCATTCCAGGTTCTATATCAGCAAGTTCGCAGACAAGCATGGAACTTACATCCTGAACATAGAACATGCCCTCCGCATATCCTGGAAGCTGTGATATTCCGGAGGTTCCCTTTACTTCATATGCATATGGCACAAAGGGATGCTGCTTAATCTGAATTCCCTTGCTGCGGATACTGTCGAGCCATCCACCAAGCTTATCACCAGCCACACAAAAACGCACAGTAACTGGTCTTTGCTCCTGATATCCCTCAAGTATTCCCAGAGTCTTCTCTCTGCCATATACCTTTTCGAATTTTTGAACAAGCCACAGCGGAACTGAATAGAAAATAGACAGTGCCTGTGTATATCCTTTTCCTGAGTTGTATTCAACTAAGTCTGTGAATTTCTCAGCCTTTAGCTTATCTCCTGCTCTGGCAATGTTTCTTAGTACGCCATTCACAAAACCACTCTGAGGCTTCATATTTACTTTTTTGCACAGTTTGACAGCCTCATCACATGCAGCATTATCCGGGACAGAATCCATAAATAGAAGCTGATATACCCCCATTCTCAGGATTAGCCTCAAAACCTTCTTAACCTTGGAAATGGGGGTTTTTATGTATCTCTTTATTACATGCTCGAGATAATACTGTTTCTCAATAACTCCTTCAAACAGGCGCTTCACAAATGCCTTTTCATTCGCCGGAAGATAATCTACCTTCGCAAGCGCTCCACTGAGCAGTTCGTTGGCATGCCTCTCATTTTTATCAAACTCTATGAGAAGATTTAATACAATTTCTCTCTCATTTACATTTTGTCCCATAGCAGCTCCTGATTATTTAACCAAATCGTTAATCTGAAGCTTAACCCCACGAAGGAAGTCTCCAGCAGGCATACGCTTCTTGCCCTCTAACTGAACCTCAAGCACACGAAGGAGACCCTCCCCTGTTTGAATATCAAAATAGTCCTTGCCAACCTGTGCCACCGCGCCGGGCTCACAGTTGGCCGCTTCATCTACAACTTCTGCCTTCCATATCTTAAGCTGTTTACCACCGAGGAATGTATATGCACTGGGCCATGAATTAAGACCTCGCACCATTCGCTCCAGTGTGGTCGCTGGTTTCTCAAAATCCATTTTTCCATACTCTTTAGAGAGTTTGCCAACGTGAGTCGCCTGACTCTCATCCTGCTTAACAGGAACAATCGTCCCCTTCTCAAGGCCATCTAGACATTCCGTTATCAGCTTGGCCCCGGCCGACTCTAATTTATCAAACAGTGTATCGGCAGTGTCATCGCTCTCTATCTTAACCTTTACAACACTTAAGATATCTCCCGTATCGACACCTTCATTCATCTGCTGAATGGTAACACCAGTATACTCGTCTCCATTAAGAATTGACCACTGAATAGGTGCTGCTCCTCTATATTTTGGAAGAAGGGAGGCATGAATATTTACACACCCATATTTTGGCATATCCAGCACTTCCTTAGTCAGAATCTGTCCAAATGCAGCTACAACAAAAACATCTGCGCCATAGGCTCTGAGCTGGTCATAGTATTCACCCGATCTTAACTTGACTGGCTGTAAAACAGGTATTCCATGTTCAGTGGCGCACACCTTAACCGGAGGCGGTACAAGCTCAGCACTTCTACCTTTGGGCTTATCTGGTTGTGTTACAACACATACAACCTCATGGCCTGCTTCTATTATTTTCTCTAATGCTCCCACGGCAAAATCCGGGGTTCCCATATATATAACCTTCATCAGATGTAAACCATCCTCTCTTATATATCAAATACTAGGTATTTGCCAATTCTTACTCAGGGAATCGTCAAAACCAGCTACTACTCTTCATCCTCGTATACATCTTCAGTATTTTTCAGTTCACCCTCAACCTTCTCGGTATACAGATGTCCATCAAGATGATCGAGTTCATGGCAAACTGCTCTGGCGAGAAGTTCTGTCGCTTCTAATTCAAAAGGCTTCATATTCTCATCAAGCGCAACAACCTTAACGTAATTAGGTCTTGTAACGGTTCCAGTTTTTCCTGGCACTGACAGACAGCCTTCATATCCTGTCTGTTCACCACTTCTATCTACAATTCTAGGATTGATAAACACATATGGATCTTCACCTGTTGTATCAATTACAACTATTCTCTTAAGTACGCCAACCTGTGGTGCTGCAAGGCCAACACCATTAGCCTCATACATAGTATCAAACATATCCTCTATCAGGAGTTTGGTTCTAGGAGTCATCTCCTTGACTTCCTTACAAACCTTCATTAATACATCATCGCCAATCTCTCTGATTTTTCTAAGTGCCATTTCTTTATCCCCTCATTTTGTTAATAGTAGTAGTATTTGCCGCAAATATTCTTCCCTAAGTTCAAGTGTTTAACGGATCAAAATCATAATCAATCAAAACACCCTTAGGGAAGCTGTGTTCTTCATTTTCGAGCACATCCTTAATCTGTATCAGTTTATCATATTCCACACATTTATAATACAGGACATACCTAAATACGTCCTTCACCTTGGAAATCCCTGCCGGGCTTGGTCCAATGGAAATGATTTTATCCCTAACACAAGTCGATTTCATCATATCCCTGCATTTTTCAGCAATACGCTTTGCTTCCTCATCATTACTGCTTTGAATTCTGACGCATAACAGATGCGCTGCAGGCGGATATAGCATGAATTCTCTATAAGCTATTTCCTCATCATAAAATGCCTCATAGTCCTGCTTGGCGGCATAGGTAATCGCGTAATTTTCAGGCTGATAAGTCTGAATTATTACTTCACCTTTCTTCTCTCCTCTTCCGGCTCGCCCCGCTGCCTGTGTAAGCAGATCGAAGGTTCTCTCTCCAGCCCTGTAATCCGATGCATTAAGTGATAAATCCGCAGCCAGAATTCCAACGAGCGTGACATTAGGAAAATCGTGCCCTTTTACTATCATCTGAGTTCCGACAAGGATGTCTGCTTCACCTTCGGAAAACCTGGACAGTATCTCGTCATAGCTATCTTTGTTTTTTGTTGTATCTGCATCCATTCGAAGAACTCTCGCCTGTGGAATCAGCTTATGAATTGCATCCTCAACCTGCTGAGTTCCAGCCTTGAAGCCAGCGATATATTTGGATCCACATTCAGGACAGACATTCACCATCGGCTTAGTTGCGCCGCAATAATGACACATCAGAAGTCCATTCCTATGCTGTGACATTGAAACATCGCAGTGCTCACATTTGATAACATGTCCGCACGCTCTGCACGATACAAATCCTGCAATACCTCTCCTGTTTAAGAATAGCATCATCTGCTCACCAGCAAGAAGCTTCTCCATCATCTTTTCTTTAAGCAGATTTGAAAAGATAGATTTATTTCCGCTCTTCATCTCCTCTCTGAGGTCCACTATCGACACCTCAGGAAGAGTTCCACCAGTCAGTCTCTCTTTGAGCTTATATAATTTCAGGCTTCCTTTTTGAGCAAGATAATACGATTCCAAAGAAGGGGTTGCCGAACCTAGCACCACGCATCCGCCATGCCTTGATGCGATTTCAAAAGCAACCTCCCTCGCATGGTATCTTGGCATGTTTTCACTTTTATAGCTGCTCTCATGTTCCTCATCAATAATAATTGCACCAATATTCTTAAATGGTGTAAACAGTGCCGACCTCGGGCCAATCATCACATCGATAAGCCCCTGTCTTGCTTTCTCATACTGATCAAATCTTTCTCCCTGACTCATTCTGGAATTGACAACAGACACCCTGTCTCCAAACCTTGAATAAAAGCGCATTACTGTCTGATATGTAAGCGCTATTTCAGGTATGAGCATTATTACCTGTTTTCCAGCTTCCACAAGCTTCCTGGTTATTCCAAGATATACTTCTGTTTTCCCAGCACCTGTAATGCCATGAATTAGTGCATTGACTGGCTTTCCCTCAATTACAGAATTCGAAACCTCATCAACGATACTATGCTGCGAGGGGCTGAGCTTTCTTCCTCCATCTTCAGTTCTTGACTTGACCGTCTGCCTATATGTTCTGTCAGATAAAAGAGTAATTATCCCGGCGGATTCTAGACTCTTCAAGGATGGCGGTGAGACATGCAACTTCTGAATTACAAGCTCATATGGCAAGCTCTCATGTTCTGCCAGTTCCCGCATTATTCTTGCCTTTGCTGGCTGGTGCTTGTTGTCAAACAACTCAGAATAATCATATGCCTCCTGCTCACTGCACTTCCTCACGATGGTCTTCTTGATTATTGCCGCAACCTTCTGTTTAACCGGAATGACAGTTTTGAGCGCAGCAATCATCGTCGACCCATATCTCTTTTTAATAAACGCTGCAAGAGCTATTGTATCAACTTCCATTCCCGAAGCCTTGGGTACAATCGAATGAATCTCTTTAAGCTTGTCCGCCGGATATTCACTAGTATCTGATATAGAAATAACATACCCTTTGATCAGCTTGTTGGCTTTACCAAAGGGTACATAAACACAGCTTCCTTCCCTAATATCGGGAAGGAGGCTGTCAGGAATTCTGTATTCAAATAATCTGTCGACACTTTCGTGCGTGATATCTACAACGATACCGGCAAATTGCTTCATATAATTCTATTTATTCTATCTAAAACTCTTAACCCAGTTTTTAAGCGAATCCAGATATACATTATCCATTACTGTCTTAATCATCTGATCATTAACTGATCCGTTGTGTGCCATCTTCTCAAGAATTGCAACCTGCAGTTCTTCAATTGTCATAGCATCATAATCATTTCTGGATGCAATCTCGTCAGGATTATATGCAGAATATTTCACATCAAGGTTATATTTTGCAGCGGCACCGCCCTTTGTTGTTTGCTGAGTTTTCTGAGAATCCTGCTTCTGCACTATATCCTGATTCTTTGCAGTATCGCTCTTATTGGCAACAGGTTCTATGGTAACAGGTGCTATGGAAACAGGTGCTATGGAAACAGGTGTTGCTGCAACCTTCGCACTCTTAATAGGCTTTTCCTTAATATCTCCAATAAGTGCACCAGCCTCGTTTTCAGGCACCCATATCTCTCCATAGTTTCCAGGAACCTCGGCCGAATAATTGCCACCACATACGCTGAGCTTATTGCCTGAAAGTGCTCCAACATAGTTACCGTCCTTTGCTCCTCTTCCATTGATGGTAGCCTGATTGTCATCATTATTGACTGTCACAATGACACATGAATCGCCACAGTTTCTTGTATATGCATACTGCCTATTCGTCAGCATTGATTCTCTGTAATCGCCATATGAAAGTGCTGGCAATACCTTTCTAATCTTAGACAGTCTCGAAATGAAGGAAGCATAGTCATTCTCCTTCACTGCATTTTTGTAATTATCAAAATTAAGTGCAGGCCTCAGCGATGCATCTGAGCCTTTTTCTTTTCTACCCTCTATTCCGCACTCAGAACCATAATAGATAGATGGAACTCCAGGCAAAGTATATACGAGAATATGTACTGGATAGTAGGCTGCTTTATTATTAATCTTATTGATAATTCGCTCCACATCATGATTATCAGAGAAATTGTAGAGTCTAAGACCATCTGGTCTGTTACCACCCATCTCATACAGACGCTTTACTGTATGTGCAATTTCAAAATAGTTATGATCATTATGTCCAGAGAAAAGCGCCTTATGAAGTGTGTAATTCGTAACCGCATGAAGAGTTCCGTCATTAACCCATCTTGAGTAATCTCCATGGATAACTTCTCCCATGAGCCAGAAATCAGGTTTAACCTCGTTTGCAACCTGTCTTAACATCTTCATATAGTCAAAATCAAGAACATCAGCCGCATCAAGACGAATTCCATCCACATCGAATTCACTTACCCAGAACTTGATAACGTCTCTTATATAATCCTTGACTTCAGGATTTCTCTGATTGAGCTTAACAAGAAGGTTGTAGCCTCCCCAGTTCTCGTAGCTGAAGCCATCATTATATTCATTATTGTTCCAGAAGTTTACATTCAGGAACCAATCCTTATATCTTGAATTCTCTCTGTTTTGCTTGAGATCCTTGAAGGCGAAGAAATCTCTTCCGACATGATTAAATACACCATCAAATATCACATGGATTCCTTCTTTATGGCAGTCCTTAACAAACTGCTTAAGATCATCATTATCACCAAGTCTCGAATCAAGCTTTCTGTAGTCAGTAGTTTCATATCCATGACCTACCGATTCAAACAAAGGTCCAATATATATAGCATTTATTCCCAGCTCTTTATAATATGGAATCCATTTTTTTAATTCACGGAGTCTGTGAACAGGTTCTCCATAGGAATTCTCCTTAGGAGCATCCAGCATTCCTAACGGGTAAATATGATAAAATATCGCCTCATCGTACCAAGCCATTTTCTAATCTTCCTTTTTCGTATTATTGTGCTAAAATTCACTTTTTAATTTTACCACATTTTGCCTTATCATTCCACCTTACAGGCACTCAGACACCATATTTTGTAGCAAACCGCATACGTTCTCTTTCACACAACTCGATGCAACCCGAGTTTATTTATACCCCTGTACAACGAATTGAATGCTTCTTCTACCCTTATATTCGTTGATGTCAGGATAGTACAAAACCGACAGAGCAACATTAGTCGCATTACCAGTATAGAGCTGTTCTAGCTCCTCTTTTGAATATTTTGCAATTATATACTCGTCAAAAACCTCATGTCCCGAAAAAAGAGTAAGCACAAACTCTCTTCCGTCTTCACCATGAACCTTCAGTTTCATCACACGATTAGTGTTGCCAATGCACGAAACTCCCGTGACGCTAAGATTGCTCTGTGCAAATATCGGTTTAGGATTACCCATACCAAATGGTTCAAGAATTCCAAGCTGATTGACAAGACTCTCCGTCACATAAGATAGTGGCATATTGACATCTATATGCACTTTTTTGATATATGCTTCTTTGTCGACATTGCATTTCTCATTAATTGCATTGATAAAATCATCCAGCTTAGCCTTGTCGAGTGAGAGCCCTGCCGCAAGCGTATGTCCTCCAAATTTGGTTAGATACTCTTTCACCTGGGTCAGTTCCTCAAACATATCATACCCTTCTACAGAACGCCCTGATCCTTTTATTCCATCTTCTCCATCAGTCAGGATAAAAGTAGGATGATTATATACTTCTCTAACCCTTCCAGCAATTATTCCCGCCAAGGACTCATGCACGGAAGGCAGATATAACACGATTACTGGCTTTCTATCCAAATCCCAGTTCTCCATTGCCTTCATGGCCTCATCCACTCCCTTGGCTGTGAGATCCTTTCTTGAGTCATTCATGCTTTTCAGCTCAATCGCAATATGCATAGCTTCATTTTCACTGTCAGACATAAGCAGTTCCAATGCTCTTTGCGCTGAATCAAGTCTTCCAGTTGCATTAAGGCATGGACCAATAATAAATCCAAGGTGATATGCAGTAATATCCTTGCCACTGAGCTCGCAGACCTTGATAAGACTCCTCAGTCCAAGATTGGCAGATCGTTTCATCCTGCTTAGCCCTTCCTTGACTAGAATCCTGTTCTCACCTTTAAGCTGCATTACATCACCAACAGTCGCAAAGGCAGCGATTTCTGCAAACTCTCCCATGAGCTCCTGATTGTCATATTCAAGTCTCTCATAAAGAGCTCTAATAAAATGAAATGCAACAAAACCGCCACATATTCCACTGTTAGGATACTGACAATCATCCCTCTTTGGATCGACAACCGCATCCGCAGGAGGAAGAAGCTGACTCTTAATTCCTTCCTTTTCCTCATAGGGTACTTCATGATGATCAGTAACAATAACAGTCATCCCAAGCTTTTTAGCGTGGGCAATCTGCTCTTTGGCTGAAATGCCATTATCACAGGTGATAATCATGGAAACGCCATCATCATGCGCCTCGTCAATCAGCCTGTCATTTAACCCGTATCCATCCTGTATCCTATGTGGAATAGCAGCATCCACTTGACATCTTAACTCTCTAAGTCCACGCACCAATATGTACGTCGAACACACACCATCTATATCATAGTCTCCAATGATACGTATTTTCTCATCGCGATGACACTGAAAAACATCTATGGCCTTGTCCATATCTGCAAACAGCTTACTATCCGGGATGTCCGATAAATCTCCCTCAAGAAATTGTCTTATATCCTCTTCAGATACAATATCCCTGTTTCTGATAATTCGTGCGACAACCGGGTCTATTCCAAACCGCTTTCCTATACCGTTAAAATCTGCTTTTTTTGTTGTAAGGAACCACTTTTCTTCCATTTTCACCCTCATATCTAGAAGACTTGTGCGAAGAATTACATTCGCCTCTCATATTCTACCATGTTTTGTTTTAGTATGCGTGCCAATCGCGTAGGCAGGAAGCATTACTGTCCTACTCGTCTCGCGAGCCGGCGGACAGCATTAACTGTCATCTTCCCATTGTCGGCTCTGCGATAAAAAAAACACAGTGCAGTTTCCCACACTGTGTCTTCTTCATAATTGATAAAGCAAATTACTTCGCAGCCTTCTTGCCACCGATATGCTTCTTCATGACATACCACAGCGCACCTGCAATACATACTGAAGAATATCCACCACAGATGATACCAACAATAAGTGGAAGAGCAAAATCCTGAATTGCTGGAACACCTAAGATGTAAAGGAATAATACTGACACGAAGGTAGTAAGTGAAGTATAGATACTTCTTGTAAGTGTCTGAGTAATTGACTTATTTGCCACCTCAGCAAGATCAGCCTTCTTACCCATAATCTTCATATTCTCACGGATACGGTCAAAGATTACGATTGTAGCATTGATTGAGTAACCGATGATTGTAAGCATACATGCAATGAAAGTTGATCCGATTGCAATTCTTGAGAATACATAGAATGCAAGTACCACAAGAACGTCATGCACAAGTGCAAGAACTGAACTTGTAGCAAATCTAAGATCACGGAATCTAAGCCATATGTACAGCATCATGAGAATCGCTGCTACAATTACGGCTACGATTGCATCACGACTCATTTCATTACTGATAGTTGCTGATATAAACTGATGCTCAATTCCCTCAGTTACACCGAACTGATTCTGTAACATCTCAATTACTTCTGTTGTCTTCTCAGGTGTCAGCCCAATAGTCTTAATTGAAACAGCTGACGAATCCTTGACCTTGGATGCCTGAATATTATTGCTTCCAATCACCTCTGCTACAGCAGGCTTGATTGTATTATCAATCTCCTCGAGTGAATATTCCTGAGGGAAGGTGACATTGAATGAAGTACCACCAGCAAATTCAAGGCTCAAGTTGAGTCCCTTGACGAACATGAATACAAGTCCTGAAACAATAACTGCAAGTGAGATTACGAAGAAAACAGGCTTCTTGCTAATAAACTTAATTGACTTTTTCTCTTTTGCAACACCGTACATTTTCTCAGATGTACAGCCAATTGCGAACAAGCTCTTAAGGACAAGTCTGCAGATAACAAGTGCAGTAAACATTGACAGGATAATACCAAGTGTCAAGGTCTGAGCAAAGCCCTTAACTGAACCTGAACCCATAATCATAAGTACAATAGCAGCTATCAGAGTTGTAACATTTCCATCGATAATTGCTGAAAGTGCTTTTTTGAAACCGTTATCTATAGAACTCTTAACTGTCTTTCCAGTAGCAAGCTCTTCTCTGATACGTGAGAAGATAATAACGTTTGCATCTACTGCCATACCAATTGACAGGATGATACCTGCAATACCTGGCAGAGTAAGTGTAATCTTAAAGAAATCAAGGAAAAGAACTGTAAGTACTGTATATACAACCAGAGAAATGGTCGCTGCCACGCCAGGAATTCTATATACAATCAGCATAAATAAAATGATACATGCAAGTCCGATAAGACCAGCAAGAATACTTGTGCTGATTGCCTTGCTTCCGAGCTGAGCTCCAACTACATTCGAAGAAAGCTCTTCAAGTACAAGCTTAAGTCCACCGATACGAATGTTTGAAGCAAGCTTCTCTGCATCGCTATATTCAAAATTACCGGAAATAATAGCATCTCCACTTGTAATCTCATCATCAACTCTTGGAACACTTATAAACTTACCATCATAGTAGATACCGATGGTCCAGCCATTCTCATGTGCCTTTTTGGTAGCCTGTGCAAATTTCTCTGTTCCTTCAGGTGTAAGTGACAACTGAACAACATATTTTGAATTGCCAGTCAGCGAATCTGTCTGTGAACCAGCATTTGCACTCTTAACATCTGTACCAACCAGGATGATAGAACCTTCATTCATCAAGGTTTCGATATCTTTGTTCAGATAATAATCTGCATTTACAAGATTACCAGCTTCATCCATGGAATAACCATAGGCATAGTTGTCATTTCCTTCATCATCCTTCTCAATGATGAAATACAATGAGCCAGGCTTTCCAAGCTCTGCCAGAACTGCTTCTGCATCATACTCACCAGGAATCTCTATGCTGATTCTGTTTGATCCTTCCTGATAAACCTGAGCTTCCGTTGAATAATGCTCTACTCTCTGCTGCAGCTTATAAACGGTATCAGACATATCCTCAATAGAAGGATCTGCCTCACCCTTTACCTCATAGGTAATACTAACGCCACCAGCCAAATCCAGACCCTGCTTAATATTATTGATAGAACCGCCATTTCCTGTACCAACAAAGGCAAGGAAACCAAGTCCTGCAGTCGCAAGGATCGTAACGATAAGTGCTATTAATCCGTTACTCTTTTTCATTTCCTGTAAATCTCCTTTTTCTTGCTGTTTGATAACATTTCGCAAGCCAAATAAGTATAGCACAGTGCCCCTAATCTTGACAAGCAAAATCGGCTTGTAGTACAGTAAATACAAGGATTCGGGGCATTATCCCGTTCATCCTCGAAAGGAAAACTTCTAAACAAATATGGACGTTAACCTCGTAATTAAACTGGTTATACTGTTATTACTATTAATTTTATCTGCTTTTTTCTCATCCAGTGAGACAGCTCTTACCACTGTAAGTCATATAAGAGTCCGTTCGCTAATGGATGAGGGAAACAAAAAAGCCATTCGGCTTAATCACGTCTTAGAGCACTATACCAAGATGCTAAGTGCCATTCTCATTGGAAACAATGTTGTAAATCTTGCTGCTTCGGCATTAACAACCACCATTGCAATGGATTTGTTTGGTAGCATATACATTTCAGTTGCTACAGGTATTCTCACTTTCCTAATTCTTATTTTCGGTGAAATACTTCCTAAGACTATGGCCATGGCCAATGCCGAGAAGATGGCGCTTGCTCTTGCCGGGATAATCAATTTATTGATGATTCTGCTAACTCCTATAATTTTCATCATCGATGTATTCTCAGGACTGTTTCTCAAAATGTTCGGGATCGACAAGAAGAAACGCGCTCAGTTAACCGAGCAGGACATACGTACAATGATGGATGTTGGGCAGGAAGATGGCGCAATTGAAGAAGAAGAAATGGAAATGATAGAGAATGTGTTTGACTTAGATGAGTCGGACGCAAAGGATATTATGATTCCAAGAAATCATATGACATGCATTTCGGCAGATGCGACCTATCAGGAACTGATGAGGCTGTACCGCGAAACCATGTACACTCGTTTCCCTGTTTATGAGAATGATGATAAGGATCACATAATCGGTATCATCAATGTTAAGGACCTGCTTCTTCGAAAAAACACACAGAATTTTACTGTTCGGTCTCTACTTAGAAATGTTCATTACACATATGAAACCAAATCCACAGCTGATCTTATGTCTGAGATGAGAGAAAAAGGACAGGCTCTCAGCATCGTCCTTGATGAATATGGTATCACTGCTGGAATGATTACTTTCGAAGATTTACTTGAAGAAATTGTCGGTGAGATTCGAGATGAATATGACAAGGATGAAGAGGAAAGAATTAGACAGCTTTCCGCCAACTCGTACAGCATCGAAGGAAGCATGAAATTATCCGACATTGATGATGCTCTGGATATAGAACTCACATGTGAGGATTTTGATTCAATTGGTGGCCTTCTGATCAATGAGCTTGAGCGTCTCCCCGAAGAGCATGATAAGGTAACACTTGAAGATGGTACAATTATTGAGGCAATGAAGGTTAGAAAGAACTGCATAGAGAGAGTTCTTCTTACCCTCCCCGAAGTACCTGCATCTGAATCTGATACAACTAAAAGCGACTCTGAGTAGTACTCAGAGCCGCTTTTTTATCTCTACTTTTTTATTATTTTTCTATTTCAATATTTTCACTTTCTTAGCCAGCTTAATTATCAGCGCTCCCTTCGGGAATCTCTTCAAATCAGCCTCTGTAGCTCCGCCAATCATAATCAGCACAGCGAAGTACACCATAACGGCAACTCCTACAGCCAGAATAAATGCAATAACATTGGTCCTTACAAGAAGGTTCACAAGGAAATAAACAAAGAAAGCAACTACGCCCATTATTGCCGCCGCAACAAATGGAAGAACAAACGTCTTTCTAATCTCCTGCTTATATCCCGTCTCTTTATATATGGCCTTTGAATTCAAATATACCATCAGCGCTGAATACAGAATAGAAGCAATTACAAGCGCGTACAGATTAAAGTTTGTGAGCAGAAGTAATAGCGTCAAAACCACTGCCTGTATTACTAATGATATAGCCGAATTAACTACCGGCTTATTTACCTTACCCATTCCCTGCAATACTGCATTGGTAATGGTTGAAATACTGAAGAACACTACTGTAATTGCCAGCCCCATAAGAAGGCTTGATGCAGCATCCAGAGATACCTTCTGCGGAAACAGGAGCTGTGTCACTGGTTTTGCCAGAGCAAACAGACCTACAGCTGATGGAATTGCAACAAGCATTGTGACTCTTATCGCTGTTGAAATCTTCTCTTTTATCTCCTCCATATTCTTATGAGCATATGCCGCAGAAACCGCCGGAATCATAACCGAACTCATAGCTGCAGCAATTGCAATTGGAACATTTACGATAATCGACGCCTTGCCCGCATATATTCCGAACATGGTTGAAGCTTCCGCTTCTGATATTCCTTTGACACCGCGCAATATACCGAAATAAATACTCTGATTTAGGGTATTGCAGAAATTGTAAATAAAATTGGACAAAAGAATTGGTGTAACCATCAGGATCATCTGCTTGAGAATGGCCTTATATGGAAGAACAACTGACTGCTTATCAAGTGCAATCTCCGTTCTGAACTGCTTTCTTCTCCTGTAGTACATATACCCCATGAAAATAGCAGCCACCAAAACTCCGGCTCCCGTTCCAAGTGCAGATCCTGCAGCACCCGATACAGCCCTCTGGGTATCTGTGGTTCTGGCTGCCGATTCCCCCAGAACAAATGCAGATGCAGTTGACAGAAGGCCTGCATCTCCAGCAAATGTACTCTCTCTTGCAGCTTTGGTCATTCCACCAACAGCTCCAGTGAAAATAAATGCAGCAAGGATAGATATCCCGGCATTAAACACTTGCTCAAATATTTGTGATATGGATGTAGGCGTCATCGTATGATGTGCCTGGAAATATCCTCTAAGAGCTCCAAGTGGTCCAAATATAATTATAGTTGGAGCAAACACCCTCAGAACGCTCGCCGCATTATGTCCTACAAACAACTCTGCTCCCATGTAGAGAACAAATGCAGCAATAACACCCATGACCATTACATATACAAGCGATACGAGAAATACACGGTGAGCATTCCTATATTCCTTAAGGGCAAGCTTTTCAGCAATCAGCTTGGAAACTGCCGCAGGAATGTTATAGGATGACAACATCAGAATAATGATGTATATGTTATAGGCCGAGCTGTAATAGCCATTTCCTTCATCACCTATAAGCCCTGTCAAAGGACTTCTGTACAGAATGCCTATTATTTTTACCAATATTCCGGCAGCTGCCAGAACACCAGCCTGTTTAACAATGTTTGTCTGTGTTTCTTTACTCATTTTTTCGTGGCAGCGTACTTATTTCTGAAGGCCAATTGAAAAGTGATAATATACTCCCTCTCTATATGAATACTGTGAAGTATCAGGGCTGCTATACCACTCAATTCCCCATAGACGGTCTGCACCAATTTTCACTCTGTTACCATATTTTGATACGGCATAATTATAAACTTCTTTTCTGAGGCTCTTGAACTGAGCTGGTGTAAATTCATTGATTGGAACAGTCAGAACTACGCTCTCTGCATCAGGTTCCATCACCAGACTTTCATCGAGACACACCTTCAGTCTGTTCAGGGTGCCATCATATCCAAGTCCGTCATATTTCATGAATACATACTCTCCAGAAGGCTGTGAATTAGACAGCTTCTTAACATCAGTTGCCCAGAACTGTTCTCCACCACCAGCATACTTCTGTCCGCCAATCATATATGCGTTGTAGCCGGCCTGCTGAAGATAACTACAGTAATACTTAGCAGGGGTGAAATCATATGCAAATGTGTACTGGCCATATGATTCAGTGTTTGGATCCTTTTTAGAATTCTTATTTACAAAGTTGTTTGGATCAGCCAGTTTTGCGGGAACACTCTCTGTGAGCTGTCCCATTGCAACCAGCGCAAACTCATCATCACAATATTCCATTCCAATGAGCCTTGGGTTCTTTCCGCAGATATAATATCCGTCAGTGGTATATCCCCATACATAAATTGGCATACCGGCAGGAAGAACTATAGGATTTCTCTCATATTTAAGCTTGGCAGTACCGCCCTTTGAATTGACATAAAAAGTAATAGCCACATATGAAGGCACGCCCTTATAATCTGCAAAGAAGTATTTCGCACTCTTTCCGTACGCCGTGCCAGGCACCAAGGTCACATTAGCTGTACTGTATGGTGTCTTGTAGGTTTCTTTTACCACATTACCACCAGTAGGAACATTTCCTGCTCCTGTTCCATCAAAACATTTACAGAGGATATAACAGCCCTTTGTAGTTTTGTAGAACGTCTTGCCATCTCCATCCTTGCTCTTCACAGGAGTGGGATAAACCGATACGGTATATCCTGCTGGAATCTTCTTAACTCTGTATTCCGGCTTGGTAGAAGGTTTAGACCACACTGAACATTCCATGGTAGTTATTTTCTTAACCTCTCCAGCAGCCTCACTCTTAATCTCTGTAAGATTTATACTGGTTATCACACATGCAACTGCGACAAATACTGCCACAAGCTTGCATGCCATATTCTTCATAACTCTTTCCATTACGCACCTCTTTCTGGCTGTTTTTTACAGCTGTGATAAAACGAAGATATTGTAAATTGCTTTGATTGCAGTATCAAAGTCCTCATTCTTAACACCGATGATGATATTAAGCTCAGATGATCCCTGATCAATCATCTTAACATTCACGTTTGCATGAGCAAGTGCAGAGAAAATACGTCCTGCCGTTCCTCTTGTAGCCTTCATTCCACGTCCAACTACTGCAATTAGTGCAAGATCAGCTTCCATTTCAATAGTGTCAGGAGCTGTCAGTTTATGAATTCCTGCAAGCACCTTCTGCTCTTTTTCCATAAACTCGCTCTGGTGAACGTATACAGTAAGTGTATCAATACCAGATGGCATATGCTCGAATGAAATGCCATTCTCTTCAAACACTTCAAGGACTTTTCTTCCGAATCCAATCTCTGCATTCATCATGTCCTTCTCAATATTTATAGAGCAGAAGCCCTTCTTACCTGCAATACCAGTGATAACGTACTTAGGCTTCTGGCATGTACTTTCAACAATCCAAGTTCCCTGATCATCTGGCTTATTTGTATTACGAATGTTAACTGGGATTCCTGCCTTACGAACAGGGAAAATAGCGTCCTCATGAAGAACAGTTGCACCCATATATGACAACTCACGAAGCTCTCTGTAAGTAATGGTATCAATTCCAACAGGATTATCTATAATTCTAGGATCAGTAATCAGGAATCCTGATACATCTGTCCAGTTCTCGTATACATCAGCTTTTGATGCTCTAGCTACAATTGAGCCGGTAACATCCGAACCGCCTCTTGAGAAAGTCTTAACTGTTCCATCCTTCTTCGCACCATAAAAACCGGGAATAACGGCTCTCTCAATATCCTTGAGGCGTTTTCCTAGAACTTCATTTGTCTCCTCAGCGAGGAAATTACCCTCCTCATCAAAAATGATAACTTCTGCAGAATCAATGAACTCATATCCAAGGTAGCATGCCATAAGCTTACCGTTTAAGAATTCGCCTCTGCTGGCTGCATAATCAGATCCGGCTTTGTTCTCAAAATTCTTCTTGATTGTATTAAAATCTTCCTCGAGTGAGATGTCTAATTTAAGGCCATCTATAATTTCCTGATATCTCTCCTTGATGCTGGCAAGAACGTCTGAATATGGCTTTCCTTCAGAAGCTGCCTTATAGCAGGCATATAACATATCTGTAACCTTTGTATCTTCTGAAAAACGCTTTCCTGGAGCAGATGGAACCACATATTTACGGTTCTCATCACTTTTAATAATACTTCCAACCTTTTCAAACTGTGCTGCACTGGCAAGTGAGCTTCCACCAAATTTTACAACCTTAATCATTTTTCCTTTTTCTCCTCACTTTTTCACGTAATCACTCTATATTAATAATCGCTATAATTCGCTTATTTTATGCCTCAACTCTGATCATCTTGATAATTCCACTTACTTTAGCAGCCTTCTCAAGGTATTCCTTTTCACTCATTGCGCCTGTTATTACTGCGCACTCTCCAGAAATGCCTGCATCAATTGTTTCACAGCTGCCAAATGCAGAAACATCGCTACCCTGCTTAACTCTTACAAAGAATCTGCTGACTGCTTCTTCATGTGACGCAAGCTCAGCCTTCTCATCAGACCATGCAATAGGAAGATTATTATGAAGATTTCTTGCCATCTCAATCACATCAGCTACAACCGCACTTGCTGTTGGAAGCTTACCAGCTCCGCGTCCATAGAACATTGCATCATCAAGGCAGTTTCCATGAACAAGAATCGCGTTGAATACATCGTTAACAGCAAAAAGTGGATGATTATTATCAATCATGTAAGGAGCTACCATAGCAAGAACCTTACCATTTACATCTGTGCTTCTTGCAAACAACTTAATGCTTCTTCCAACTTTTGATGCGTATTTGAAATCCTCTGCAGTTATCTTAGATATTCCCTCGCAATATAAATCTTCGAATACTACGTTCTTACCTGTCATCAGCGAAGTAAGAATTGCAATCTTACGTCCTGCATCATGTCCTTCAACATCTGCTGTAGGATCCTTCTCTGCGTATCCCTTGTCCTGAGCCTCTTTCAATACATCCTCATAAGATGCTCCCTCTTTGGCCATCTTGGTAAGCATATAGTTGGTAGTTCCATTTACAATACCGATGATAGACTCTATCTTCTCCTGCTGAAGGCATTCATTGAGTGGTCTGATAATTGGAATACCTCCACCAACACTTGCCTCAAACAGATAGTTAACGTTCTTCTCTTTTGCAATTCTAATAAGTTCAGGACCATATGCAGCTACACAGGCCTTATTTGAGGTACATACATTTTTGCCTGCAAGAAGACATGCCTTGCTGAATGTATATGCTGCTCCTGTTCCTCCCATTGTTTCACATACAATATCAATTTCAGGATCATTTTCAATTATAGAAAAATCATGAACAAGAATATCCTCATGCTTGTCTCCTGGGAACTCGCGAAGGTCAAGAACATACTTTACACGTATATCTTCACCTAACCTGGCTGCAATAAGATCATGATTGGTCTCAATTACATCAACAACTCCTCCGCCAATATTTCCGTATCCTAAAACTGCTACGTTAATCATTTTGTGTTACTCCTTTTTCTACATAAATTCCTTAACTTTCACGTCCAACAATCTTCACATAATGAACGCCTCGAAGGTTTTCTATTTCTTCGACCATGGCTGAAACATCACCAGTGCTCTCAAGAATTTGAATACTTAATGTCAATGTTGCAACGCCACTAATCGGAATGCTCTGATGAATTGTAAGAATATTCCCACCATAGCCTGCAACAGATTTGAGCACCTCCGACAGTAAACCCGGTTCATCATCCATCTGAAAGATCAACGTAATTGTCGTACCTTCAGCTGAATCGTGGAACGGAAAAATATCATCCTTGTACTTATAAAATGAGCTCCTACTAATATCAAGCAATTCCGATGCCTCTTGTACTGAAGAAACCTTTCCTGATTCAATCAGCTTCTTGGCTTCAACCACTTTTAGTAGAACTTCCGGAAGCGCATGCTTTTTAACTACATAGTATTCGCTCTGTTTATCCATACCAGACTGACTGCCTTTCGCACCTTATGTCCGCTCACTACGGATTTTCTGCTTTTTGTACGTGTCGCGCGGACAACTGTTCGCCAACACTGAACACTTTAACATATTGTACAAATATGTGCAAGCCAATTTGTTAGTTTTAGCTTAATAATTCTACTGATTATTCTTCTTTTCTACAGCAGAACTTTTTGACGAATTGATTGGCAATATCTTAGCTCTTCCAATCGCCCCCTTAGGACAGGCTCTTTTACAATCTCCGCACCTGATACAATCTAGTGAATTAGGCTTAAGATATACGGGAATGTCCATCCTGCAGGCTTTCTGACAAGCACCGCAACCTACACATTTTTCTTTGTCGACTTCAAAGCGGTAAAAAGCCACAGGGTTGAACAATCCATATAATGCACCTAATGGGCACAGATACTTACAAAATGGTCTGTAGTATACAACAGACAGCAGCAATATGACTATCAATATTGCAAGTTTAAGAGCGAATCTAAATCCTGCTGCCGCCTGAAGCCCTTCATTCATGGCTACAAGCGGAATTCCTGCTATCAAAGTACCAGATGGGCAAATATACTCGCAGAACCATGGTTGCCCAAGTCCCGTTGCATCGCTGATAAGGCTTCCCATGAGAAACACAACCACAACGAGAACTACATATTTTAGCCATTTTAGAGCCTTATGCCCTGGCATGTTCTTCCGCTTAAAAGGAAATGGAATTTTATATAGCAGATCCTGTACCAAGCCAAATGGGCATAAAGATCCGCACACAAATCTTCCGAATAGGCTTCCAAAGAACATCAGAAAACCTACTATATAAAAAGCAAAATGAAACTGCCTAGCATTCAGCGTCGCCATAAGCGATCCTATCGGGCACGAAAATGTCGCTCCCGGGCAGGAATAGCAGTTTAATCCCGGAACACAGAATTGCTTTGAAGATCCCTTAAAGATTTTTCCTTCAACAAAACCGATTACATAGCCATTGGTAATTGCTGTCCATAAGAGCTGAATCCATAACCTAATGCCCTTCTTTTTCTTCACCTTCCGGCAGTTTACCTCTTTGTTGGTATCACCTTTTTTGTGTGCATTTTGCTCTTTCGTGTTCTGTTCTTTTGTATTCTGTTCTTTTGTATTCTGTTCTTTCGTTATATCGCAGGTGGTTTTATCCAATTCCTATACACTCCATGCATATGTTGATTGCTTTTTCCAATACGGTCTGATGCTCCCCTCTAAGAAGACCAACCCCAATAAAAACTAGTGAAACAGCAAGCAATATAAACGGCGCCAGTTTTTTAAGTACAGGTTTCATCTTTGCTCCTTTTTGCATATTCCAGTTATATCAATGTACCTTTTATGGCCTATGATATAATTCCAAACGAATTAATTAACTCTTCAAATTTTTCAAGCGATTTACTTCCCTGAATAACTGTTAATACCTCTCCATTCTCATCAATAAGATAGGTTGTAGGGTATGTAAAAATATTGTCGTCGAGTTTTTGCTGCAGCTGCTCATCTGGGAACAAGACAGGGTACGTAACCTGGCACCCCTCCAGAATTGTGCGAGCTTCATCAGCTTTATCCTCACTCTTCTTGCCTCGTCTCCACAGATCCGCACAGACGCCAAACACCTGCAAACCCTTGTCTGAATAATCTTTGGACAGTTTATCGAGGTCTGGCATTTCCTCAACGCACGGTCCGCAGAATGTCGACCATATGTTAATGAGAGTTACCTTGGCTCCTGCAAATTCATCTGAAGAATGCATTGTGCCATCCATATCCTCACACCTAAATCCTGCGAAGATATTATCTGCATGGGCTTTTGCTTCGCTGTCAGGACCAGAATCGGCTATTTCGCCTGATCCACCTGATTTGTCTTCCTCCGCAGCTGTAGGTGAAATATCTGCATATGATTCCTTTTCGTTCATACTGACGGCATCCATATCTGAGGATTTTTCAGTTACAGAAACATTAACTACGCAAAATATCAGAAAAATCCCGGCACAAAGTACCAGGATTATTCCTATGGCTAATATTATTAAATCTTGTTTTTTGTTATTTTTACTTTCCATCAATGACCCAATTTACAGAAGCTGCGATAAGAAATTATCCCAGTCCTTATATGATTTGCTTCCAATTACAATGCAATTATATAACATTGTTTCATAATCAGTAGGATTGTTTACAAAACCAAGGGTTCCTGTTGCCAGCCCATCGAGATATATCAGATTGCCATTTGAATCTACAACAATTGTATTTGGAACATATCCCGTGCTGAATACCTTCTCAAAAGAAGAATTCTCCTTAAGCATCATATATGTAACTCCGGTCTGTCTTATTGTACTATCCACATCCTGCTCAGTGGAGTAAACGCCAATCATATTGATCCCCATAGGCTCATACTTCTCGTATATTTTCTCAAGATCAGGCATCTCGCCAACACATGGACCACACCATGGTTCCCAGTTATTGATAATTGTGTACTTGTAATCAGCAAATATCGAATCAGTTACTGTCTTGCCATTTCTGTCTTTTGCAGAAAAAGATAAAGAAATCTCTGATGCACGATCACTGCCTTCATTACTTGCACTTTCTTCACTATTACCAGAAGCTGGAGAATCATTCTCGTACCTGAGCATTATGTGCATTGCATCTCCCTGGTTATAGTAATATACATAATCCGCATCATACTCGACACCATCAGGTACATCATATACATGCACCTCATATGTTCCCGAATAATCAGTCAAATCTGCATATCCATTAGCATCTGTTTCTACAATAACGCAGGTACTGTCATCACAGACAAGCAGGGACACACCTCCAAGTGGCTTAACATCCGAATCGTGCACATATACTCCAGGTGCCTCTTCTGCTGGAATATCCCCAGTATTATCACCTGATGTAGTATTATCTCCACCTGCTCCGAGAACATCATAGGTCTGAATCTCGCCTTTTTTCTCCTCCTCAGGAGTCACTTCTGGTTCGGTCATTCCTTCTGCTGCTTCAGATTCAGTCGTACCATTGCTGCTATTTAGTTTCTGAGGCTCACCATTAATAGCATTTGTAACACCACACGCAGTCATGGCTACAAGTGAACAAACACCGAGTGATACAATAATTCTACTTATTACTTTATTCTTTCTCATAACAATCCTCATGTCCTTTTGGGTCACAGCGCTTATTTGCGAAACCAGATTATTCCTCTGATTCAGCCTCTTTTTCCTGAATTGAAATAGCTATTCCAAGTTCCTCAAGCTGCTTCTCATCAACAGTTCCAGGTGCCTCACTCATCATATCTGAAGCATCTTTAACCTTAGGGAATGCAATTACTTCACGAATACTCTCAGCATGAGTCAACAGCATAACAAAGCGGTCAAGTCCATATGCAAGACCAGCATGAGGTGGAACGCCATACTTAAATGCTGACAATAAGAATCCGAACTGATCCCATGCCTTCTCTTTAGTAAATCCAAGCACCTCGAACATCTTCTCCTGGATATCATTCTGATGAATTCTTACAGAACCACCTCCAAGCTCTACGCCGTTAAGCACGATATCATATGCCTTTGCGCGAACTCTTCCCGGATCAGAGTCAATATACTGCCAGTCCTCATCCATAGGCATTGTAAATGGGTGGTGCATAGCCATAAAGCGGTTTTCCTCATCGCTCCACTCTAAAAGAGGGAACTCTACAACCCAAAGGAAATTAAACTGGTTCTCGTCAATCAGCCCAAGCTGATGTCCAAGTTCAAGACGGAGCTGACCTAATACATTCCATACAATCTTATTCTTATCTGCAGCAAACAGAAGAAGGTCTCCCTTCTGACCGTCCATTGCTTTCACAAGCTCATCAATCTGTTCCTGAGTCATGAATTTAGCAAAAGAAGACTTAACGTTTCCGTCTTCTTCTATTGCAAGGTAAGCTAGTCCTTTTGCACCACTTCCCTTAGCCATATCTACAAGAGCATCAATCTTCTTTCTTGGCATTGCAGCCTGTCCCTTAACATTGATACCTCTTACTGAACCACCATTCTCAAGGGCGCCGGTAAATACTCCAAAACCACATCCCTTCACAACTTCTGAAACGTCAACAAGTTCCATTCCAAAACGGGTATCTGGCTTATCTGAACCATATCTGTCCATTGCTTCCTGCCACTTGATTCTTGGAAGCGGAAGCTGAACATCAAGTCCAATTGCTTCTTTACATATATACTGAATCAGTCTTTCATTTACATCGAGTACATCTTCAACATCTACAAAAGAAAGCTCCATATCTGCCTGAGTAAATTCAGGCTGACGGTCTGCACGAAGGTCTTCATCTCTAAAACATCTAGCAATCTGGAAATAGCGGTCAAATCCAGAACACATAAGCAACTGCTTGAAGAGCTGAGGAGACTGTGGAAGTGCATAAAAATGTCCCTGATGAACACGGCTAGGAACAAGATAATCTCTTGCGCCTTCAGGTGTTGACTTGCACAAAATAGGAGTCTCAACCTCAATAAAGCCTTCATTGTCCATAAATGCACGCATCTTAGCTGCAATCTTGCTTCTAAGGAACATCTTCTGCTGAAGTTCAGGTCTTCTCAAGTCGAGATATCTATACTTAAGGCGAATCTCCTCTTTGGTCTTACAATCATTCTCTACTGGGAAAGGAGGTGTCTCTGCCTCTGCAAGAATCCTAACATCACTTCCAGCACGAAGTTCAATCTTACCTGTTGCAAGGTTCTCATTCTCTGCACCAGACCTATTCTCAACTTTTCCTGTAACCGCAATAACAAACTCAGAACGCATACGGGTAGCTTTTTCGAACGCCTCGCTACCACAATCTGACTCTTCAAAGATTATCTGTAAGATACCAGAGCGATCACGAAGGTCAACAAATACTATACCGCCCTTATTTCTCTGCTTCTGAACCCAGCCCATGACTGTTACAGTCTGTCCAACATTCTGTGTTGTAAGCTCCGCACATCTGCATGTTCTCTTTATTCCCTGAATTGACTCAGCCATTTCTATTTCTCCTTCCAAATATTCAAGTCAATATTTTTTCATCCGAACTAATTAATGTTTAAGTTCTTCCTTATAAAACTCTACAAAGTCCTCATAGCCTTCAGCTGTGAGTTGTTCCTTCTGGAACTTCTTATTCTTATTCATTCTGGTTATAAGAACCTGCAATCCGTCTTCTCTAGCCTTTTGTGCCTGACTAATTGCATCGCACAGTCTATCCTGTGGAAGTCCCTTTTCAAGAAGATATGCCACCTTTTTAGGTGAAGGAACACTAAATCCTTTCTCTAAAAGAATTAGTATAATTCTTTCAAATCCGATAGAAAATCCACATGCAGGAACATCATTTCCCGTAAAGCGTCCGACCATCTTATCATATCTTCCGCCACCACCGCAGCTAATTCCAAGTTCTGGCATTGCTATCTCAAAGATAGTACCTGTATAATAACTCATTCCTCTGACAAGGGTCGGATCAAATACAAGTTCAAAATCAGAACATTTTGTCGCCTTTACTCCGGCCATAATTTCTGACAGATTATCCTTTACCTCAGCTGACAGATAATCCCCCATCTGATCCGCAAGATAGTCAAGAGGTGCATCTGATGCTTCAAGACCAGCAAACAGATCCATATACTTCTCTGCAGCTTCCTTAGCAAAACCATTTGCAACAAGATCTTCTTTGACACCATCCATGCCAATCTTATCCATCTTGTCCAGAATTATGAATACCTGATCGTAATCCTCTTCTGGAAATCCGCTGTATGCAGCCATTGCCTTTAGAATCTGTCTGTCATTTATTCTAATCTGGAAACCTTTAAAGCCAAGCTTGCCTAGAGTTGTAGTTGTTGCAAGAATCAGTTCAATCTCTGCTAAGTTAGTTGGCTCTCCCAGAATATCTATATCACACTGCATGAACTGGCGATATCTGCCCTTTTGAGGTCTGTCAGCTCTCCAAACATTTCCCATCTGAAGTGCTTTAAAAGGAGAAGGCAACTCGTTGGCATGATTTGAATAATATCTTACTAATGGCACTGTAAGGTCATAACGAAGACCTCCATCCACCAGATCATTCTCTTCCTTCGCATTTTCAATTGAGAGTTTCTCGCCTCTTTTTAAAATCTTGAAAATAAGCTTTTCATTCTCTCCGCCCTGCTTACTTGTCAGATTCTCGATACTCTCTACACAAGGAGTCTCTATTGACTGAAATCCAAACTTACCATAGGTGTCTCGGATAACTCCCATTACATAATTTCTAATCTGCATCTCAGAAGGAAGTATGTCCTTCATTCCGGTCACTGGTTTCTTGTTTAATGCCATGCTATTTCTCTCTATTCTTTCATAATAATTGTTCAAAAAAAATCACTTCGTGCATATATATACACGAAGTGATTTTACTCTTTTTAACGCTTATTAGCAACCTTCTTATAGTTTAAAGAAGTCGATTGCCGTTGACATATTCTCGTTAATTGCACGCATCTCTTCAGTTGATGCCTGAGTATCTGTACATGCAGCGGTAACTGTCTGACAAGAAGCTGCAACTTCCTCTGCAGAAGCTCCAAGTTCCTCAGAAATAGCACCAAGATCAGAAGTAGCATTTGTAAGCTCATCCTTAATCGCATCAAGCTTTACAGACATATGCTTAATTGTCTCGATTTCTTCAATTGAAGACTCAACTGATTCAGACAGAATTGTGAACTTGTTCTGTGTAGTCTCAATATCAGTCTGCTCTTTAATAATAACTTCGTATACTCTGTCAGAAATCTCAACTGTTCCATTAGAGAGATCAATAACGTCCTGAATAATCTGCTTAATCTCTTTTGCTGACTGAGCAGAAGAATCTGCAAGGCTTCTGATTTCATCGGCTACAACTGCGAATCCTCTTCCTGCCTCACCAGCACGTGCTGCCTCGATAGAAGCATTAAGTGATAACAGATTAGTCTGAGCTGCAATTTCTTCAATTGCTCTGACAGCGCTCTCAATACCATTAATTGCGGTATTTGTTTCAGAAATCTTTTCTGAAATATTCTTCATTGCTTCAACTGACTCATTTGCTCCAGCATATACTGACTTCATGCAATCAGTAGCTTCATCATTCGCATCTTTAATTGTGAGTGATGCATCATGAAGACTTGCAACATTTTCGTTAAGTGACTCAATATTAAGTCCAAGTTCTGCTGCCTTTTCAGCCATAGTCTGTGCTCTCTCAGCAACAGCCTGTGAAGTTGTTGCAACTTCGTCAATTGCCTGGTTAATCATTGTGACTGACTCAACATTCTTTGCTGTCATATCATCAACACTGACAATCGCTGTATTTAATGACGCAGCTGATCCCTTAACATTACCCATTGAAGAAGAAAGAGCATCCTTCAGTGCCTGGAATGCATTCAGAATTCCCCAGGTCTCCTTTATTCCAGAACGAGCATTACACTGTGCTGTAACATCACCTGTACTAAGCTGCTCTGTCGCCTTAGATACAACTGTAAGTGGTTTAGAAACTGTGATAGCAATGAGGATTGAAATGATAAGGAACAGAATAATACATCCTGCACAAATAGCAATTGTAACCATTACTACTACATTGATTGTAGACATTGCCTCGACTTCATCTGCTGTAAGAACCGCAATGTAAGCCTCATCCGCTCCAACATAATATGCTGCATACTTCATTGCGCCCTTGTAATTGTACTCTACACATTCGGGTGCTGGGTGCTGTCCCTGAGCAAGTTTCTCAACAAGTCCCTTAACTGCTGCATTTTCAACAGGGTTACCAATCTTGCTCTCATCCGGATGATATAACATTGTTCCCTGTGAATCTACAAAATAGATATATGCTGAACTAAGTCCAAGTCCCTCGCAATTGGCAATTGCACTTGCAAGGTCATTTACAAAAGTACCTGCTCCAACATATCCGAGAGGTGTCTTGCCATCCACATCATAAACTGGTGCATACATAGACATGATAAGTTTGCCTGATGCAGGTGATGTGATAATACCCACATTATAAACACCGTCTGATGCGAGCATTGAATTTCTTAATCCTTCAAGAGCGTCGCCCTCACGCATTACTCTTCCGATTACGGCATCTCCAGCTGGATGAGTAAGAACTTTTGAATTCCAGTCAGCAATATAGATACCTTCCCATCCTTTCAATGTTCCGAAGAAACTGAGTGTGTACTGCTGTGCCTTTGCTGCAAGAGTAGCATCGTTAGGATTCTTAAGAAACTCTCTTACGATTGGAGCTTCAATAAAGCCCTTCATTGTTGTTTCGCTGTTCACAGTCGAATTATCAAAGGCTGTTCCAACCTCTTCAATAAGTGCTACCATTGAATTGTGGGTAGTTTCCTTAAGTTCAGCTGAACTTGTACTGATCAGCACAACGCTCAAAATCACAGAAGAAACTAGCATTGGAAGAAGCGCAAACAGAATCAGTGTCAGCTTCATACTAAGTTTAGGTTTACGATTTGCATTATTCATGATTTATAACATCCCCTTTCCGTTTATTCTTTTCTCTCAATTATCTAATGCAATACCAATATTTCTTATCAACAAAACCGAATTACATTATACCACTTTTGCTGCAAAAAGTTCATTCTTTTACATACTTTTTTACAGCAAGTTTCATCACCTTGCTACATTCATGAAAACACAACGTTTTCATCGTTAAATAACATCAATTTGTTTCATTAATTCATCCTTATTTTTACCACTTATCCTAGCAGCGTCATCATAGCTAAGAAGTCCCTGCTCAATGAGTTTCTTCAACGTAGTCATTTGACCTTGTTCTATTCCTTGTTCTATTCCTTGTTCTATCCCTTGTTCTATTCCACGCTCCAACCCTTCTGCATAACTGTCGTCACGAATAAACTTCTCTCGCCTTTCAAAAGTCATATCAATAGTCATATTCTTTATTACCTCATCGCCTCTGCGCCTTAAGAAATCTTCCAGGATATGTTTTTCAATACAATACTGGATTGCTTCCTCTATCGGTTTCTCAACGCCCGAAGTAACATTCTTCTTTACCTGGGCTACCAATTCAGAATATCCAGACAGAATGTGACTCTTTTCCATAAGTTCAGCATTCTGCCCTTTATTGATATTATACACCTTACAGACAAGTTCGAGTGGTATTTCATTATCTTCATGCAAATATGCATCGGATAGTTTCTGTAGTTCATATTCTGGACGTTTTTCATTTCCATTATAGAACACAACGAAATAAGGCGTAGGTATCCGAATTATTCTATGTCCATATAAATCATTGGTATCCAAAAGTGGCTTTATAGTTTCTACCAGATAAACCAGTGACCTAAGCGGCATGTTTGGGTTGTAGGTTGACTGATGCTCATAAAAATTCAGGTCTGTACCAATGATAAATGAAGCATCATTATTGATTGATACAGATATCCCACTTCCCAGCG
>JAGHUF010000002.1 GCA_018064935.1 Candidatus Merdinaster equi | reverse complement strand
TTCTTGATAATAAGTGCAATAACAATAACAAGTGCAACTGCAGCAAGTGTTACTCCTATAGCAATCATCAGAACCAGAAGAACGATACCATTTACCTGATTATCAAGATCTTCCTGAGGTTCACCGGCAAAAGCCATTCCCCAGAATGTACCATCATCAAGAATGATTGGTGAGTAGAAAACCATGTACTTTTTACCACCAATTACTACATTCTCACCAAAATATGTATTTCCTGCAGATACCTTAGCATAGATTTCAGCTGATGCTGGTGTACCTTCATTTCGGCTTCCGTCTGTATTGCGAAGAGAGGTGATATATCTCACATCCTTCTCGAACAGTGTAAGCTCGATGTCCTGTGACTCAAGAGCATCGATAAATTCATATGCAAGCTCGTTCTTTGTGAGCTCACCTTCTTCAATCTGATCCTTGAAATGTAATTCGATTGAAGTAGATACTGCCTTTAATCTTGATTCTGCGCTTTCCTTAAGAGATGAAGAAATCTCGCTTGTTGAAACCAGCATGACGATTACTACTGCAACCAGTAATGGCAGAAGACCAATCATCAGAAGCATCAGAAGGAAAGGCATGCCTTTTTTCTTGTTATCCATTTAGTGATAATCCCCCTTAATCTTTCTAGGCATATATGCCTGTTCATAAATAGAAATAATGCTATTTTTTGTGCGCGATAATTCATTTTATCAAACGTTCTTTTCTTTGTATATAAAAAACACGAAAAATATGCTACTCACTTTCACATTCTTCGTCCACACATCTGCACAGAATGTAAGAACCCTTGACTGTCCTGTAGAACTCTTTGCCATCACCTGAAGCAGATACTACCTTATTAGGATATATCCTGATCTCGTATCCCTCGCCCACTCTTTTTCTGCGCGCCTCCTCCTTTGTCTCAGGTGAAGACCATACTGAACATGGCATAATTGTTTTCCTGGTAACTATTGTGGGATCTGATTCTATTCCACTCTCTAGATAGAATCCTGTAGAACCGCCTATTCCATCGCCTATTTTCTTGTTCTTGTTTACTACGAGATACACACCTCCCGTGTCTGAAATATCCAGATTATCGAAATAGAGATGTGTTTTATTATTGTCACCATCAAAGGTAACAAATGCCATCATGTATCCGCCATATGAATGGAGATCGCAATTCTTGACATATACACTGGCATCACCCTTATAATTGGCACTCGAATCATGTATAAAAATAGGATACCTGGCAATTGTAGCCTCTATTGAGCAATCACTTATTGACAGTGTAAAACCTTGCCTCAGCCCAACTCCTATAGCATGCGAGCATTCAGATATGATAGTGCAGTTTGATATAAGAATACTTTTACCTTGCGAGTTGTCGCTGTCTATATGGATAGCATAGCTTAATATGCTGTCCTGCTCAGTGGAACTCTTCTCCTTAATTCTTGGGTCTGCTGCCTCTTCTATCTCATCTATTTTCTTACCCTCAATCGCACCTATTCCTTTATTTTCATTTGTTTCATCTTTTTCATATGCTTCGCTTTTCTTCGTATCTTCGTCCGTCTCTTTCACTATTTCCGCTTTACGCGCAATTATTGTCAGATTCTGAACGCTTCCACTTGGAAGCATAAGTGGTGGAGTGAGATAATTCTCTGTATCGTTTGTCAGGATACAATTCTCTCTGTCAGTCCCATAGAAATATAGTGTTTTATCCTCGACAACTATACTTTCTTCATACGTACCCGGGAAAATAACAATTCTGTCTCCACTCTCGGCAGCACTGACAGCTTCACCGATTGTCTCATACTCCAGTATGCCTGTCGGAGACACAAAAATATCCTTTGCATAGGAAGTCTGTGAAGACAGCGCCAATCCAGATATAATGATTCCTGCCGCTGCCGCAATCTTCGCCGCAA
>JAGHUF010000077.1 GCA_018064935.1 Candidatus Merdinaster equi | reverse complement strand
AGTCTTAAACGAATACTAAAATTTATCGAGGAGTGGGAGTAAAGAATATGTTTTGGGATAAAGTATCAGGTGTTTATGACCTATTTGAAAATATTTATAATAAAAGCGTATATCAGTCTACAGGAGAAACCGTTGCAAAATATATAAAAAATACAGACAGAGTGCTTGAGTGCGCTTGTGGAACAGGGGCTATCAGTGTTTATATTGCGCCGGTATGTGACAAATTATTTGCATCAGATTATTCGGTAGGAATGTTGAAGCAAGCCAAAAAGAAATTAAGCGCTTTTGATAATGTACGGTTTAAAAAGGTTGATATTACAGGCATAAAAGCAAAAGATGATTCATTCGATGTGGTTGTGGCAGGAAACGTGATACATTTGCTGCCGGATCCACAAAGTGCAATGAAGGAACTTACCCGTGTCTGTAAAGATGGTGGTAAACTAATTATTCCAACATACATCAATGGTGATGAAGGAACAAATAAATTGGCTGTAAAGTTTTTGGAAAAGCTTGGGGCCAGTTTTAAGCGCCAGTTTGATGTTGAGTCATACGAAAAGTTTTTCAAAGATATGGGCTACGAAGATGTAACGTACGAAGTTGTTCGTGGAAGAATGTCTTGCGATATTGCGATTATTGAGGTTAAAAAGAGCCTGTAAAGGGGTACCTATTTGGCGTTTTGCTACGTAAAGTAGCAGAAAAGTGATAAAATGACAAATAATGTTTCTTGTTTGGTAAAGGTTAATTTACTAATCTGTGAGGGAAGAAAAACAAACCAAATTTACGGAGGATGGAAAAATGACTTTAGTAGAACAAATCAAACATTACAGAAAACAGGCAGGACTCTCACAAGAGAAAATGGCTGAGATAATTGGGGTGTCAAGGCAGGCCATTACAAAATGGGAAAACGGAACTGGAACACCAGACATTGCAAATCTGTTGGCAATAGCGGAGCTCTTCCAAATATCAGTAGATGAATTGCTTTCCAATGAGAAATCAGAGAAACAGCAAGCTGATTACATATATGAAAGTCGTACTGAATATGACATTGATGGAAAAAAGAATTTTGATATTAAACTAGGTGGAGCACATACGGTAGAGTTAAAGGCATACAATGGCGAAAAAATTGTAGTCACATTGTTTTCTAATGTCTATAAGAATCTTCAGGCAGATTATAAAGTAAAAATTGATGATATAAAGAATCGCATTGATATTGATCTTAATAGATTAAATGGTGCAAGTGAAGCTGATGCAAAGGAAAGCTTAATCGTTAATATTTTAATTCCATATGAGTACATTGGAAAAATAGAATTATCAGTTAATGCAGGGACACTGAATATTACTGATATAGAAAATGAAATTATTGAGGTAACCGGCAAAATTGGTGAAGTAAACTTGCAAGGAAACAAAAGCGAAATAGAGATAGATTCAAATCTTGATATGCAAATTAAGATTGTATCACACGAGGGTGCTCTTGAGATTAATCAGTTGTCAGCAACATCAAGACTTATGATTCCAGCAGGATATAGATTTAGAAGTGCAAAAAAAGGAATTGCAACATATTTGTATTATGAGAAACAAGGCAAAAAAGTCGATGATTTCTCAGATACTGAAGCCGATAATTATATTGAACTTAACGGAATGAAAAGTGAACTCGTAATTGCAGAAGATGAAAGAGGTTACTAGGTTTATGTACTATTCAGCAATAGGAATGATAGCAATCGTGCTTCATGTGATAATGAACCACAAATTCATCAGAATAAATAAAAATGGTGATAAGGTAAATAGGACTTATGGGAAATTTGTATTTGCCTCACTATTGTATTTCGCTTCAGATGCATTATGGGGCATATTTGATAGCTTTAAAATAGTAGCTTTTCTATATGCAGACACCATTCTCTATTACATTTCAATGGCGCTTACAATAGCATACCTATGTGATTATGTAACATATTATTTGCATATTAAAAGTGGTTTTGGAAAATTTATAAGAATATTTGGACGTACTTTTGCGATATTAGAAATGGCATTGCTTGTCGTTAATCATTTTGTTCACATTTTCTTTTGGATTCATCCGGATGGCACTTATCAGGCTTTTATATATAGATATATTGCACTATATATGCAGGTATTCCTATGCTTATTGCTGGCTATCCAGACAGGAATAGTCATGATTAAAGCAGCATCCGGGATGAGAAAAAGGTATTTCACAATCTTTTCCTTTTGTTCCGTGATGCTTATTGCTGTAGTGCTACAGATACAAGACCCGTTGCTTCCAACATATACCGTAGGCCTTCTGATTGGGTGTGCTATTAATCATACATTTGTTAATGAGGGAGCGAAAGAAGAACAGTACAGAGTTCTGCAATCCATGGCAGACATACATTACAGTATGCACACAATTGACCTTGCTAAGGATACTGTGGAAGAGTTATCTGCAGAAGCTGATGTTAAGATGCAGGTTAATAGAAACGATAATGCATCAGAACTGATGAAGTCTACAATGAAGGCATTAATTGTAGAAGAGTATCTTGAGGCAGCATTGGAATTCACAGATTTGCCAACGCTTTCAGAAAGAATGCGTGGTAAGAAGACAATTTCCATGCAAATGGTAGGAAGGAACACAGGATGGGTTCAGGCGATGTTTATTGCCATTGAAACGGACCCATACAATAAGCCGACGAAGGTTATATTTACGACCAGAGTGATTGACGAAGAGAAGAAAAATGAAGAAATGCTCGTCAAGAAGTCGATGATTGATGAGCTAACCGGCTTGTATAATCGAAGAGCTTATGAGGAAGATATTTTAGAGTATAGTGATAACTCCATGGGGGATGATTTTGTTTATGCTTCTATAGATGTCAATGGCTTGAAAATCGTTAATGATGAGATTGGTCATGCAGCTGGAGATGAATTGATAAAGGGCGCTGCTGACTGTATGAAGGAGGTTTTTGGCAGCTACGGAAAAGTATTCAGAACAGGCGGAGATGAGTTTGTAAGTATCTTCTTTGCTAATAAAGGTCAATTGGAAGCAATTAAGGATGATTTGGAGCAGGCTACAGATAAATGGTCTGGTAAACTGGTATCATCATTAGCGCTATCTGTTGGCTATGTTACGAAGAAGGAATGCAAGGAAGAAACGATTCTTGATATTGCCAAAATTGCTGACGAGAGAATGTATCAGGCAAAAACAGCATATTATGCAAAAAAGGGAGTCGACAGAAGAGGACAGGCTGCTGCGAATACTGCTCTCTGCAATTTATATACCAAGATATTGAAGATAAATATCACAGATGACACATATAATATTGTAAATATGGATGTTTCAGAGCAGACGAGCGAAAAGGGCTTTGCTGATAATATCAGGGTGGCTCACAGGCTTTGGTAAATCTGGACAGGTTCACCAGGACGATCTGGAGGGATATCTGCAGAAGACCGATTTGGAATTCCTGAGTAATTATTTTAAGGAAAGTAAGACTTCTATTAGTATTCAATATAGAAGAAAATATGCTGATGGATTTAAGCAGGTTGCAATGGATATGATTCCTGCTGATGATTATTCAACTGAAAATCAGACTCTGTTCCTGTATGTCAAAAATATCGATATATAATTGACAGAGAAAATGCATGTTAGTAAGCGTTGCTCCATTATTTCAGACCAATAAATCGCTTAATATCATCATCTTTTGGGGTTTGACAGTACATAGCATATTTTCCGGTTGAATCATAAATAATCGGCAAATCAGCATACATGCCCTCTTCTGCATAGTCTCTCCAGAAGACTCCGTCTGATTTTACTTCCAGGGATACACTGTCAGTTCTAAAAATCCAGTATCTGGAGCCGGATCCACCAAAGCATACAGAAACGATGTCACCGTCCTGATTACGTGTGTAGCAATTTGGCTCTTTGAACTCATAGCTGTCGAATAATCGCTTCATGTCTTCGACAAATTCATCATTTGTAGTTGCTACACGAACTGGTTGGAGAGCGTAATAATCGTAAAAATTGCCAGTATATTCTCTGCCTATTCTCTCTGTGAGAAAATCAGGTGTCTCTGAAGATAATTCGAGTTCATCGGTGTGATTGATTAAACTTACGTCCGTCAGGCAACCGTCTCTTTGAAACTTATCATACATGGATACAAATTCATCCGGCATACTGATATTGATTATATGTCGCATATTGTTGAAATCATCATTCTGGGGCGCATATCCGCCAACTTCTTTAAGTACAGTGTCATCCTCGGCAAAAATAGTGAGATAGCAATAATCATACTTGGGATTTTCGCTCGGATCCAAAACTTCAGGATCTAAATTATATAACTTATCAAGATCAATTTGATGGCATAGAAGCTCGTAATCATAGTCATCCATTCTGGTAATTACTTCTCGCGAGCATTCATTCCCATTCTCATCATTCCAAACGTATAATGTTTCTATTGTTTTATCATAACGAATTTTTGAGAAGACAGGGTATCCATTACTGTCATAATCATATGCACTGTAATCGAAGCCTATCATATATGTATTGCTGGTCTTAATCTTAGTTCCACAGCTGGTACATAAAACAATCATTACTATAAGTATAAGAGCAAGCTGTTTCTTCATCTTCATAGTGTTTTCCTTTATAAAAAAGCATTATCAATCAGTAATATATTCTATTATAAAGCATACTCGTGCAAAAAGTAAAAAGGGAAGAGTGTTGTATTTGTATAAAAGTTTGAATATAGGGTGAATTTGTGATATAACGAAAATTCAGAAGAGAAATATATTATACGTAAGGTTGAATATATGAGAAGAATAATTAACATCGGAAAATATATTGCATTTGCTTTTTGGTTTGCTCTAGTCTTTGCTGTTTTAAAGTGTGATGCATTAGCAGAAGAGACAGACGCGGTAGTTGTAAAAGTAGGATACTATGAAAATGAGAATTTTCAGGAGGGTGCTGCTGAAGGTGCAGTAAAAACCGGATATTCATATGAGTATCTTCAGAAGATTGCAACCTATAATGGATGGAGATATGAATATGTATATGGCTCATGGACTGAAATTTATGAGGCGTTCACAAAGGGTGAGATAGATATTCTTGCTGGGCTTGGGTATGCGCAGGAACGTCTGGAGATTATGAATTATCCTAATTACCCGATGGGATATGAGAGTTATTATCTTTATATCCGGGGAGATGATGAGACAATTACACTTGATCCTCTAACACTTAAGGGCAAGAAAATTGGTACAATTTCAGGACTTTTAGAGAAGTCAATCCGCGAATGGCTTGAAAATAATAATGTTAGCGCTCAGATTGTATTATTTGATGATGTACATGACAGAGACCAGGCTTTGAAGGATGGAAAAATTGATGCTTTTATAGGGGAGAGTGCATCGGTAAGCCCTAAGGAAAGTATCATTCCGCTTCTCAAGATTAAAAATGTAGATATGTATTTATGCGTAGCAAAGGATAGAACTGATTTGCTGCGAGAATTAAATATGGCCCAGGATAGCCTTGATACAAAGGAACCATATTATCTGAATGATTTGTCCAAAAAATATTTTGGCAAAAATGCCATAAGTCTCCAGGTGGCAGCTGAGGAGACAAGGTGGCTGGAGCAGCACGATTATACTATTACGATTGGTTATATGGACAATTTCCTTCCATACTGTGGAACCGATGACAACGGTAATGCTACAGGAATTATGGTGGATGTGATTAAGGATGCTTTTTCTGACATAAAGAGTGCAAAGCCGATACAATTTGAATATCGTGCGTATCAGAATACAGATGAAATGATTCAGGCGGCACATTCGAATGAGATAGAGATTCTGTTTCCTCTGACTAATGATATTTATTTTTTGGAACAAAATAATCTGTATCCTTCAGTTGATGTTATTACATCAGCCATGAATCTGGTATATTTGGCTAATCCGGCTGAAGCGGAGCAGGGAGTTCTGGCAGTCAATAGGCATAACCAGATTCAGTATAATTATGTTGCTAATTATTATACTGATAACGAGGTAATGTATTTTGATTCTGTAGAAGAGTGTCTGGATGCGGTAGTTGAAGGGAAGGCAAGTGGAGCAATACTTAGTGGACTTAGGGCGAGTGCTCTGCTTAAGCAGGATTATTATTCTGGGTTGTCCTATATTGAATTACCGCACAATAGTGTAAAATGCTTTGGAGTAAGTACAGAGCATAAGGGAATATTGTCGCTGCTTAATCAGGCTCTGAATTCTACTGAAGAAAACAGTGCAGTAAACTATACATTTAAGTATGTAGATCACGCGGGAGATTACAGTCTTGCAGAGTTTATCAGGAGATACTGGCCGCTTGCATTATTGTTCTTCATGGTGCTGATTGTTGTCTCTATTATCGCAATTGCAAATGACAGAGTTAAAACACAGAAGCAGAAGCTTTACTATGAATTTGCCTATAAGGACGGTCTGACTAAACTCCTAAATCGACGAGCATTCGAGGAAGAGATCGATAAGTTGAATCAGTCAGTTCCTGAGAATCTAATCTGTGTATCTATGGATCTGACGGGACTTAAGAGAGTAAATGATAACTGTGGACACGCCGCAGGAGATGAATTGATTATAGAAGCTGGAAGACTAATCACAGAAAGCTTAGGTAAACTTGGTAAAATATACAGAACCGGTGGAGATGAGTACTACGGACTGTTGCAGGCTGATATTTCGGAATATGAAAATGCCAGAAATAAGCTTGATGAAATGTGCGACGGCTGGAGCGGAGAATACAGCAATAGCATGAAGATTGCAGTAGGTGCTGCTACACCTAAGGATGTAGATAGCAAAGATGTTCCAGAAATCTGTAAGTATGCTGACCAATGCATGTATCAGGCAAAATCAGAATGGTATAAGAGCAGCGGAATCAACCGAAGGGTAAACTAAAGCCGAAGGTGATATATATAGTAAGCGGACAGAATAAGTGCCAGGCATATGCGCCTGGCACTTATTGTCTGTATGGTGTACCTTGCGGCACACGTTTCTACATATACTCAGGAAAATTTATTTGTTATTTGTATCCTTCAACTTCTGAGCATTCTCGCTAAGTGTATCAACTAGTTCACTAACCTGACTTAATAGTTGCTGATTCTGCTCGCTTGCTGCGTAGGTCTCGTTAGAATGAGCACTTACCTCTTCTGTGATAGCAGATACAGTCTGGATAGAGTCGACGATTTCTTTGTTAGAAGAAGCAAGTTTGACAACTATAGAATTGAGATCATCTGATTTTTCCTTTATTCCGCTGATATTCTCGATGATAACGGCGAAGTCTTTAGCTGTTTTATCTGCAGAAGCACTTTGCTCTTCATTGCTCTTGATTAAGTTGCCAATTGTTTCAACCATGGTTCCCAGCTGAGAATTAATCTCAGAGATGAGATTGTTGATATCACCTGTTGCAGAGGTGGTCTGGTTTGCGAGGTTTGATATCTCGGAAGCAACAACTGCAAAGCCTCGTCCGGCTTCGCCAGCTCTTGCAGCCTCAATGCTGGCATTAAGGGCCAGGAGACTGGTCTGTGATGCAATTGAATTGATCAGATCGGTAATAGTGTTCATCTGACCGGTAGTCTCGCTAAAGGCCTGGAGTGAAGTAGCAACCTCTTTGCCCGCTATGTCTGAAATTTCTGTATATTTCATCAGGTTATTAATCTGCTTCTGACCAGATGCAATAGCCTCTGAAGTGGTCTCCATATTCTCAGCAATTGTATTGGTGGCGGATTCTACAGTGGCGATATAGCTCTGGATTTCTTCTGTTTTTACAATCTGAGTCTGCATTGCTTCTGCGGTCTCAGTCGCACCGGTAGATACTTCGTTCATAGCTTCAAGAGTCTGGGTCATTGAAGAACTAAGAGAGGATACCTTGCCGTCAACCTGAGTTACGTTCTCAGCCACATTGTCTGATATGGCAAGTACCTGCTCTAACAGGTCAGATGTTTTTTTGCTCTCCATAGTAAGACGCGCCTGACGAATCTCGCTCTGTGTATTTACGCACCAGTTTACAACTATGAAGAAAACAACGCATAAAACAACAAGTAAGCCCTGAATCTCGTAACTTACAATTTCTTCGGGAGCGGTATGTCCCTGAAGAACACGGATGACAATGTCTGCAATGTTTTCTACTGCAACGCCAATGCCGATAATCAAAATGAAACGCATTTTATTAAACAGCAGAAGAATAAGAAGCATTGCAAATACATATGAGAATACAAGATTGTTATTTGCCGTAAATATAAGTACTGTGTAAAGTGCTGTGAAACCAATTCCGATTGTACGCATTATTGCATTGGGCGCATTGTGGTTTCGTGAATAGAATATCCAGGAAATAATTACTGGAATCCAGCATAGTGCACATACGAGCAATACATATTCTATGGTTCGACTTCCTTTGAACACCTCGAGCAGATATGCGACACCAATAAGCGATGTGAGAACTGTCTGACATATACAGCCGCATTTGTTTGCAACACCCTGCTTGGAGGATGATGCCATTTTCTTCAAATAATCAAGTTCCTGTTCATTGTAATTCATGTGTTTACCACCCCTCTATTGTTTGTTTTTTCATACCATTATTTGGCTGCTTTTTTGCACATATACAAAAACATATATATTATATCACGAAATAGAGTAAATCCATTTATTTAATTAATAATTCTATAGGATGGTGAAATATCGATAAAATATTTCTTTCGGCTGCTAAAAAGAGTTTGCACTGATACTATATTTTCCTATAAAATATAGTGTGGTATGTCATTTGACTAGACGTGTTTTATAATATGAATTTTTGATATGAATTTGTATTAAGAATTATGAATTATGAATAAGGAAGTTAATTTGGAGATAAATATATGCAGATATTAAACTTATTGTGTTTGAGCATTGCATTGGGAATGATGTTGTGGTTGAAAATATTTGATGTAAGAAACAGTATCACTCAGTTTATAAATGTACTGGTGATGGTTATATCTATTCTGGGATACTATTTTATATCCGTATCAACGAGTCTTGATGAGGCTCTGATAGCACAGAAGGTTGCGTACGTTGGTGGTGTTTTTTTGCCTATTTTTTATTTTTTCCTTGTAATGGAAATATGTCATATTGAACCAAAGAAGATTGCCACCGTCATCATGGTTATGATTCAGATAGCTGTTTTCGCGTTTGTATGCACCATTGGGCAGAATGACTTATTCTATAAATCTGCGAAGTATTATTCAGAAAATGGGATGGTTATTCTGGAGAAAGAATATGGTCCGTTGCACACAGTATTCCAGCTGACAATGTATTTTTATCTGTTTGCCTCAATAGGCGTGGCTGTATATACGTTAATCAAGAAAAGGGCAGTCAACAGGCGTGGACTTCTGGCAATGGTTATTTTAGCAGGAGTTGCTGTCGGGTCTTATGTAATTGAGAAGGCAATACATTTTCCATTTGAACTTATTCCGATTGCGTACGTAACACTCATGTTGGGTGCGCTGATTCCTGTGTACGATTCTAATATTTACACAGTATATGAGAACAAAGATATCGTAGGCGAACAGCTCGGAAAAGTCGGATTCCTGATATTCGACGCGAAGAGGAATTACAAGGGCTGTAATATCTTCTTTGCAAATGTCTTTCCTGAAATCTCAGAAGCTGTAGTTGGTAAGCCTATTGTCAATTGTGGTGCAGAGCTTCAGTCGCTCATTGACCAGATTGTGAAGGTTGAGGATGCGTACAAAAAGAATTCAAAAAGGAAGCATGTGCATGTTCATATTACGCCTTTTTTACTAAATGAAAGGCACTATGATGGACTGGTTCATGTTCTGGCGAATCCCTTCGGCAAACTCAAGGGATACACGATTGAGCTAAGAGATGATACGGATCATTATACAGCGCTCTCACTTCAGGAGAGCTACAACGAGAAGCTTGAAGACGAGGTCGAGGAAAAAACTAAGAAAATAAGACTGATTCAGCAGAAAACAATTCTTGGCATGGCACGAATGGTTGAATCAAGAGACTTAAGTACCGGTGGTCATATTAAGAGAACAAGCGATGTGGTAAGGATATTTGCCAAGAAACTTGTGGGTGGCGAGGACGGTCTTGATAAAAGGTTCCTTGAACTCGTTATAAGAAGTGCACCAATGCATGATCTTGGAAAAATAGGAGTAGACGATGCAATTCTCCGCAAGCAGGGAAGATTCACGGATGAAGAGTATGCTGCAATGAAACAGCATTCAGAGATCGGTTATCACATGGTGAAGGAGATTCTGGCTGATGTGGAGGAACCAGATTTTGTAAGAGTCGCTGAAAATGTAGCACACTATCACCATGAGAAAGTGGATGGCACAGGATATCCTCATGGGCTAAAAGGAGAGGAGATTCCACTTGAGGCGCGAATCATGGCTCTTGCAGATGTATTTGATGCGCTTGTGTCTAAGAGATGTTACAAGGAGGCTTTTTCATATGATAAAGCCTTTGAAATCATACAAAAGGATTCCGGAACTCATTTTGATAAGAAGCTGGCAGACGTTTTTCTGACCTGCAGACCGGAATTAGAGGAATATTATAATAATGAAATATGATATCCATTTCTCTATTGCGGCGGCGGTAATTTTTGTCTTGCTGCTGCTTTCAATACGCTTTCAGTATAATAACGGACAGAATACAGTTAAGAAATTGCGAGATCTGATTATATGTCTTCTTCTGGCTGACTTAACAGATGTCATTTCAGCCTATACGATAGCATATAAGGAATTTATACCTGTTTGGTTGAATTATGTCACAAACACGGCTTTCTTTGTGCTTGAGACAATATGCATGGCACTTTTGCCTAGATATGTCAGATATGTTGTTGATCCTGTAGCTGGTAAAAAAACCGTGATGGACAGGATAAACGAGGGACTTGTATTCCTGTATGTTCTCATATGCATATCCAGCTTCTATACGCACCTGATATTCTATTTTGATGAGAATTACAAATACAGGCATGGAACAATCTATGAGTCATCATATATTCTTGGATTGTATTTTATGATATTTGCCTTTATAAGGCTGATGAGCAGGAGAAAAGAGTTTGCAAAAAGACAGCTTGTCTCAATAATCGGATTCATTATTATCGCATTGTCTGGCTCAATAGCACAGTTCTTTATGCCGGATAGCTTATTTATTCTGTATTTCTTCTTTTCTGTAGCTGCATTTATTGGGATATATGGCTTGGAGACACCTGATTATATTAAACTCGAGAAGGCTCTTGGAGAGCTTAAGACATCTCAGAAGGAATTGGAGGAAGCGGTTATCAGAGCTGAGGCAGCGGATGTTGCTAAGTCTGATTTCCTGGCAAATATGTCCCATGAGATTAGAACGCCAATAAATGCGATTCTTGGAATGAACGAGCTCATTAGTCGTGAGACTACCGAGCCGAGTGTGGAGACATATTCTAATAACATCGCTGATGCAGGGCAGTCGCTGCTCGCACTCATCAATGACATTCTTGATTTCTCTAAGATTGAAGCGGGTAGAATGGAGTTGGTTGAGGATGATTACGAACTGTCTAACCTTCTTCGTGAGGTAAATAATATAATCAGGATTCGCTGCGAGAATAAGGGACTCAAGTTCAAAATAAACAACAATGAGAAGATTCCCGGCAAGCTCAAGGGCGATGATGTAAGAATACGTCAGATTCTGATTAATCTGCTCAACAATGCATTCAAATATACGGACAAAGGTTCAGTTACACTGGATGTTGATTATAAGGATGTTGAGGACGGTAAGATTGAACTGATTCTGTCAGTAAAGGATACTGGAATCGGAATAAGAAAAGAGGACATTCCAGCGCTGGGTGAATCCTTCAAGCGAGTTGATCTTCAGAGCAATAGAAGGCGTGAGGGAACAGGACTTGGCCTCAGTATTACAAAGGCCTTTATTGACATGATGCATGGCTATCTCGAGGTAGACAGTGTATATGGTGAAGGTTCTGTATTTACAGCACACATCATCCAGGATGTTGTTGATACCACACCAATAGGAGTATTCAATGAGAAGGCAACGACGGTTAAGAAGGAGAAACATAAAGCGTCCTTCAGAGTGCCGTCCGCAAGACTGTTAATCGTAGATGATGTACGAATGAATCTCATGGTAATGAAAGGCTTCCTGAAGAAGACAGAAGCTGACATCGATATGGTTATGTCTGGAGAGGAATGCCTCGAAAAAGTTAAGCAGAACAAGTATGACATTATTTTCCTCGATCATATGATGCCTGGAATGGATGGAATAGAGACTCTGAAGAGGATGAAAGAAGATACAGAGCAGCCGAATCAGACGACGCCTGTGATTATGCTGACAGCAAATGCAATTCTTGGAGCCAGAGAAGAGTACATGGCCCTTGGGCTTAATGATTATCTCTCAAAGCCTGTGGACTGGAAACAGCTGGAAAATATGCTTGTTAAGTACATTCCAGAGGATAAGATTGAGAAACTGAGCGAATAGCCAGAACATAGATTATAATTAATGTTTTTTGGAGGCAGCTATGGAGAATTATGACTGTTTGAAACTGGAAAATCAGTTGTGCTTTCCGTTATATGTATGCGCAAAAGAGGTGGTGAGACAGTATAAACCTTTTTTGGATGAGATAGATTTGACCTATACACAGTACATTGCAATGATGGTTATGTGGGAACAGAAGGAGATAACTGTAAAAGGCCTGGGAGAATATCTTTTTCTGGATTCAGGAACACTTACTCCAGTGCTTAAGCATCTTGAGAAAAAGGGGTATGTTGAGAGAACCAGGTCCAAAGAGGACGAACGAAATCTTATTATTTCCCTTACAAGCGAGGGAGAAGCACTGAAAGAAAAAGCGCTCAGCGTACCGGGCAAAGTATCCCAGTGTGTTTCGCTGAATGCGGATGATGCAAAAGAGCTGTATCGCATACTTAATTCTATTATGAATAAGTGGCGAAAAAGCGAATCGAAAGGTGAGGAATAATGACGCTTGTTGAAGGAAGAAAAGTAATATAGAAAGGATCAAATGAAAATGAAAGATGAAAGAATGTACATTCCTTGCAATCCAAATGCACAGGAAGGTGTAAAAAATGTACTTAAGTACCTGGCAGATGTAATGGGAGACAAAATCGTTACAGGACAGCATACTCAGGAGATGGAGCAGGCTGAGAGAGTGATGATTAAGGAGCTTACTGGCAAGGAACCGGCACTTCTGGGATTCGAATTATTATCTTATTCACCTAATATCAATTATTATGACACAGATGAACCTTGCATGAAGGAAGTAAGAGAAAACCGTGGAACACTTGAGAAAGCATGGGAGTGGGCTAAGGAGAAAGGACTTATTACCTTTACCTGGCACTGGTTCTCGCCTCTCTATGGAAGATCAAAGGCATTCTACACAGAGTTTACAGAGTTTGATGCGTCTAAGGCTGTTACAGAGGGTACACCGGAGTACGCTGCCCTGATTTCGGATATGGACGTTATGGCCGGAATATTGAGACCATTCTGCGATAAGAAGATTCCTATTTTGTGGAGACCTTTCCATGAAGGTGACGGAACATGGTTCTGGTGGGGAGCAAAGGGCGAAAAGCCACTTGTTAAGCTCTACAGAATAATGTATGACAGATTCACAAATATTCATCATTTGGATAACCTGATTTGGGTTTGGAACGCTCCTGGTAAGGAGAGATACCCAGGGGATGATGTGGTAGATATCATTTCAAGAGATTTGTATCCAACACCACATGAGCATACTGCAAGACAGAAAGAGTATGAGGAATTACTTGAAATAACAGAAACACCAAG
>JAGHUF010000103.1 GCA_018064935.1 Candidatus Merdinaster equi | reverse complement strand
GCTGAGTTTGCATCTCTTTCGATGTTTCCAACGATCTCAGCATAAGTCTTGGTAGCTGTATCAAAACCAAATGAAGCTTCAATATCTTCGTTCTTAAGGTCTCCATCAATTGTCTTAGGACAACCAATAACCTGAACACCTGTATTCTCTGCTGCCATGTATTCAGCAAGAGTAGCTGCATTTGTATTAGAATCATCACCACCGATAATTACGATAGCTGTAAGTCCGTTCTTCTTTGCATTCTCTGCAACGATTGCGAACTGCTCCTTAGTCTCGAGCTTAGTTCTACCAGAACCAATAATATCAAAACCACCTGTATTTCTGTATGCATCAATAAATGCATCATCAAATACTACATAATCATTCTTCAGAAGTCCATCAGGACCGCCCTTGAAACCATAGAGAACATTGTCCTTGTTTGTAGCCTTAAGAGCATCATACAGACCAGTGATTACGTTGTGTCCACCAGGAGCCTGTCCACCTGAAAGAATAACACCTACAACCTGCTTCTTAGCTGCTGAAGTGTTCTGTCCTTTCTCAAAAGTAATCTCAGGCTTTCCGTATGTGTTAGGGAAAAGAGCCTTGATCTTGTCCTGATCTGCAACGCTTGCAGTCTCAGCTCCAACCTTAACGCAAATCTCTGAAATACCATTTCTGAGCATTCCAGGAAGCTTTGGTGCATACTCGTATCTTGCTTTTTGAAGTGGTGAGTAATTCATTTTGTTTCTCCTTTTATTATTTATTATGTTTAATCCAATGAACTCATTTTACTAGTCACTGAATCGAAATACATGTGTAAAAAAACTATCTCCGCACACGCGACAATATTTTAGCATATCGACCCATTCTCTTCAAGAAATATCCGTTTGAATTCATTTCTCTAATTCAACTAGATAATCACAGAATTTCTGAATGAGCTCCGAATCCTCAGTAGAATTAGGAACAACTAAATAGCAGACATTTTCCGGCAAGCCAAACAATTCATGAACCTTGGTTCCTGCAATATTAATCGCCATCTGCTGAACTGCATATTCTTCCTGTGAAGATTCCGGCACCTCTGTAGGTTCATTGGTTTCAACATCTATTGTCTTCATGAATTCTGACCATGACATGACATCATATTTTCCCAGATTGTATGCCGTGAATTCTGTAATCCTGTCAGACCATATTTCTTTCAGGTTATCCGGAAGCCATTCATCTATTGTATATAAATATGCATTCTCGGCCAGATATTTTACACCGTCTTCATCTGCAAAAATCACATTGAGGTCGCCTGATGCCATTGTAAGCTGGAAATCACTGAAGAAAACGCCCTTCGCTTCAGGATCTCTCTCTGGCTCTTGGGTCATAAGTGAATTCTTAACAGTGACAATCTGCCTGTCTTTGCACTCAAGCATAGCCTCCATTTCACTTACAATCACATCTTCCTTTGTTGAGGTTCCATTTACAATGCCTATGTACATCAGACAGTCAATTCTGTTGAGGAATGCCACAAGTGCATATATCCCTACAACAATCAGAACTCCAGCAATGATGAGCTGAATTCTATGATAATAGACAAAATGCTTGAACTTGTCCTTTTTATCCATTTGGGAAACCAGTTCCCTTGCACGCATTGTATCTTGATCTTTCATTAGTCAAGCACCTTTCGCATTTCGTCCATTGCTGCCTGAAGATCATTCACCTGCTCCGGTGTAACCTTGCTCACATTGAACTTAGCATACTTTCTCTGGAGAAGAACTATTCCATCTTTAAGCTGTCTCTTTTTGTCCTTATCCATTGTCTTTTTATTGTTTGTCAAATAGTTCTGAGCCTCATTCAGCAGCTGACTTGCCTTCGGTGCAAGCTCAATTGCCAATTTTCTGGTCTCATCTACTCCTTTATACTCAGCTGCATCCTGCATTGCCTTCTGGATTTCAGCATCAGACATTCTCTCAGACGAAGTGATAACAATAGACTGTGCAGCTCCTGTATCAAGGTCTTTTGCAGACACATTGAGGATTCCATCCGCATCTATGTCGAAAGTAACTTCTATCTGTGGAACACCTGCTGGTGCCTTGCGAATTCCTTTGAGTCTGAATTTTCCAATCTGCTTATTATCACGCGCCATAGGTCTCTCACCCTGGAGTACGTGAATATCCACCGTGCTCTGATATGGTCCCGCAGTTGTAAACACTTTGGAATATCTGGTTGGGATAGTTGAATTTCTCTCAATTAATACTGTAGATACTCCTCCCATTGTCTCAATTGACAGACTCATAGGAGTTACATCCATAAGCAGTAGATTATTACCTCCTGCAACCGTAAGTGCATTGCCCTGAAGGTTACTTGCCAGAATACATGCACCAACTGCTACACATTCATCCGGATTGATATTCTTAGATGGCTCCATTGATACAAGACTCTTAACCTTCGCCTGTACCGCCGGAATTCTGGTTGAACCTCCAACTAATAATACTTTCCCAAGCTGTGAAGGCTTTATTCCGGCATCAGAAAGAGCTTGGTTCACAGGACCTGCTGTTCTGTCCACGAGATCACGTATAAGCTCCTCAAATACCGCCCTAGTCACAGTAATATCAAGATGAATCGGACCTGATTTGTCCTGCATTAAATAGGGCAGATTAATCTGCGTCTGACTCGTACTGGATAGTTCTTTTTTGGCAGCTTGAGCAGCATCCAGTATTCTCTGACGCGCCATAAAGTCTTTAGAAGGGTCAGCTCCTGTTTGCTTCTTGCATTCTTTAATCAGATAGTCTGCAAGCCGCTTATCAAAATCATCGCCACCAAGATGGTTATCTCCTGCAGTTGCAAGAACCTCTATCACTCCGTCACAAATATCAATTACAGAAACGTCAAAGGTACCACCGCCAAGATCGTAAACAAGCACCTTCTGTGACTCACCATGGTCAAGTCCATATGAGAGCGCAGCACTGGTAGGCTCATTGATAATTCTGAGGACATTCAATCCGGCAATTCTTCCCGCATCTTTGGTAGCCTGTCTCTGAGTATCATCAAAATATGCAGGCACAGTAATAACCGCATCTGTTACCTTTTCGCCAAGATAGCTCTCTGCATCTTCCTTGAGCTGTTTTAGTATAAGCGCTGAAATAGTCTGCGGCTTATACTCATTGCCATCTATTCTTATACTCCACTCAGTTCCCATCTGCCTTTTTATTGACGAGATGGTTCTTGAGGAATTGACAACAGCCTGACGAGCAGCAGCATCTCCAATCAACCTCTCTCCAGCTGGTGTAAATGCAACGATACTTGGTGTTGTTCTCGTTCCTGCCTGATTAGGTATAACGCATGGCTCACCATTCAGAAATACAGCCACACAGCTATTAGTTGTACCTAAATCTATTCCAATTGCTTTTCCCATTTGTCCAGTTACTTCCCTTCAGAATTATCCTTAAGTCCATCCTCGAGGAAACTCATAGTCCCCTCTTCATTCAAGAATTTGAAGCGTATCTCTTTTAGCTTAAGTCCGTTCTTTGCAACATATAATCTCATAACCGCAAAACGCTGTTTTAATACAGCTGTTCTCGCGATTTCCATCTCTTCACCGTTCGTTCCGTGGAAGGTAAAGCTTCGAAGCGGGAAGCTGGTGTAGAATAACGTAACAGGTATCTGCGCCAGTTCTCCAAGTGGAGATGAAGCCACAATAGTTATCTCATAGGTTCCAAGCTTGCTCATATCAAACGGAAGGATGTAATTGGTTCCAGCCTTACTGTCTTTCGTATCAAGCGGAATCGTGATATCCCCATCCATCTTGATAAATTCAACATCATCAAGATTGACATCCATATCTTCAGAAGGTCTGTTGATAATGGTAACCTTCTCCTGCATGCCCATAAGACGCTTCATTGCCTGAGTTCCAAGTGCAAAGCGAATTACATTTTTTGCAGTTCTTTGAAGCTCGCCCTTAGTTACTAGGCCACTCGCATATGCCTCTTCTATATTGTCTCCACTGGCATTACTTCCTCCATCAGGGCAAACCATGTACATATCATTCTGAGAACGAACCATGGCACCAAAGTTCACCTTGTCCTGCTTCTGGCCTCTCTCATTTATACTTGCCCACCAGTCCGTCATCACAATACCTGTGAATCCCCACTGTTTTCTCAGGATACTGGTATTTAAATCATAATTGCCAGCAGTGAATAAACCGTTTACAGCTCCATAGGTCGTCATGATTGAGTCAGCTTCACCATTTCTGACAACCCACTCAAAACCTTTGAGGTATATTTCTCGAAGAGCTCTCTCAGAAATAACGCTGTCAAGGAAATGTCTCCTGTACTCCTGATTATTTCCACAAAAATGCTTGCACACACCAGACACGCCACTATCCTCAAGTCCCTGCACCATGGCTCTTGCCATAACACCTGTGAGATATGGATCTTCTGAGAAATACTCAAAATTTCTTCCATTTAATGGATGTCTATGTATATTCATTCCAGGTCCAAGCAGACAATCAACCTTATTGGTAATCATCTCTTTACCTGTACATGCATACAGATTTCTAATAAGCTCAGCATTGAAAGTACAGGCCATCATAATTGCGCTAGGAAGACTAAATGCTTTCATTCCGCAATCAAGTCTCATGCCCGAAGGTCCATCTGAACAGCACACGGCAGGAATTCCAACGCGCTCGGTTAGCGAATCCGATACCCCGGCAAATGCAGCTGCAGTACCAGGAGTTACCCTGGATGATCCCATTCCCTCACCTCTAACAAGGCATGTCAGCTCATAATCTGTAAGCTGTGAAACAATAGAATCAATATATTCATCATCTCCGAATCGGTCATAGTCATCAGCACTAATCGGAAGCGCCACATTCATGCTTGAAGTAATTTCAGCAGGGAGTTCCTCTGCCCTTCTTTCATCCATGTCCTTTGTACACAGAGTAACAGGGCATCTCTTCACTGTCAGAGTTCCGTCTGCCTCCTCTAGTGGCTTTATTCTGTCAAATGCTTCAACAGGTCGAAGCGCTTCGTACAGCTGGTCTATTATCTCCATATTCTCAAGGGATAAGCTTCCAACATATTCAGCGTCTCTTACATTTTCACCCAAATAGAATTTGTATTCGCCAGCTTCAAGAATAAAGGCACTGCCTTCCTTGCTGACTCCCTCATCGTCATATGAAGCAAACACTCTCGCAGGAACATTGAAAATATATTCTTCGCTCTCACCTGGAGCAAGGAGCTTGGTTTTATGGAAATCCGCAAGCACTCTGCTTGGTTTTCCAAGCTGTCCCTGAGGTGCTTCTACATACAGCTGAAGCACTTCTTTTCCTGAAACAGATCCGCTATTTGTTGTATTGACTGTAATAGTCACCGCTAAATTTGACCTGTTTGTACTTCCTGCTCCACTGACTTTCCAGTCATCGCACTTGGTGAATGCGAGATCCTTGCTTGCCAGTTTGAAGGATGTATATGACAAGCCATAGCCAAAAGGATATCTCACAAGATTCTTTGCAAAGGTTTCAAAATAACGATATCCAACATAGATATCTTCTTCATAGAAATCTCTATTGTAATCACCGAAATTTTTGTCAGCATAGTGATCTTCGATTTCATAGCTTACTGTATCTGTAAGATGACCGCTTGGGCATTCATCTCCAAAGAGAATATCAACAACTCCAAGACCGCCTATCATACCTCCTGACCAGCCCAAAAGTACTGCATCTGGAGATATTCCATCAATGAAAGACAGGTCGATAAGTCCGACACTATTAAGCACGACAACCATAGATTTGAAATGGTTTCTTACTGTCCCAAGCATCTTCTCTTCAAGTTCGGTTAATCTATATGAACCCGGGGCATTTTTTGCATCCTTATCTTCTCCGGCAGTTCGCCCTATAAGAACAAGCGCAACATCTGACTCCTCCGCAGCTTTCTGGGCAAGCTCATCAGATATTTCCATCTCCTTCTGGCACCAAGGCTCCTGTCCCCAGCCTTCGCCTTCATCATATGGATTCTTTTCCTCAAAGTTTGCATATTCCGCGAGTAAAGACTCGTTCAGATTAGCCTTACCGCTATCCTTTAATGCTTCGAGAATGCCTATTACACGTGATACATTAACCATACCGCCCGAGCCAAGACCACTCTTGTAATAATTATTCTGAGTCCTTCCAAAAACAGCCAGCTTAACCCCTGATTTCAGTGGCAAAACCTGATTCTTATTCTCAAGAAGTACACATCCCTCTGAGGATATCTGTCTCGCATTCTCAACGTATTCATTCCAATCCAGTGTCATTTTTCTATCCTTCCGGCCATTACAAGCCCACTCCTAGTTAAGAATACTATTCTTAATAAATTTCTCAAAGTTATCTTCATTCATATAACCAGATGTCTGTGTAGTGCATTTTCCATCCTTAAATACAAGATCACCTGGGAATCCTGTTATGCTTCTTGGAATATAATTCTCAACAAAAGAAAGATCACGATGAGATGAATCATATGTTATATGCACAAACTTGATATTTCTATAATTCTGCGCAGCTTCTTCAAGAACAGGCATGAATCTTACACACCACATGCACCAGTCCCCTCCGACCTCAATAAATACAGGTATGTCACTATCTAATACCACTGATTTGAAATTAGATGAATTAACCTCAATAATTTTTCCATCTGTCTGAGTCTGCTTCTTCTCTTCTTTCACTGGAGTAGAAGGCTTAACAGCAGTTCCGCTTGAAGGTATTACTCCATTCTCAAAGAAGCACTTGCATAAGATGTAGCATCCTTTAGAAGTTTTATAGAAAATCTTGCCATCATTAGCTGTGCTGTTATAAACCTTGGTATTGTCAATTGATACAGTATATCCTGCAGGAATGACCTTTACCCTGTTTCCTTCTGCAGTATTAGGTGCACTCCATACTGAACATTGCATTTTTGTTTCAACTTTCACATAACCTGCTGCCTCGCTCTTCAGCGATAATGCTGAAAAACCAATAACAACAGCAAATGCCATTAACAACAGTGCCACAATTCTCCCCATTTTCTTCATAGTTCTTCCCTCCTTGTTTTCATCTAAATATTATTACTATTCATCGCTATCTACGATTTCTTCACTTGTTTCGTCTTTGTCATCATCATCTGCTATTTCTTCGCTTGTTTCGTCTTTGTCATCCTCTGCCGAATTATCCCCAGCCTCTTTTTTCTTACGGAAGGCGCCCACAATAAGATATCCTCCTGCAAAGAGCATTCCAAGCGCAAAAATAAACCAGAATATTGAAGCCAGATTAAATACCTTCGAAACAGGAATAAGTTCAACAGAAACATACATAGGCTCAGCATCTGACAAAAGTTCTGCATATGCCGCTTTATTCTTGAGTTCTGCAATCTTCTCATCAAAGTATGGAATATCATCCTTACTCATCGGGAAGATTCCACCCTTTCCGTCGAAACTGGTCTTTGGCAGATTATCTTCACCACCCTTAACCACATAATTATCGAATTCAGACATCATCTTCTCGAGGAGTTCTCTTTTTCCCGCCTCAACATTAAGTCCGAACAGCTTATGATCAGGAGTCATTGCCACCATGAAATAGTAACCGGCCTTGTCATTGAAATAATACATATCAATGACCATACCATTTTCAATTTTGTAAGACTTACCCTTTTCCATTTCGCTACTATTCATAGCGAGTACATTCTGCTCTGCAAAAAGATAAGCAATTCTGTCCCCATTGAAAACCCAAGTGAAAACTCCTGCTACGATTATCAATAGCACCCCAAGTACTATGAGAAAAAAATCAACTTTCTTCTCCTGCCTTACTATCATTCGCCATAATCCCCCTTATTTCCATTCATTTATGCATCTACAAGATCACGCCATACAAGCAGAATGGGTTCTGCTCATACCACTATTAATGATTACCTGCTGCCTGCTGATTCTTGATGAGCGCATCAGTAACAAGCGCATAGTTGAGTAATCTTCCACTCTCATAAAATTGGCCCTTAACGGTTGTTCCATCAGCCATCTTCCTGGTACCAGATCCAAGAATTACTGTAATAACTTCGTTTACTCCATCATTGCCATATGTAATAAGGCAAGCCCCTGCTCGATTTGCGGTTCCAGTCTTTAATCCCTTTGCAGCAGCATTGAAGTAAGGTGATGTTGAATCAAGTAATAAATTAGTGCTATTAAGGATTCTTTCCGGAGTTAAGTTAGTTGCAGGAATCACAATTTTCTGACTTCCAACAATCTCTCTAAACACAGGATATTTCAGTGCTTCTTTTGCAATCAGTGCAAGTGAATATGCATTAGTATAATGCTTCCTGTCGGGATAACCAGACGGTTCAATGAAGTTAGTATCAACACAACCAAGTTGTGCGGCCTTAAGATTCATAAGCGCTGCAAACTTCTCTTTTGATCCGGAAATCACTTCGGCAAATCTATCAGCCACATGACAGTCAGATGATATCAGTAAGCACTCCAGCATCTGCCTAACAGTAAGAACTTCGCCCACCTTGAGAATAGGCTTAACATGGCTGGCATCACTCGGAAGCGATGAGAGCGAGCTCTTTGTCATTGCTATTGGAGTATCAAGAGTCAGCATCCCCAGTTCGCAGGCTTCCAGAACAATCAGAGCAGTCAGAACTTTTGTAGTACTTGCCGGTTCCAGTCTCTTTAATGAATTCTGGTCGAACAGAACTGTTCCAGTTTTTAAATCCACAGCATATGCCGCATTGGCCTGATATCCCAAAAGCTTGTAGGCATATGTATCTGTCATTGTTGATACGCCGCCCTGATATATATAATAGGTCTTGTTATCAAACAAAATACGGTAAAAATTATTACTGGTAATTCCTGTTACATGAAAAATCATATTCTTAGGAACACTTGTATAATAGGTCGACACATCTGGAGCAGTGAAAACTTCAGCTCCTTCTGCCGAATAAACATAAGCCTCAAGGTCAGCTTCTGTTATACTTTCCTCTGCATAGGCGGACACTCCCGTACCATATGCCGTATAAAAAATAATAATCAAAGCCAATAGAACATTCAGAATACTATTAACCCTTCTTGAATGGCTCGATTTTTCCCCCGAACTATATCTCATTTTCTTTCCTCCCCAGAACATATCCTAATCAGTATTGGCTCACTATTTCCTATACTAACAGTCAAAATACTACCATTTTATTTTACACTAAATAATGACTTTTCGCATCAATCAAAAACCTCCCTGCCGGATTTTCCGGAAGGGAGGTCAACAACCTTGATTATCTATTTTTATTCGATATATCTATTACATTTAGTGATGGAACAGACGAATACCTGTGAAGCTCATTGTCATTCCATACTTGTTACATGTTTCAATGACATTATCATCACGGATAGAACCGCCTGGCTGTGCAACATACTTAACTCCACTCTTATGTGCCCTCTCAATGTTGTCGCCAAATGGGAAGAATGCATCTGAACCAAGTGCTACATCAGTATTGCCTGCAAGCCATGCCTTCTTTTCTTCTCTTGTGAACACTTCTGGCTTCTCTGTAAAGAATTTTTCCCAGGTTCCGTCTGCAAGAAGATCCTCGTACTCATCCCCAATGTACAAATCAATTGAATTATCTCTGTCAGCACGTCCAACACCGTCCTTGAAAGGAAGATTCATTACCTTAGGACACTGACGAAGATACCAGTTATCAGCCTTAGAACCAGCAAGTCTTGTACAGTGAATTCTTGACTGCTGTCCTGCTCCTATACCAATTGCCTGACCACCCTTTGCATAGCATACAGAATTAGACTGAGTATACTTGAGTGTAATCAGTGCAATGATAAGATCGATCTTAGCACTGTCAGGAAGTTCCTTATTATCAGTAACGATATTGCTCAGGAAATCCTTATCAATCTTAAGCTCATTTCTTCCCTGCTCGAAAGTAACTCCAAATACCTGCTTTCTTTCAACAGGATCTGGAACATAATTTGGATCTATTTCAATTACGTTGTATCCACCCTTCTTCTTTGCCTTAAGAATCTCCAGAGCTTCGTCTGTATAACCCGGAGCAATTACACCGTCAGATACTTCTGGTTTAATAAGAAGCGCAGTTGCTTTATCACAAACATCTGAAAGAGAAATAAAATCACCAAAAGAAGACATTCTGTCTGCACCTCTGGCTCTTGCATACGCATTTGCAAGTGGTGTGAGTTCAACCTTCTCATCTACCCAATAAATCTTCTTCTCAACATCCGTAAGAGGAAGACCAACTGCTGCACCTGCGGGTGAAACATGCTTAAAAGAAGTAGCTGCAGGAAGTCCTGTTGCTGCCTTCAGCTCGCGCACAAGCTGCCAGCCATTGAAGGCATCAAGAAAATTGATATATCCTGGCTTACCATTGAGAACCTTTATTGGAAGCTCTGCGGCATTCTCCATAAAGATGCGGCTTGGTTTCTGATTTGGGTTACATCCATATTTCAGTTCGAGTTCGTTCATTTTAGTATTCGTGCCCTTTCCATAAATTTGCTTATAAATTAATTATTCTTATTTATAATCTTCGATTCCGCCTTACCTGTAGCAATATCAATAAATCTCACAAATAATGACACCTTATTATCTGCATTCAGGCTATTCCATACTCTGTCAGCAAATGAATCGAGTGTATCCTCTGCGCTGAGATCAACAAGTGTTGGCTCACCTTCATATGAAGGAAGTGGATTGCCATCCATCTGATATGTATGGATAAACCTTCCCTCTCCAGCCTTAGGATTCTCATATGCAAATGTATATCTGTTGCAAGAAGATGGATCTCCCTGATTGCTCTTTAAAATAGACATTGCATAGTCATATTTTCCATTCTCAACATTCATTATTCCTGAAATTCTAGGTGTATAGTTTGGAGCATCAGGTTCAAATTCACGCGTACGAAGAGACTGCTCAAATGTCTGTCCCTTTTCCATAAGCTCATATATCGTATCTGTCTGGTCTCCGTTTGTAACAATGGTGCTATTTCCAAGTACACGAACTGGTGCATATATAATTAGGCTAGGATCTGTAAGCTTACTGGGATCAAATGCCTGAGTGCGGATTCCATCTCCATCTGTAACAAAAACTCTGTTTCTGCTGTTCTCGCTTCTTCCCATGATAAAATATGCAGTTACCGCCTTCTTTCCATCTGCGGATCTGCCAATGATAATTCCTCTACCAGGGTATGTTGTACTGCTTAATTCAGCTTCAAGATTTACTGCCTTCACTTTGATACTCTCCATTCTCTTTGTTTTATGCCATCAATCTGGCAACTATTGTATTGTAACACACTTCGATAACAGTGTATATCGACTAGCTTTATACCATAATTGTGTAACTTGTATGGAAGCTGTCTCCTGGGGTAAGCACATTCCCCCACTCACGCTCTTCAAGACTTCCTTCGAAGTTTTCCTTATCTGCTCTTCCATACCATGGCTCAATACAGATAAAGGGAGCATTCTTACCCGGTGGCGACCAGATCCCCACCAAAGGTGCTTCAAAGAAAACTGTAAGATATGGTTCCTCACCAGCCTTTGCAAGTCCCACACCCTTTACGCTTCCATCTTCGATAATTAGTGCATCCTCAGCAAATAATTCGGGAGTAATCGCAACTACTCCTTCTGGAGCCTTTATTTCTTTTTTTACATCAGATAGCAATCCGCCATTGCCAATGACAGAAGTTATAAACTTGGTTACTGGCTCATAATCTCTATTGAACAGAACAAGTTCATATTTGTCTTTCTCACCAGGAACAAGGGCCGGACACATAAATGCCGGATGTCCACCTAGTGAATAGTATAATTCGCTATCCTCAGAAGGATTAATAACAACCCAGTGAGGGATGACATCTCTTCCGTCAAGCTCGTAGCCCAGGCGCAGAATAAACTCAAATGGATATACCTTAGCCGTTTCTGCGTTGTCTGAGAATTCAAACCATATCATATCTCCGGCAGCAGCGATTGAGCCGTCTTCAAGAACCTTCTCCCCCTTAGCAGGGCTGTCTATTGGGCTTCCTTTGACATCTGCAATCCTCTTGAATTCATTGTCTCTTGCAAAGCCGTGCTGTCCCATCGGGAACTCCTGTCCCATGTAGTTATATTTTTTATCGCGAACACTACCCACGAACGGAAAAAGCACAGGTGCTGTTCTCTTCCAGAATGCTGGATCAGCATTCCACATATAGCTCTGTCCGCTCTCTTTATCAATGATTTCGGTGAGTTCAGCTCCAAAACTGTTTACACAGATTCGTATCTCATCATTTTCCAGATAATATTTCATATACATTATCCTCCTTAAATAAATAGCATCAACAAACGCCACTTTTTTATTATAGCAAAAAAGCATCGCCTTTGTGCGATGCTCTTTTGCATATTTATCTATAATGATTTCAAAAACAAAACTATTCACTTCTAAGTGCAACAACAGGATCCTTCTTAGCCGCAATCTTTGCCGGAATAAGTCCCGCTACTGAGGTGAGGAACATACTGATCAGCACCAGAATTCCTGCAGCAACCAGAGGAAGTTTTGCAACGTTAGATATTCCTGAAAGCGATTCAATAATTATATTAGCAGGTATATCAAGTAGCATTGTAACCACAACTCCAAGAAGTCCCGCTGAGAATCCAATGATAAGCGTCTCTGCATTGAACACTCTTGAAATATCTCTCTTTGATGCACCAATGCTTCGAAGGATACCAATTTCCTTTGTTCTCTCAAGCACTGAAATATATGTGATAATACCAATCATAATTGATGAAACCACGAGCGATATTCCAACAAATGCAATCAGAATGTAAGAAATTGCATTTATGATTGTGCTGACAGAGCTCATGAGCAGTCCAACATAATCAGCATAGGTAATTGCCATATTCTCGTTACCAGCTGCTTCCATGTCTGCATTGTACTGGTCGATAATCTGGGTAATCATATCCTTATCTTCAAAGGTATTTGCATAAATATTTATCTTTGAAGGAGCCGCAGGATCTGTTACACATAATATGTCCATATTTCCATCATATGTAGCATCAGTTGTCGCCTTGCCCGCCATTGCAGCAAACATAGTCACAATTTCATCCTCAGTCATGACTGCAAGGTACTGCTGCATCTGTGCTCTCTCCTCTTCAGGAAGAGTCATCATATATGCCTGAACCTCATCCATACCGAACTTAACTTCCTCATCGTCCTCAGTCTTGAAAGGAAGTCCTGTGAAAATATCAGTATCCTCACGCTCTCTCTGATCGCGTACAATATCTGATTTTTCAACCTCATCAATTACATATCTGGTAAGTGAAGGCATATATCCAACTGTACCAGTGACAGAGTTAGCCACTGCGTCAGGATTTGGACGAAGGATACCTACGATACGAATTTCTTTTGCATTCTTTACAATGTCCTTCATTCCCTGTGTCGAATCTGACTGATCCTTCCAGGTCTGTGTATCCTCATCATATTTAAAATAATCAGTTGGAAGAACTAACTTATATGTATTGTTAAGAAGCTCATCATATGTATAAGATGACTGTGATGTCTCGAATTCCTCTTCTTTGACCAGACTGGTCATAATATCTTTCAGCTCGTCTCTGTCCTTTAGATTAAGGGTATAAAGTGAATAATCAGAGATTTCATTATTATCTGTCACAAACAGAACCATCTCATCATATCTCTCTGGAAGACGACCCTGAACAACGTCATACTGAGCTTTCAACAAATCCTGATTATCAAGAAGCTCTGTAAATACAACACTTGAATTTGACATCATTGAAGTACTCATTGATGAACCAAATGATGAACCATATGATACTCCCATCATTTCCTGCATCAGGTTGACCGGATTAACTTTAATAGGTTCATCCGCATCTGTCTCAACATAAAGATTGATTGGAATAGAGTAACTATAATGAATATCACTAATGTATTTACGAATCTCGCTGTTTTCATCATCCAAATATTCCTTGAATGACTTAAGATCGTTCTGCGTAAGTTCTGCCAACACAGAGCTCATCATATTTGTCATGATATTATTAGAATAAACAGTATCTGTGTCTCTCTCTTCAGCTCTGGCAGCTTCTCTCATTCCCATCATTGTCGTTATCATCGCAGAATAATCTACAGATTCAGACTGAATGGTAATTGGATACGAACTAAGTGTTTCTTCCTGAACTCTGTTAATGTATTCCTGAAGTCCATTAGACAGTGAAAGAATGAGGGCAATACCAATAATACCAATAGATCCAGCAAAAGCTGTAAGGAAGGTTCTTCCTTTCTTGGTCATAAGGTTTTTAGTACTGAGACTCGTAGCAGTCCAGAATGACATTGAAGTCTTTTTCTTTTTACCCTTATTAACCGTCGCTGTTTCACCACTCTCGATATCCTCAAGATGCTTTTTAGTCTGAAGAATGTACTCCTCATCAGTCAGAGGATTAGAATCGCCTGTAACCTTACCATCCAGAAGGTTGATAATTCTGGTTGAATACTCATTAGCCAACTCTGGGTTATGTGTAACCATAATTATGAGACGGTCCTTTGCAATATCCTTCAGAAGTTCCATAATCTGGATACTTGTCTTAGTATCAAGTGCTCCTGTAGGCTCGTCCGCAAGAAGAATCTCAGGATCATTAACAATAGCTCTTGCAATTGCAACTCTTTGCATCTGACCACCAGAGAGCTGATTAGGCTTCTTACGAATCTGATCGCCAAGTCCAACCTTCTCAAGAGCTTCCTTCGCTCTTTTTCTTCTTTCAGATTTACTTACACCTGAAAGCGTAAGGGCAAGCTCTACATTCGAAAGAACGCTCTGATGAGGAATAAGATTATAGCTTTGGAAAACAAAACCAACCGAATGGTTTCTGTAGGTATCCCAATCTCTGTTCTTGAATTCTTTAGTCGATTTACCGGTAACCATAAGGTCACCCTCTGTATAGCGGTCAAGACCTCCAATTATATTAAGAAGGGTTGTTTTTCCGCAGCCTGAAGGACCCAGTATTGAAACAAATTCATTTTTCCTGAAATTAAGAGAAACACCTTTAAGGGCATTTACTCTTGATGTTCCAGCAACATAGTCCTTCTTAATCTCCTTAAGTGATAACATTTTTTTCCTCTTTTCCGTCTGCAGATAATCTGCTGATTACTGTTAATTGTTTTATTAAACATACAACTTCACAATTGTATCTAGTGCGCGCATATTTCGCAATAATATATACAATAAATTTATAGAATATTTATTCATTTTTACTTAATTCAAGTATCTGGTCTATATAATCGTATAGTTCTTCTCTTCCCTGCTTAGTTTCTGATGAGAACGGCATAATGATTGTATCTTTACCAGCTCCAAGCCCTGTTCGTATCGCTTTTACCTGCTTACCCTGCTGACTTCTGTTGATTTTGTCGAGTTTGGTAGCTATAATAACTGGCTCATATCCCTGATCCTTTATCCATTCATACATGAGTTTATCATTCGCAGAGGGATCATGCCTGATATCAATCAGCAAAAAAACTACTCTGAGCATTTTGGATCTGTGAAGATATTTCTCGATCATCTTGCCCCACTTTGCCTTTGTTTCCTCAGAAACACTCGCATAGCCATATCCCGGAAGATCCACCAGATAAAACTGCTCGTTAATATTGTAGAAGTTGATAGTCTGGGTCTTCCCTGGCTTCTCTGACACACGCGCATAGGATTTGCGATTCATAATGGCATTTATCAACGAACTCTTTCCAACATTACTCTTGCCTGCAAATGCTATTTCCGGAAGACTATTATCTGGCAATGTACTTGTTATTCCACATACAGTTTCAAGATTAACACTTTTAATAACCATCTCTTTCTCCTTTGTCCACGCGTCTCTCATAAAAAAATGCCGCTTCATAATAAAAAGCGGCATTTAAAACTATTTCTTTTTCTTTCTAATAATTTCCGGCTCCGCCTCACCAAGAACCGCGGCTTTTGTAATATTACATGCCGTTATGGTCGGATCTGTCGGTATCTCAAACATTACATCGAGCATCAACTTCTCCATAATACCGCGAAGTCCTCTCGCTCCTATTTTTCGCTCAATTGCCTTCTCAGCAATTTCCTCGACTGCATCATCATCAAAGGACAACTCAACTTTGTCAAAACCAAGTAGCTTCTGATACTGCTTAATCAAAGCATTCTTTGGTTCCTTCATTATCCTAACAAGTGCATCCTTATCCAGTCCATCCAGCGAGACAGTAATTGGTACTCGTCCAATGAACTCTGGGATAAGACCAAACTTCATGAAATCCTGCGAAGTTACCTGCTTAAACAGGCTGCCAACTTCTTTTTCGCTCTTATCAGCAATCTCAGCGTTAAATCCTATTGATTTCTTATCAAGTCTTGTCTCGATAATCTTCTCAAGGCCATCAAAAGCACCGCCACAGATGAACAGAATATTACTTGTGTCAATCTGGATAAGCTCCTGATGTGGATGCTTACGCCCACCCTGCGGTGGAACTGAAGCAATTGTTCCTTCAACTATTTTAAGAAGTGCCTGCTGAACACCCTCACCTGACACATCTCTGGTAATTGATACATTTTCACTCTTCTTGGTAATCTTATCTATCTCATCAATGTAGATAATTCCCATCTGAGCTCTCTCGATATCGTAATCAGCCGCCTGAATCAACTTGAGAAGAATGTTTTCTACATCTTCTCCGACATATCCCGCCTCAGTGAGTGTAGTTGCATCCGCAATTGCAAATGGTACATTTATTATCTTAGCCAGTGTCTGTGCAAGATAGGTTTTACCAGAACCAGTTGGTCCAACCATGATGATATTGCTCTTTTGAAGTTCGACACCATCATCATCGTTCTGAGCCATAACTCTCTTGTAATGATTGTATACAGCAACAGCGAGAACCTTCTTAGCCTCTTCCTGTCCAATTACATACTGGTCAAGAAGATCTCTAATTTCAACTGGCTTCAGGAGATTGATTTCAGAATCATCCTTATCGTACTCAGATGCTTCGTCCTCAAGTTCTTCCTCCAAGATATCAGTACATATACCAACGCACTCATCACAGATATAAATATCTCCAGGCCCTGCAATAATCTTACGAACCTGGTTATGAGTCTTTCCGCAAAAAGAGCATCTTACATTTTTATTATCAGTTGTCTTGGTTGCCACTTAAGTTATCTCCGATTACTTATTGTCTTCTTCCTTATCAGCACGCTTAGTGATAACGCGGTCAATAAGACCATATTCCATAGCCTGCTGTGCTGTGAGCCAATTATCTCTCTCTGTATCTTCGCAAATCTGCTCATATGGCTTTCCTGTATTCTCAGCAAGAATTCTATTGAGCTTTTCCTTTGTACGAAGAATATGCTTAGCAGCAATTTCAATCTCTGTTGCCTGACCCTGTGCACCGCCAAGAGGCTGGTGAATCATTATTTCTGCATTAGGAAGTGCAAGTCTCTTGCCTTTTGTTCCTCCTGACAACAGAAACGCACCCATGCTGGCAGCCATTCCAATACACATTGTAGAAACATCGCACTTAAGATACTGCATTGTATCATAAATTGCCATTCCTGCTGTTACTGAACCACCTGGGCTATTGATGTACATATGAATATCCTTTTCAGGATCATTTGCCTCTAAATATAAAAGCTGTGCAACAATAACTGAAGCTGACTGATCTGTAACTTCTTCGCCGAGGAAAATAATACGTTCCTCTAACAGTCTTGAATAAATATCATATGAGCGTTCACCACGTGAATTCTGCTCAATGACGTAAGGTATTAATGCCATCTACTTCCTAGCTCCTATTACTTTCCTTCTTTTGCATTCTCTACAACAAATGCAGCTGCCTTCTTAACAAGAAGGTCTTCCTTAACTTCCTTCTGTGCTCTCTCGTCAAGAAGTTCCTTAACCTTATCAACTTCCATCTGATATACTTCAGCGAGTCTCTTAACCTCTTCCTCGTAATCCTCGTCTGAAACAAGCATGTTCTCTGCCTTAACAACAGCTTCAAGAACAAGTCTTGACTGGATATTCTTCTCAGCCATAGGCTTCATCTGCTCTCTCATAGTTTCTTCATTCATACCAGTGAAGCTGAAGTACTGCTCAAGTGAAAGTCCCTGTGAAGACAGTCTCTGTGCATAATCTTCCATCATATTCTCAATTCTGGTATCAAGCATTGCCTGAGGAATATCCATCTTAGAATCAGCGATGATTGCATCGATAACAGCTGCTTCCTTCTTATCTTTTGCTTCTGCTGCCTTCTTCTCATCAAGCTTCTTCTTAACATCGTCCTTGTACTCAGCAAATGTATCAAATTCAGAAACCTCTGATGCAAACTCATCATCAAGCTCAGGAAGCTCCTTAACTTTGATTTCCTTAACCTTGCACTTGAATACAGCAGCCTTTCCTTTAAGATCCTCTGAATGATACTCTTCAGGGAAGGTTACATTTACGTCCTTCTCCTCGTCAATCTTAACTCCAATTAACTGCTCTTCAAATCCAGGAATGAATGCACCAGATCCAATTGTAAGAGGATAATTCTCACCCTTACCACCATTAAATGCTACGCCGTCAACAAATCCCTCGAAATCAAGAGTTACGATATCACCATTCTCAACTGCTCTGTCTGAAACAGAAATCTCACGAGCGCTGTTCTCTCTCTCAGTCTCAATCTGCTTATTAACATCTTCTTCTGAAGCTTCGGTCTCAATCTTCTCGATCTTAACGCCCTTATACTTACCAAGCTCAACCTCTGGCTTAACTGCAACTTCAGCAGTGAAGATGAATACTTTGCCTTCCTCTGCCTGAGTTACTTCAATGCTAGGACGAGAAACGATTTCTTCCTCGCACTCTTCGCATGCCTTAGCATATGCTGAAGGAAGAAGAAGCTGAGTTGCATCCTCATAGAATACTGTCTTGCCATACATCTTCTCTACCATAGCCTTAGGAACTTTGCCCTTACGGAAACCAGGTACAGAGATCTTGTTCTTATTCTTCTGATATGCCTTTTCAATAGCTGCAGTGAACTCCTCTGCTGGAACCTCAACTGTCAGCTTTGCCATATTGTGCTCTAACTTTTCAACCTTTACGCTCATTTTTATGTTTCTCCTTAAAATATAATATTTCTTAATATAAGCATTAATTACTATGTAATTTGTCTCGGTATAATCCGGAATTGCTCACAATCAACCGAAATTATACCATAGACGCGGTTGAATGTCTATTACTTCAGCCTTTGATAATATTCTCATATAAGATATAATTCTACGTGTTATATGATGATAATAGAATTCTTCAACAGACTACAAAACAAGAGGTAATTAGTTTGGAAAATAGTTTTGAAAATGGTTTAAAAAAAGGCAATAAAACCTTGATCAATAAGCATAAAAATCACACGAAATTATATTTCATTATCTCAGCCTTAATATGGCTTGCCGTCTGGGAAATATCCGCCCTTATTCTTGCAAAACCACTCATTCTTCCTGACATTACCATGTCGATTACAAGACTCATCCAGGAACTTGCAGACATAACCTTTTATCAGTCACTTTGGGGCACCCTGTGGCAGATTCTGGTCGGTTTCTTTCCCGCAATGATTCTCGGAATTACCCTTGGTTTTTCTTTTGCCGGCAGACCCTTCCTACACGCGCTGATCAGCCCGCTTTGCTCGCTGATGAAAGCCATACCGATTGCCGCAATTGTCGTACTTCTGCTAATAAGCCTCGGCTCCGCTTACCTGGCAATACCAGTTGTATTCTTTATTGTTTTCCCCCAGTTCTACTATTCTGTCCGCGAAGCCACCCTGACGGAGGATTCGCAGATTATTGAGATGTCTGAAACTCTGGAAATCAACAGAGTCAATCGCATACTTTTCATCCACAAGGAACTTCTTGCACCGTCAATACTTGCAACGTTCAAGGTGTCGATAGGAATGGCCTTCAAATCGGGAATTGCCGCCCAGCTCATCGCCATTAGCTCTAAGACCATCGGAACCCTGCTCTACGACGCCAAGCTTTCTCTTGATACTGCCGGTGTATTCGCTTATATCATAGCCATACTCATCATAAGCGTCATAATCGAAAAAATAATACTCGCACTCTTCACTTTCTTACTTAAGCCTTGGGGAAATGTACGTAAAAACCGCATTACATCACGCTCATGCACCAGTTCCCCAACGGTGGCCGACCTGTCGCCAGCTGCCAATTCAGCTCCAGAATCATGTGCTTTTGCTGATTCATTGAATCTATCCGGCATAAAACACAGCCCTGATTTGGAATCGCAAAAAGACGAAACTCATCCTAATGTAAACTGGATTACCGGACCATCAGGCTGTGGAAAAACCACACTGCTTAAATCCATTAGAACTGGGCACAGAGGTGTTTTATTCCAGGAAGACAGGCTACTTTCCAAGCTCGACGCCGTGAGAAATGTCAGGCTTGGATGTTCTCCTGAGTACTATGAAAAAGTTCCTCAAATACTCGAGCAGCTTCTGACTAAAGAAATGATCTATAGACCTGTCCATACATTAAGCGGCGGTGAAAAAAGGCGCGTCGCTCTTGTGCGCGCCATGCTCGCTCCAACATCCAGCTTCTATTTAGACGAACCCTTCTCTGGTCTCGACAAAAAAACAGCTACTTCTGTGTTTGAATTCATCACAGAAACAGCTGGTAATAGACCAATTTATATTGCACATCACAATATCATTCATTAATCTACTTAACTAACATTTTTCTTGCCACATTTATTCCAATTTTATATGGAAGTGGTCTTAATTCTTTATCTGCTTTTTTCAGACATTCACGTATCTGAATATGCTGTGGACAGTGCTGCTCACATTTTCCGCATCCGACACACTGTGATGCGAATCCGGGATCTTTTCTAAGTCCCATATTCTGAGCAAACTCAAATCTTGCCGCAGACTTCTTCTCCATGTACATGAGATTGTAGTAATAGAAATTACCCGGTATATCGACTCCTTTAGGACATGGCATACAATAACGGCATCCTGTACATCCGACCTTCTCACGCTCTCTTATGATACTTTTGATTTTCTCAACAATTTCAAAATCTTCGCTGGTGAAATGTCCCGGCTGAGCGTTAGATGCGATTCTTGTATTCTCTTCCACCATTTCATTGGTGTTCATTCCTGACAGAATAACCGACACCGCCTCCTGATTCCACAGCCATCTAAGCCCTAACTCAGCTGCAGAATATCCATGACTGTCTTCTGCAAGCACTTTCTTAGCCGCATCAGGTAGGTTAACCAATTTTCCCCCTCTAAGTGGTTCCATAATGACAACCGGAATTCCCTTGGCATGTGCTGCTTCAAGGCCCTTTCGCCCTGCCTGTGTATTCTCATCAAGATAGTTATACTGAATCTGGCAGAAATCCCAATCATACGCATTTAGTATTTTAAGAAACATTTCTGTCTCGCCATGATAAGAGAAACCTATCTGCTTTATCGAACCATCAGCTTTTCTATCTGAAATCCACTGTTCTATCCCATGCTTCTTAAGATTCTCCCACTCGGAGTAATCTGTAAACATATGCATAAGATAATAATCAACATAATTGGTTCTGAGTCTGGTTAACTCCTCATTGAAAATCTTATCAATTGCCTTGTCTGAGCGGATTATATATTGAGGAAGCTTCGTTGCAATATGTATTTTATCTCGACACTCAAGCTCCTCGAAAATGCGTCCTATAGTCTCTTCGCTCCCAGAATAGATATACGCGGTATCGAAATAGTTTATACCTTTTTCAATCGCAAGCCTTATCTGCTCCTTCGCCAGCTCATAATCTATGCTGCCACCTTTCTTCTGAAAGCGCATACAGCCAAATCCAAGCTGAGATATTAAATTACCATACCTGTCCTTGCGATATTCCATACTATTCCTCATTTCCGAGCAACCAGTCGCGAAGAGATGCCAGTATCCTCAAACTCAGCCTGCACTAATTCTATCTGCTATATTGTCGCTATCAACAACGCTTGCCTTACACTTAATTCTATCATTTGGAAGAACCATTCCATCAACAAGATGATTGTACATATAGATAATTGGATCATGTCCCTGGCTGAATGGATCATGGTCAATAGCTGCAGCAATAACGCCCTTCTTGATGTAGCTGAAGATTTCATCATTCTGATCGAATACAACTGCCTTAACCTTGCCTCTTCTTCCTGCATCCTCAATTGCCTTAGCAAGCTGGATCTGCATACCTGTTGTTGAGTATACAAGATCAATTTCAGGATGCTTCTTGAGCAGATCTAATTCCTGCTGATATGTCTTCTCTGGGTTATAAGAAACCTCTGTTGTATTAACAACCTGAATATCCTTGTAGTTACTCTTAAGTCTGTTCAGGAAGCTCTCGTATCTGATTTTATTAACAGCTGCTGTTTTGTCTCCAAGAATAACTGCAACATTTCCGCTTCTTCCGAGTGCCTTTGCTGCTGCATCTGCTGCCATAACTCCAGCCTCTTCCTGATCAGGCTCATAGCATGAAAGTCTCTTAATTGACTTGCCACAATCACAGTTATAGGTAAGAATCTTGACTCCTCTTGATGCTCCGGCTGCAATCTGCTTATCAGCAAGTGTTAAAAATCCAGGATAGATAATTGCATCTACTCCCTCATTTACGCACTTCTCAACATCATCTGGGAACTGTTTCTCTTCTATATCGTCCTTATATGGGAAATACAAAATTTCTACATTGTTATCGCTAAGTTCCTTCTCCGCATATGACACTCCTCGTCTAATTGCAAACCAGAAGTAATTATCCAATTTACTGAAGAAAGCAATGCGAACCTTCTTGGTTCTATTTTTCTTAGTAGGCATAATACCTGTCTTGAACTGACCAATAAGATTACGGATTCCGCTAAGCATGTTCTCAAGTGACTCAACATTATCTGCAATCTGTGTTGCCTCAGCAGAAGTCTGTTCAGAAACAGCAACGATATCTCTTGTCGAATCCGAAATAACTTCCGAAGCAGAATACAAATCTTCTGCCTTTCCCTTTGACAGGTCAGAGTTATTGGCAATTCTTGAATATTTATCTGTGATATCACGCATCTTAGAATCAATTTCGCCTGACTGTGAACTAATTGTTCTGAGTGAACCACTAACATCATTGAATACTGCAGCACTTGCATTAAATGCATCATTACATTCCATGATGCTCTTATTTACAAGCTCACTTGACTCGGTAACCTTGCCAAGAATTCCAGTAATTTCATCCATATTGAGCTTAGTCTTCTCAGACAGAACTCCCATCTCCTGAGATACTACTGCAAAGCCCTTGCCAGCCTCGCCTGCACGCGCAGCCTCGATAGAAGCATTGAGTGCAAGAAGCTGAAGTTCTTCACTAATATCAATAACCAATTCGCCAATCGAATTAACCTGATTAATCTGAGCGCTGAACTCATCCAGAATCTTCACACACTGATTAAGATTATTCTGAATCTGTGTCATTCCAGCTTCATATCGTTCAAGATTAGCTATTCCTTCGTTACAGCTTCCAACTGTTTCCCCAAGAGTATCCTGAATCTGCGCCATCGCCTGATCTATTTCTTCAAGCTGACCATTATTTGATTCGATAATATCCAGGTTATCTTTAACAAGTGCAAGCTGCTCAGAAACCTTATCTGCAACTGTATTAAGGCTTTCAGATGTCTGCCCTACACCATTCTGTGTTTCCTTTGTTGCCCCCTGAAGAACACCGATAGCATCTGTCAGCGTTATTACATTTCCCTTTGTCGATTCAACAAATGCACGAAGGTTCAATTTGATAAGATTGATATTCTTAGCCAGTTCCCCAAGGCTTCCGCCACCTGACACTTTAATATCCTCAACCTCCATGTTCTTACCAGCAACCTCAGCTGCATTAGCCGCCAGTTTAGATACGGATCCCTTCTGCATTGCAAAAAGGACTGCCAGCAAGATAATAGCCAGAGTTTCAACACTTGCTATTACTATCAGCATAATAACTACCCAATCTGCCATACTCTTAATACCTCTCCTTTTTTGTTTTATTTTTTGCATGCCAAGTTTCAGTTCTAATCCCGACTGAAGTTGGCGTTACTCCCTCATATTATTGTACTATAAATCTTCTGTATTTTCCTCATGAAATTGTTTGCCTCAACGCTTCTTCACGGTGCCTTTCTCCAAACGATATCCTAGTCTTCTTTAAGGAATTCAACATTCGGAAGCATATTGACCATCATCTCATCAAGAACAGCTGGTAATACCGGTTTTGCAAGGTATGTATCAAAACCTGCATCTTTGTATTTCTGCTCTATTCCTGAAATTGCATTTGCTGTCAGCGCTACAATCGGAGGCTTGCCCTTCTCATAATTCGGCAATTCCTTAATGCGGTTAATTGCCTCGATTCCATCCATAATAGGCATGAGGTGATCAAGAAGCACAACATCATATTTGTCGTTCGCGTACTTCTCTACGCACTCTTTACCATTAGTTGCCTCATCGAAAACCACCTGCGTATTCTTCATAAGATTCTTGATAACCTTACGATTCATTGGATTGTCATCGACGAGAAGCACTCGTGCACCCGGAGCAATATATTTGATACGGCCTTCTGATCCATGACGTTTTTCTTTGGACACATAAGACCTCAATGGTGTCGCATCTTCAATTTCCTGGAAAAGATCAAAATAGAATTCCGAACCCTTACCATACTCGCTCTTAACTCTAAGTTCAGATCCCATAAGATGCAGGAAGCCGGAGACAATGCTAAGTCCAAGCCCTGTTCCCTCTATAGATCTGTTTCTTGTCTCGTCTACTCTTTCAAATTTCTCGAAGAGTTTCTTCATATCCTCCTCGCGAATACCAATGCCGGTATCCTTGACAGCGACATGTAAAATGAGGCCGTTCTCTACAAGCTTACCATTGACTTCAAGAATAATCTTACCCGAGTCAGTGTACTTAACAGCATTGCTGAGCAAATTGGTTATGACCTGTTTAATTCTCAGATCATCTCCCTTGAGGATAGCCGGAAGGTCCTCATTCATATTGAGTTCAAAGCTGATATCCTTCTCGATAACCTTGAAGGAAAGCTGCTTAAACAACGACTTTACTGTATTGCCAAGATGATATGGCACAGGGATAATTGTCATCTTGCCGGACTCTATCTTCGAGAAATCCAGAATATCATTGATAATTCCAAGAAGATTACTAGCAGCACTTCCAATATCCGCCGAGTAACCACGAATTTCTTCCTGAGTACTCTCCCTTTTAATCATCTCATTCATACCGATGACTGCATTAATCGGAGTACGAATCTCATGCGACATGCTTGCCAGGAACTGGCTCTTGGCCTGATTAGCGGATACAAGTTCTGCCTGAATCCTCTTGTTTTCCTGCTGTGTATGAATCATTTCGATCATATTGCTAATCATGCTTCCCATAGGGAACGCAAACTGAACAAACTGTATAGGACATTCAGTAATGATTAAGCCCATCTGTTTTTCAAGGAAGAATACTGGCAAAACCAACATCGTCATAGCCTTTGTAGAGTCCATGAAATCAGCTCTGAAAAGCTCATCTGTCATGTACACCTTCTCGCCAGGCTCATAGTAATTGAATCTGTCCTCAATCATCGAAGCACACAGATTCAGTTTTTCCGGCATTTTCCAGCTGTCACTAATCTTATGCTCTACCGGTTTATCATAAAAAAGAAGAAAGCTCCTATGACTTCCCATTCTGCCAAAAGCCTTCAGAATTGCCTGCGACCATCCGGCAGCCTCATCCATATGAAGCAGGGTCTCCTTCATAACGAACTCAACCTCGCCCATGAAGGCCTTGTCCTTCTCCAGTTCCTCAAGCTTGCTAAGGGCATCTATACGGAATCTTTCCTCAACCTCAACATCGCTCTCTCTGCTCTGACAACCACAGCTCCTTCTGAGCATTACTTCAGTAGGAACATCCTCTATTGCAAATAAATCCTCATTATTGTCAATCGCCTTAAGTGCCTTGTATGACAGTTTCGCCGCATCGGCCTTGATTGTCGTTAGTGAAGGTCTCATGAGTCTGGATTTTACTCTGTCATCAAAGCCTGTGATATATATATCTTCGCCTGGTTTTTTACCCATATCGCGAAGGAACTGGCACGCTGCTATTGCCATATCATCATTGGCGCACATAAGAACCTGTATATCAGGGTGTCTGCCCAGCAAATGCGCCATCTGGGCACTTACCTCAGAGGTAAAATTACCATATTCAATCCAGTCATCGCCGATAGCGAGTCCAAGATTGTCACATTCCTCTCTAAAAGCTTCAAGTCTTGCAACTGCATCCGTATTATCTTTTGCGCCTGATAAGAACCCAATCTTGGTATATCCATGATCAAGTACAAGATGCTGAACCAGTTTTCTTATTCCAATTTTATTGTCAAAGCATACGCCTGGAAATCCCTCTGCCTTTTCTGCGAGAAGTACCGTTGGAACTCCCTTAATCTGCGACAGATATGATCTCTTCGCATCAGCATTAAGCATCAGGTTTATTGTTCCATATTCTACAACAGCTCCATCAATAGACTTGCAGCCTAGAAAGCTGCTCAACGTCGAATACTGATATCTGTACAGCATATTGAATTCCGGACTATTTGCATCAAGAATTCCATTTGGAAAAACAAGCAGATTGGCATTTACTTCCTTTGCCGCCTCAGCTGCTCCCTCAACAACGCTAGTAGAGAATTCATTCCCCGGAAGCGCCATCATTACCGCATAGTTCTTTCTATTCATTCTTCTTCTCCATCTCTGGGTTAACGATACACACTATTCGCGTAAACCCATTCATATGGCTCTCATCCCCATGGCCATAATCTCAATATATACTAATTTTTAATCAAACCCGCTGATCCAGTCAGGCTCCAATAATCCCCAAGAATCCACAAACCAGCACCGCTGCTCCCAAGACAATCCTGTAGCAGCCAAACACCTTAAAGTCATGCTTTTTAATAAACTGCATGAGGAACTTAATCACGAACATAGACACAACAAACGCTGTAACCATTCCAACTGCAAGAATAATATATTCGCTGGTACTAAAGCTAAGTCCACACTTTACTACTTTCAGAAGGCTCGCACCCAGCATGGTTGGAATTGCCAAAAAGAAGGTGTACTCGGCAGCTGCACTTCTTGCAACACCAATTAGCAGCGCACCAAGTATCGTTGCGCCAGACCTTGAGGTCCCAGGAAAAACTGCTGCAAGCAACTGGAAAAAGCCTATAATAAGCGCCGCTGTATAGGTTATTTCGGCAGCTGTATTCATTTTGGCCTTTGATCCCTTTTTGATAATCTCAACAATGATAAATGCGATTCCCAGAATAATTAGCGTAATAGCCACAGTCTGATAGTTGTAGAAATACTTTTCAAACACCTCATCAAACAGAACTCCCACAATTACTGCGGGAATACATGATACTATTATGTGAAACCACAGAACAAATACATCCTTTTTTGCATAGCTTAGTAATCCCGTCTGTTTTACCGGGCAGGTATTGTTCTTTTTCCCAAAAGGCCATATTTTCTTCCAAAAAATAATGATTACTGCGAGGATTGCTCCCAACTGAATCACAACTTCAAAAAGGCTGTAGAAGTTCTCAGATACATCCAGTTTCACAAATTCATTAAGCAAAATAAGATGTCCTGTTGAGCTGACAGGAAGCCACTCGGTCACTCCTTCGATAATACCAAACAATATTGCCTTTAATATTTCAAAAAAATCCATCAAGTTTGCCTCTTCCAAACAATTATTTCCATAGATTTTTGCCAGCACATGTCCCCTATAAACGGCAATGGCATACGAAACATTATACCACATGATGTGTTAACATTCTGTTAACTTTTTACTCCCAGTATTATTCCAACAATAATCACGACAGCACATATCAATTTATGTGTAGTATGCTTTTCCTTAAAAATAAATCGTCCGGCAAGAATCGTAACTATGCATCCAGCCTGTTTAAGCAGCGTCATAACTGTCACACTGCTGCCTTCCATGCCATTTGCTATGAACAATGCCCTGTCAGCAATTACAAACAAGATGCTAAGCAGCCATATCCAGGGATTGGAAAATCCTCTTTTTATTGACACTTCTGCCTTAGTCACAAGCATATATACAAAATACATTGCAACCAGAAATAGCATGTACCAAAACTGAAGCTGTGAGCTACTGATATCCTTCATCAATATCTTGTCCATCAGTCCTGAAGCCGCATTAAGAGCACATGATACTAGAGCAGCAATTACATATACAGGTTTAACCGATTCAGACTTGGTTTTCTTCATCCCCGGATACCACTTGAGCAGAAGTAAACCAAGACAAACGAGTGCAAGTCCAATCATGTGCTGCGTGCTCATCATCTCGCCAAGAACTGTTACTCCCAATGTAGTCGCAAATAGGACACGCGACAAATCCAGCACTCCGTATAAAGAAATCGGAAGTTTTGTAATTGCCTTAAAACTGCAAATCCATGCAATAAAGATAATGCACGATTTGATTGCAATATATAAATAAAAAATGGGTTCCATCCCAAAAACGTTTGGGATATCCGGAATAAGAAACAGAAATGAAATAAGACTGTACAGAAATAACACTTCAGCGCTCGAACTGCGCTGAAGTGCTTTTTTCTTACATATTTCTCTGACGCCCTTTAGGACACCATACAGAAGGACAAGCCAAATCCACCACATAATTAATTATCTTTCACCAGCCTCTATATACGGCGCATGGTCTCCTACATATTTGTAAGCTGGACGGATTATTTTACTTGCATTCATGAGCTCTTCGAGTCTGTGTGCACACCATCCGGGCATTCTAGCAATCGCAAACATCGGTGTAAACAGTTCCTCCGGAATACCGAGCATTGTATATACAAATCCGCTATAGAAATCAACATTAGGACAGACATTCTTCTGAAGTCTTCTCCGCTCCATAATCATGCGGCCTGCGATTTTCTCCACATTCTCATACAGTGCAAACTCATCCAGCATGTTTTTTTCCTGTGCAAGACTCTTCGCATAGTCCTTGAGAATAACCTCCCTTGGATCAGACAAGGTATAAACAGCATGTCCCATACCATAGATAAGTCCTGCTCCGTCGAAAGCTTTTTTATCGAGAATGAGGCTTAAATAATTCTTCAGTTCTTCCTCATCATTCCAATCCTTTACGTTTGCCTTAATATCAGCAAACATGTTTTGAACCTTTATATTCGCGCCACCATGTCTTGGTCCTTTTAGCGACGCAATAGATGCAGATACTGAAGAGTAGGTATCTGTTCCAGAACTTGTTACAACATGAGTTGTAAATGTCGAATTATTACCTCCGCCATGCTCAGCGTGTAGCACAAGTGCCGTGTCCAGAACCTTGGCTTCCAGCTGGGTATATTTACCATCCGGTCTAAGCATATAGAGTATATTCTCTGCCAGAGATAAATTAGGATCTGGATTCTTAATCATAAGCATCTGATTCTTGCGGAAATGCATATAAGAATGATATGAATACACAGCAATCAGAGGGAGCTTGTTAATCATCTGAAGTGACTGTCGTAATACATTCTGTGCATCGATAGAATCAGGATCCGGATCATAAGCATACATTGTAAGAACACATCTCTGGAGAGCATTCATAAGGTTGCCTGCAGAGGCCTTCATCACAACATCCCTTACGAATCGGTTGCTCAGATCCTGCATACTGGTGCAGACTTCTTTATAAATTTTCAATTCTTTTTCAGAGGGAAGGTTTCCAAACAGAAGCAGATATGAAATTTCCTCAAATCCATATCTTCTGTCCTTCTGCCCTTTGACAATATCCTCAACATTAATTCCCTGATAATACAAGCGTCCATCGCAGGGAATCTTGCATCCATTCTCAATATCATATCCTACAACATCTGATATTTCAGTGAGTCCTGTGAGTACTCCCTTACCCGTCGAATCTCTCAGTCCTCTTTTTACATCATACTCAACATAGAGATTGGGGTCGATTCGGTGATTATTATCAAGTTGTTGCTGCAAAAAATCCATATCAACGCGGACAGATTTTTCACTTCCTATTTCCAGCATTCCAAAATCCGGATTTTCTTCTTCTTGAAACATCGGCGTACCTCCTTATCATGTTTGTTTACTTAGTAACACTTATTAAAACCAGTTCTAAACTAGTCCCAATCAACATCGCTTACCAGCGAATTTCTTCTGAAAATCGGCATAAAATCATCATAATAGATCGAAAACAGCGAGTCACCATTATTAGCCTGCAGGAGTTCCATTGTAACCACACCATCTGTGAGTTCCACCTTGTTGATTACATAACCACCAAGTGATGTCCAGCCTGTAAATGTTTCGTCAACCGTTTCATCCAAAATGAATTCCAGAAGGTCTGGACGACTTGTTGGATCATTGTCGAGATAATCATATTCAATATGTCCCGTATAATTCATATTAACTTCTTCATCAAGTTCAGGATCGTAATAATAGCGATATGCCTCAAAGCCGCTTCCATCGCCATTTACATTGATGTAAACTGTTCCAATATCACCTGGTGCCTGGTATACAAACTGTGCGCTCATAAATCTGCCAAGTTCATAATATGACCATTTCTCGAAGTTTCTCGCCAAATCAGCACCCGGATCGCCCTCTTCAATTGCTACAATTCGTCCAGTTGCAGGATCAACTGTAGCCATCAGGCATACTCCATCGTAATTAGACTCATAGAATATTCTGACAAATCCTGTCATGGAGTCATAGCAAATGAGGTATGGCCAATACAGTTCCGTCATCCCTTCAACATCACTGTTAATGTCAAGTGCTGCAAAACTGCCATATTCTGCAATCGTTGTTCCATCTCCAGCAATTATTGTCAGATCCGGGCCCAAATATCCGGTCAAGAAAATCTCGCCACTATCGCCATAGCAAAAGCTACCTAATCCACCCTTGAAATCAGAATTTCTCCATGCTACTTTACCAGCATTTTCTCCGCTCACTTCAAGGCAGACAACATCCATTCCATCCAGCAGATAATAGCCATTAATATTTCTACCTATATCCGCTATCTGGTCTAGCTGTGCCGCGTCGTATTTGCCGCATTCATAAGTCCAGATTACATTTCCATCAGCATCCAACGCATCAAGACTACCAGTTTCATATGCCCCTTCATATGAATGATTGAATCTAAAGTCAACCGCTACAGGTACATCTTCATCGGTTTGTACATCGCCTTCAGTAATATTACCCGGCTCTGTAGCTTCTCCTGTAATCTGACCTTCCGGACTAGGGGTTATTTCTTCTTTCTCCTGTGTCTGATTTGTGCCAGAAGTATTATTTGTATTTGCACCACATCCAATTGCCAGCGAACTTACTGCAACTAATGATATAAATAATGCGATAATTTTTCTTTTCATAATAATCTCCGTTATAAACTCCATTTCTTTGCAGAATGAATCACGCATGAACAGTGTATGTTGTTACACCAAGCACGGTTTCACCATCAACCTGAAGCGCAACAGGTCTGTTAAAAGTTACTGTAATATCTTTTCCAGAAATCATATCCACCATCTCTGTGTGCTTGATATGCTCTCCCTTGAAAATTGTCGGGAATACGGTAAGTGTTTTAACCTTTCCGCAACCATATATTGCAGCAACTGTAACCTTTCCATCCGGATCGTCACGTTTCTGATTGGGGCACATCATCATTCCACCGCCATAGAAACGTCCCTTCATTGTAGGACACAACCAGGTTTTGTGATACTTGTGCTCTTTGCCATCAACTACAACAGTTGCCTCTGTTGGCTTGTAATGGAAAAGAAGTCCATTAATGGCGATTGAGGTGTAATTGACCGGTTTGTCTGATTTTGTCTTCTGCTTATCTCCCACTTCACAGCAATAACCATCAATTCCATATCCAATTCCGTTGAGGAATAAGAATTCCTGCCCATTAACCGTTACAGATGGCAGATTGATCAGATATTTGCGAATCTCATATAGACCATTATCAAGTCTCTCATCCTTGATATCATTTGCAAAATCATTGCCTGTTCCAGATGGATAATAGTAAATTTTCCTATCCGGAACATCCCCGTCAAATGCATTTGCAAGATGATTGAGGGTTCCATCTCCTCCACAAACTATAACGCTCTCATCCTCAGGAATCTTACCAATAAAATCCTTCATATCCAGAACTGTGAGATCCAGGGGTTCTAGCTCATCTCCCTTAAGTATTTCCTTTAATTCATCGACAGCTTTTTTCCCAGATTTATTGCCTGCATATGGATTGTATAAAATATGATATTTCATGAGTAAACCATGCCTTTCCAAATCGTATTACTAAATGCGCATTGATATAGTATAAAAATGCCCACTATCGTTTAATATTTTAGCATATTTTTACTCAAAAATCAGCCGTATTCTGCCATTTTCCTCAGCCGCATCGCGGAATACATCCATAATTCTGTTTCCGCACGCGCCACAGCAGTAATTTGTTACCAGCCTCCAGTTAGCCAGATGAATCTCACACTCTCCCATATCCGTGAGGCAATCATAGAGTGCATCAAGATTCTTCCCATAATATTCAGGAAACTCCAGAATCACGGCAATATATCTGTGTACATCCTCCAAATCTGATACATTCGTCTCCAAAAAATCAAGTATGTATGTCTTCATTCTCTTTCCTTCTCACATTCCAGCGACAACTGCACGCATCTTACTTAATCACAACAGTTCCATTTTCAACAACCACTTCCCTGAAGGTTTCATAGTGGTCCTGTGTGTAGAAATATCTTCCATTGTTGGAGAATACAAGCCTCTTGGCTCCTCGCTTGCTCATACCATTTGTATCTATATCACACTCAGTATATTTAGCGCCTTCTGGAAGACTACCCTCGTAATTACCGAATTTGGAGCCACCAATTGCTCCACCTTTTTTATATGGATCAACTGATCCACCACTCCAACCAAGGGCCTCCGCATCTTTTTTAGAAATGTAATTATGTGGGAGCTTGCCATATGTATCTATATACAAAACAACGTGTTCCAGATCATAGTAATATCCATCTTCCTGAACAGATAATTTCTGTTCCTGTGGTTCCTGAGTCGGCTGCTCTGCAGGCTGCTGCGTCGGTTGCTGCACCGGTTCCTGTGTCGGTGTCTCTGTTGGCTGCTCAGTCGGTTGCTGCGCCGGTTCCTGTGTCGGTGTCTCTGTAGGCTGTTCTGTCGGTTGCTGCGCCGGTTCCTGTGTCGGCTGCTCTGTAGGCTGCTGCGTCGGTTCCTGCATCGCCTCCGTCACCTGCGGCAACACATTTCCTTCTGCTACAGTCTGACTTTCACTCTTGCCGCACCCAACCAGGATACTGGCCGATAGAACAATTATCGCAGTCAATAGTAACCATATACGTTTGAATTTATTTTTCACACTATCACCATCCTCTATACGAACTATATGAATATGGAGCTTCCCCTCACGAGGAAGCTCCACCTTCAGATGAATTGCATCTATC
>JAGHUF010000109.1 GCA_018064935.1 Candidatus Merdinaster equi | reverse complement strand
CGAATGCATTCGGAGATGTCATCGGAATAAGCACTCCACCTTTTGACAGGTAATGCACCGTAACTATCATTAGCATCGCGGCTATTCTCAAGAGCTCATATGATGCTTCTCGCGGCTGCTTTGGAGCCGCTGAATTCTTATTTTCTGTTGTACTAACATCTACTGTGGTGTTACCCATATAATCCCTCTATCTGTATATTCTAATCCTATATGGATACTGTTTAATTCGGCTATCGAGAGCGAAATCATAAACCATTAGAAGGTGCTTTGGAGCCGCCGGTACTTAGACGCTGTGTTTTAGCGTCTTATGTACCGCTGCGTGCGACTAGCAGCGAGAGCGTGCCTTCGTTGGTTATGATTTCGCTTTCGATATATCTCATGCGTATATATAGTTATGCGAAGATGACGTCATAAATAGCATCAGCGATTCTTGCAGCTCCCCTACCGTCTACAAGCTCCTGCATCTTCCTGCTCATAGCCTGACGTGTGAAGAGTGTTGAAACGCTATCAAGCGCGTCAATCGCACGCTTTGCAATCTCAAACCCGCTCTCTCTGTAATCCCCAAGATTCATTCCCGGAAAAATTTTGCCATACGCCTGTGCAATTGGAATCTGATTATCAGCAAAAGAGAACACTGCTGAAGGAACCCCTATTGCACATAGTTCATACACTGTGCTTCCACTTCCCGCAAACACGAAATCTGCTCTTCGCATATAGCTCGATAAATCTGTTTCTCCCGTGACAATACTAACTCTGTCACCATAGCTTTTCTCAAGTGTTTTAAGAACCTCCAGGTCAGTATTATACTGTCCGCATATTACTTGAAGCTTAACCTTTTTATATGAGTCCGAATTAAGTATCTGCTGCAGGAGCGCAAGTGATATATGATATGGATCTGTCGCTCCTGTTGTAATCATGATTTCACATATATTCTCGGTTACACCAAAAGGAAAATCGCAAAATGCTGGCCTGACTGGTGCATAGTCTGGACCAATGAGGCACCTGAGCATCGACGTAGGATATTCTTTTTTATTTGCGCTCAGATTATAATTGATCAGACATTCAACATCGCTATTAATCCGCTCTCCGTCTGTCATTCTTATCAGGTGATAATCATGCGCATGAAGGCTGTCCATATAGCTGTCCGTAATCTGATATGAATCAAGAAAAATCGTTGCACCGTCTGGTACAACGGCGCTGAGCGCAGGTATTTCCAGATACATTTGGCTGTAATCTGTGCCAAGTACAACGCACACATAGCCCCTTTGCTGGACAATTCTTGCCATATCACCAGATGCCATTACAAAGACTGGAAGAAGCCCCTTTGCATCGCACGCATCCGCTATTGTGAGACATCTCATCAAATGTCCCGATCCAATCACGCTGCCCGCATCACATCTGAAATATACAATTCCAGAATGATTAATCGTAAGCTCATAATATGCAACCGGATCTTCTCCTCCTGTCACATACAGCCTCTTGAATCCTGCATATTCAAACCCTTTTACCGATGACACATTCTGCATTTTAATCTCTGCATGCAGAATTCTGGCATCTGGGATTTCACAAGCGGCCTGCTTAACTAAGAGAGTAAGTGCTTTTTTGCCATAGCCCTTGCCCCTCTCATCGGGAGCAATATTTATGCTTACTCTGAATTCACCACTTGATATTCCATCCTCTGTAAGGTCCAGCCTGACAACACCAACTGGAATATCCTGGTTCATAACCATATAGTGATAGCAATACTGATCAGCCATCCGCTTCGCAAACCAAGCGTCATGATCCTGTCTTGGGATAGCCTCTGAATTGAGCGAAAAACGCCTTGTATCAGGATCATTTATCCAGGCAAATATAATATCTGAATCTTCAGTTGTAACTTTCCTTAACCAGGTGTTTTTCATCTGCAACCTTTCTGCCTGCCAAATTTAGTCAACTAAATCAAACGAGAGTGGAGTTCCCCTGCTTATATCTGTCTTAGCTCTTTTTCCGAGGACTTCTTCGTAATATTTAGGCTTAAGTCCCTCGGAAGGACGTATGATTCGAATATTTGCCTCACTGATAACATCGCCCGCCTTTATATCTTCAGAGACAAAAATACTTCTTCTAAACCGGTAATTACTCATTTCCATTTCCATCGGTCCATAGAATGGTTTGCCAATTGCCGCCTCTGCATCACGAACATTTCTGACCATCTCAGAGAATTCCTCTGGAGTCATGCTAAATGACGCATCAGGATTCTCTATATCCCTCCCAAGGCAAAAATGCTTCTCAATCACGCATCCACCAAGAGTTACACTCATAACAGCGCTCAAATGTCCCATTGAGTGATCCGATAATCCCACTGGAACTCCAAATTCCTTCGCAAGATCAGGAATAGTTGATAGATTCATCTGTGCCGGATTTGCCGGATATGCTGAGCTGCATTTGAGCAAAATAAGCTGCTCATTGCCAGTTTGTGATACTGCGTCAACAGCCTCCTGAATCTCCTCTTTTGTTGCCATACCAGTCGACATGATGATTGGCTTGCCTGTTCTTGCGACATACTTGATAAGTGGAATGTCTACAAGTTCAAAAGATGCAATTTTATAGAACTGCATATCTATCTCAGGCGACTCAAGAAAATCTACAGCGGTTGTATCAAAAGGTGTCGATAAGAAATCAATACCTACCTTCTTAGCCTCCTTAGCCAGAATAGGCTGCCATTCCCATGGAGTATATGCCTTTCCATATAATGAATACAGATTCTCGCCCTTCCACGTACCATCGCTTATGTGGAAGTATTCATTATCACAGTCCATCGTGATTGTATCAGGTGTATAGGTCTGGATTTTAAGACAGTCCGCTCCAGCTCTTTTTGCTGCATGGATAATCTCAATTGCCCTATCTATACTCCCCGCGTGGTTCGCACTCATCTCAGCGATTATATATGCTGGTTGCCCCGGACCGATTATTCTATTTCCAATTTGAATTTGTTGTTTCATGTTTTGTTACTGTCCTGTTATATTTCTTACGCACCGCTGCGTGCGACTGGCAGCGAGAGCGTGCCTTCGCTGGTTTGATATATCTCATATTTGAATCAAACACCTTCTCATCCCTGATGCAATATACGATACTTCATCTCAGCAATTTTCCAATCTTCTTCTGTATCGATATCCTGCACATTCATTTCATCCTGAATGAAAGGCATACAGTTATCCATTACTATTTTGTTCTGCTTCATAAAACTGCTAGAACGTATGCAATAAAACTGACCACAGTCGTGATAGTAGGGCTCAAGATCCTGACTTCTCATAGGCATGCACTCTGGCCACTTTGGCGTGATTCTGCCGTCCTCTCCGATGACAACACACCTCTGCGGTGGAAACGAAAACTTCACCACCGGAAGCACACTGTCGCATCCAGAATTAGTCAAAATATCCATCGCCTCTTTTATCGCATCCGATGTTACAAAAGGTGCTGTTGGGTATAGCACGCATACCTCCTCAAAATGTCTTCCCATTTTCTCATATGTGCTTAGCACCTCAGCAACAACATCGGCCGTGGTTGCATAGTCATTTGCCGTCTTTTCCGATCTCATAAACGGAACCACAGCGCCTGCTGCCTTACCTATTTCTGCAATCTCATCGTCGTCTGTCGATATCATTACCTCATCAAACATTCCACTACCAATCGCAGCATCAATCGTGTAATTGATGATTGGTTTTCCCAGAAAGTTTTTTATGTTCTTACGAGGAATTCGCTTTGAACCTCCCCGCGCTGTGATTATCGCAAGTCTCATTTTGTTCGTCCCACCAATCTATTATTATTCATCGCCATTGTCTTTTGGGGCTCGTCCTTTACCTTTGATACTACCGGAAATATAGATAATTCCACTAATAATAATTAATGCTACAAATGCAAAGAAAGCTTCGTACGTAATAACCTCCCAGAACGACCACTGAAGAACATAATCATATCCTATAGCAAGACATCCTCCCGGGATTATCTCTCCGTTATACGCACAGAAATCCGTATTTTCATCAATTCTATCAAGCGCAATCGGCCTGTAAATCGCCATCGGTGCGTTTTCGTCTCCACTAATTCCAGTAGTACTAATCTCAAGCAGATATTGCTTAGCTGTATCAAGCCTTACATTCAGGGGAATCGTTGTCCAGTTGTCATTTAGGACTTCTGTCATTGGAATCTCCACTGATACAACCTGAATTGCATTCTCGAGAACGCTCACCACAACCATACCACTTGAGCACTCACCGCCCCGTGTATCAAGTCGTATATCTACAGATGCAAGATTATTTTCTGCAGGTGTGAATGGCTGAATTGCCGCCTTGCCAGAAGTAATATCTCCTGTTCTGTAATTCTCATTTGTAGTTGCACACTTATTTTTCACATGGCGTCTAAATGCCCCTGCGTCATTTAGTACGCTGGCAACACATATTCCAATGATAATGCTGATTATGATGCTTATCAGACGCACTTTGATTTTTTCCGAAAGTACCTTTTTATTCTTTATTTCATTCATATTTTCATCTGAAACTGCTTGGTTTTCTATAGAATTAATTCCCATTCTCATGCTTCATCTACGTAGTTTTGACTGCTTGACTGCAGATAACTTTATAATTAGAATCACCAGTTATTTCTAGCCCTGCCTGTTAGTGCCCACCTACCTGTGAATATCCCACAGCCAGAATTCATTCTGCTCAATTCCATAATCACCCATGTACTGCATGGTCCAGCCACTTGTCGCGAGCGCATCCGGATTCGGGTTCGTATTGTATACTGTCTGGATAAACCAGATATGGTCATAGCCCGCACTATAATCAAGGTCATCTATGTATATCATCTTATCCTGCGGCCAGTAGCACCAATAGATGAAATCATACACGCGATAGTTGTACAGAATCACATCATTTTCTCCAAGATTCTGTGCAAAAAACTCCAGCGTGCGGTCTGTATCAGTAGCTTTGTACTCCATTCTGTAATTCGTCTTATAGTCCAGCGCTGTCAGGCTGGTTAAGAATACTATCAGAAGTACAAAATGCTCAGCTTTCAATCTTGAGAGCATCAGTGCGGCAAAAAAACATAAGAGTGGTATGCATGGCATTGCATATCTGATGATAAATATTGGACGAATCAATAACGACAGCATTATTCCTGTCACAATTGTAAGAATCGGAATTACTAATGCAAGAACTGCCGGAGAATTCTTACAAATGGAATTATTGTATATTGTAGTAGCACTGTTTTGTGACCGATTTTCAGCTTGGCTCGATACTCTTTTCCGGGCAACTGCATTCCGGACAGCTGCATCTCGGACGACTGCATTTCGCACAATGCTCAAGGCAAGCCACACTATACATCCGCCAAACAGTATCTGACATATGATTACAGTCCCCGGATAATCTGACGCGAATATCCATCTGAAATAATCGAGAATCACATCCCAGGTTATTTCGGGAATCCAGTAGCTACCAGATACTCCACCAATCTGTCCAAGAAACTTCGGAACCCATGGCAGATAAGCAATTACTGATAAAAGTGCGGTCGTTATGTAAAACATAAGCTGTCTGCCCGGGAGTACTTTGCACATTTCCTCACATTGCTCAGCACTGGTACTTTGCCCATAATCTGCATCTCCGCTAGGCATCTTCTGCTGTTTTTTCTTGCCACGAATAAGCTTAGTAAGTAATGCGATGAATAGAATCCCATGTACCCACAGTATTGCAGCAAAAGCAAAGTAGTGCGAATATGCAGCCGCAACTCCGCACACAAGCAGTCCTATAAAGCTTCTGATTCTTCCCGTTTCATATGCATCGTAGGCCGAAAAAGCAGCACCTGTAACAAACGCCATACACCATGCATACATTCGCATCT
>JAGHUF010000082.1 GCA_018064935.1 Candidatus Merdinaster equi | reverse complement strand
ATAGCCTTGTCGAATTCTTCTCCGCTGAGCGCTTTTCCTGCTGTAACAATCGAAAATCTGTCAACGCCCTCTTTCTCATTCATCTTGCAGGCTTCGACAATTTTTTCTTCTGGAAGGAAATCATAGACTTCGCATTTGGTATGATTATGCGCTGACTGCGCACAATATTTGCAATCCTCAGGACATTTTCCACTTCTTCCATTTATGATGGTGCACAAATCAATCTTGTCTCCGACAAAATGCTTTCTAATGCGGTCAGCCCCTTCGCATAGTTCGTTCAGATCTGCCTTCAGAAAAACTTCCAGATCATCTCCTCTTTTTATTCTCTTTCCAGCAATAATCTGGTCTGCTAAATTCAACATTTTTATACCTCCTCGTATGGTCCACTCTTATAATAATCATCACATTATACGAATTAATAACCGCACGTCATGTTTGTATCAAACACTGTATATGTACTTATGGCATGCTGTTTTCAGTAAACCACGCCTTCATTGTGTCATATATTTTAACAAGATCGTCATCTTCGATTATATATGGCACCATTGAATACAGATAACTTAGGAACGGTCTGGCAAAAACGCCTCTCTCATAGGCAAACTGCTGATAGCCGTTCAGCACAGATGAATCATACACTTCGATGCAGGCGCACCCTCCCATGATTCTAATCTCTTTGATGCGTGGGTCCTTGAAGCCCTCCAGGCATTCCCTGGTCACTTCTTCAATATGCTTGATTCTGGCAAGATAATCCCCTTCTTCGAACAACTCAATGGAAGCAAGTGCCGCGCTGCACGCCAATGCATTTCCCATGAAGGTCGGTCCATGCATAAGTGCCTTATCCGGATTATCCGAGTAAAAGCCCTCATACACTTTGTGATTTGCTACAGTCGCCGCATGTCCTATATGCCCTCCAGTAAGCGCTTTTCCAAGAACGATAATGTCAGGTAACACTACATCCGATACAAATCTGTAGCCGGTTCTTCCAAATCCCGTTGCAACCTCATCAAATATCAGTAGCACATCATATTGGTCGCATAATTCTCTCGCTCTTTTCAGGAAAGAAATGTCATACATACGCATTCCACCAGCTCCCTGCAAAAGAGGTTCCACTATAAAGCAGTTCAACTCATTATGATATCTGGCAAAAGCCTCCTCAAGCGCTTCAATATTAGTATCTATATGAATCGCATTTTTATTCTCACCATACACTTCAAGAATAAAATGATAATCTTCATCGTCTCCTGCTTCCATAGTCTTGAATGTATCGCCATGATAAGCGTGAGTTAATCCCATTATTTTAGTTCGCTTCATGTCACCTCTGTTCACATAGAACTGAAGCGCCATTTTAAGTGCAACCTCAACCGCAACACTTCCCGAATCAGAGAAAAAGCAATAATCCAGATCCCCCGGCAGCCATTCACTCAACTTAGCTGACAATTTCTGAACTGGATCATGTGTAAGTCCTCCGAGCATTACATGCGAAAACTTATCCGCCTGATTCTTAATAGCTTCAGTTATCTTTGGGTTTCTGTAGCCATGAATGACGCTCCACCAAGAAGATACTGAATCTATTAGTTTCTGATCCTCTGTATATATATACACACCTTCAGCATCAACGATTTTGTAGGGTTCTTTCATTGTCTTCATTTGTTGATATGGATACCAAATCATTTTTTGTTCTCCCTATAATAAGATTCTTGTTGTCAGCGCTCATAAATCACAAGGCTAACTATATAATTCCATTAGCTTATCCGCATCAATATTCAGGTCTGTATCTCCATTAGCAACGCATGCTATTACAGGTATTCCCGTCATATGCTCACACATGAATCGATTGTCCTCTTCCATGATATTTCCTTCATGATAGTTGTTGAAAATAATTGCTTTGACATCCATTCCATGATTCTTCATATATTCAACTGTCAAAACAACACTGTTGATTGTCCCAAGACCAGCGTCTGCAATAATTATTGACGACAGCCCTAGTTCTTTCACTACATCTTCAAGCTGAATTCGTTCATTATCAAAATCAATCGGGCATAAGATGCCCCCACTTCCTTCAACTGTTACATATTCATATTTCTCGCATACTTTTTCATATCCTTCTTTTACAACCTGCATGCGAACAGGATTACCTTCAATCCTGGATGCAAGATGTGGAGATACGGCTGTTTCATAAATATATGGGCAGGTTTCTGACAGTTCCTGCTTCATCCCTGATGCGTCCTTAACCCATTTTGCATCACCCGGAATTAACTCACCGTTTTTATCTCTGTCATTCCCGCTCATTGCAGCCTTGTAATATGCTGCATTAACTCCTGCTTCACACAGTTTCTTAACTATAAGTCCTGTCACATATGTCTTACCTACATCTGTACCAGTTCCTGTAATAAAAACACTTTTTGCCATAGCAAATTCTCCTTCTTCACAGATATCCTATTTGTAAAGGAATATGTTTTCAAGCAGATTCTTCTCTAAAGTTTACAATCTGCGAAAAAAAGTGCGCCGAACCCACTGTCCAGCGCACATAACATGTATTTGATAAAAAATAACATGAATTCGATTCCAAAATACTATATTGTCTTTTTTATCAGTTCCAGTAATTTGTCTCTCAATACAGGCTTGCACAAATATCCCGTAAATCCCATTTTTCGGTACCGTTCTTCAGTTCCAGCACCTGCGTTTCCGGTTAATATTACAACCGGTGTATCTGAATTAATCTCTGCCTTTTCACGAATCGCTTCAAGGAGTTCAGGGCCTGACATCTCTGGCATCTGATGATCAGTCATAATTATGTCATACTTATTTTTTTGCGCTAATCCGAGGCCCTCAGATGGAACAGTTGTTGTAACTACATTCACGCCAGTGTCCGCTAAAAGTTTCTTGATAAGCATCAGATTCAGCTTGGTATCATCGACGTATAATATGCTCTTTCCGGCAAGATTTATATCACCTTCTGCCTTGTCACCAGCTTCATGTTTTACAGAACTTCCCCAGGTATTATTTGCATCTGTAATCTTGCTAGGTATTAAAACAGTAAATGTTGTTCCTTTGCCAAGTTCACTGTCGACATCAATTGTTCCCTGCATCTGCTTAAGCAGATTCAGAACAATAGACATTCCCAGACCCGTACCCTGAATCTTCTTATTCTTAGCCTCAGCTATTCTCTTGAAAGGAACAAAAAGGTATTTCATCGACTCAATCGACATACCCTGACCGGTGTCAGAAATAACAAATTTTAATGTATCATTCTCAAATGAAACATCAACTGTAACAGAGCCCTCAGCAGTATATTTAATTCCATTGCTGACTATATTTGTTAAGATCTGCTGTATTCTGAAATCATCACCATACAGACCGCATACCATATCATCTGGAATCACGATATTCAGCTTCAGGCCTTTGCTCTCCGCCTGATTTGTAAAGATTCCTTCAATATTACTAATTACTTCATGCAAATCGAATGCTGCCGGGAAAATCTCGAATTCACCTGCGCCCATCTTCGCAATATCAAGCAGGTCGTTTACTATACTCAGGAGCGATTTAGACATCGACATACACTGCTCAAGATAATGTCTGTCAGACTCTGCCAATTTATCATTCATCAGCATTACCTGCAGTGTGCCTATGATTCCATTCAAAGGCGCTCTGAGTTCATGATTCATGGAATTGGTAAAGTTCTTCTGCGCCTCAGTATTCCTCTCTAGGTCATCAAGCGCCCTGGTAAGCTTTTCAGTTGTTTCATTAAGTTCCTGATTAATTGCAATTAGCTCTTCGTTCTGAGCCTCCAGCTCTTCATTCTGGGCTTCTTTTTCTTCTATAAGCTTCCGATTTTGAGCTTCGAACTCATATCTGTCTCTACCATACTTATATCTGGTGTTACAGAGCACACCAAAGAGAATCATCATCACGACCGCACATATAGATGTCGTTGCATCCATCTTCACATTCGGTATATGCATCACGAAGCATACAGTCGCACAAGAATAGCTGATAGCAACAACAGCCACGAAATATCTCAATGGGAAATACAAAAATGCAGTAATAGCAGCCATCAGTATAAGGTACATGAGAATAACCGGATTGCCATATTCAATAATAGCCACTTCCATACTGAATATTCCCCACAACAGATATATCAATCCAAGTATAAAAGTGAATATCTCTGAAACTACTGCCTTCTTTTTATCCGGTATGCGCTTTGTCAGAACGAGCCATTTTGAAAAAGCCGCAGACACAATATGACCTACACTTGCTATACCATATTTCCACCTTCCCAAATCAGGAAATTTCGAATGTTCCATTGGAACAACAAAAAAGAAAAAGCTTACGCAAAACACAAAAAAAACTATGGACATAGCAAAAATTGTGTCGCACTGCTTTTTCCAATAATAGCTTCTAAAAGCTTCATGTCTATTTTTATTTGCCTGCTTGGCTTCCTTGCTTGACTGATTCATTGAATTATTCATCAACACGCATACTCTCGCATGCCTGATGTCCTCTCAAAATATATCTTTCCCCCCCAACAGATTGTAGTACATCAATCATCAAATGTAAATCGGTCAAAAGAAGCAACTACTCCACTTTCATCCGAAATGAATTCAAAATAAATTGCGTGCTTGCCAATAATACCCGATGTGATTGTAACTGTCTTCTCACATTCATTTATATCAAAAATCATGGAGCCCACTATTTTGCCATTGTACGAATCAATTCTCACATTGACTCTTAGAGATTTGTGTTCACCCAGAACAGCAGTAACTGTCTTAGGGGAATTAGCCCCAAACTGAAGGTATCTGAAGCCAACCGTTGTTCCTGATGTCAAATCAACCACAGGCGTCGATATATCATCATCTTTCTCATATCCGGGCTTTATATAAGCTCTCGTCTTACTTCCATAAATATGACAGGCATATCCCGCGGAAATCCATTTATATGCATCAAGGCCATTGATATGAGGCCCCTGCGATGTCATTTCAACTACACTCGATGAAACCGGCTCTCCATCAGCATATTTGACATCACCAATATATAGCAATCCATCTTTGCCAAGAGCCACATCGACTGGCTCTAGCATCGCTTGCCTCGAAAACTCATTTACACCAGTCTGTCTGTGGTAGAAAATATACCATTTGCCATTCACTTCCATAATAGAGCCATGGTTGTTTCCCCACTGGTAGGTCATTGTTCCACAGCCATCCGCATCCTTAAGAATCTCACCGCCGTTAAAGCTGATATCTCCGCCGTCGTGAAAAGGTCCAAATGGTGAATCACTGAAACGATATGATAAGAAGCCATTATTATCAGTATATACGCCTAATTCCGGAACAGGTTTCTCATATCTTCTGGAGAAAAGATATACATATTTTCCCATAACCTTTCTCGGACTTGAGGCCTCAAAAAAAGCATCGTCGAGAGAAATATGTCCGTCATCGACCGGATTCCATGGGCATGTCGAATGTCCCAAAGGATTACTTACGAGCGTCTCCTCCTTCATCGTTGCCATATCATCTTCCATTTCAACGATATAGCATGGAGCTGCACATCCACCCCAGTAGGCATAAATCTTACCGTCATCATCCACCAGAACACCCGGATCAAATCCAAGTTTTGTTTCAACCGGATTCTCAAATGGTCCCCAGGGAGTCTTCGAACTAGCCACAACAATCAGGTTTCCCTTACGTTCTGCGGCATACAAATAATAAGTATCGTCCTTCTTCACAACATCAGGCGCGTAGAGAATTGAATCATAATGAGTTTCATAGGCCACCCCGTGACAAGTCCAGTTAGTCAAATCCTCTACGGGCGCGGACCACACCACATAATCTCGCCCACAGTATTCTGTTATCGCAATATCATGCGAACCATAAACATACACGCGCTTTTCTCCGTTATGTTCAAACACTCTTGGTTCACCGTCGGGAACATGTTCCCATAATGGCATATATGGGTTGGCGCCTTTGATAAATTCTTTCATTTTGAATCCCTTCTATATATGAAATACAAAAAAGATCACTTTCGCTAGCATATATTTTTTATCAAAATTCATGGTGCTCTGCGCTACCATTCCAGATTGTATACCAGTCTAGCGCGAACTTTGGATCGTTCACTTCTGAAAACGATGAAAAGCTTAGTTCAGGAATTACATCTGAATATTGGATAATCTCCATTCGAAGAATACTTTTCTCATCCCACACGCTATATTTGGACGCAAACTCTGTAACTTTATCAGAATCTATCGAATCATAAGTAGCGATAATAATAGCAAATTTTCCATTTTCGTAAATTGATGACAAATCAGAATAAGAATCGTGAATCAGGTTCGTTCCATATTTTCCATACAATTCACTATAAGACAGAAATACGTCCTCAGTGCTGATACTAAGACAGTTTTCTATATCAGCTATCACATCCGCTCTAATCTGCGCTTCTTCATAATTATCATATCCAACATACTTTGAGCCATCTTGTATCAGGCAAACATCAAATTGCCTACCGTCCATTTCAGCAACGAGATTATAGCTTTTATCTGACTCTATGCCATCTGGTAATAAGCCACCACCTGGTCCTGTAAATTTGTAATTCTCTCTTACATTTACAATCTGTACTTCTTGACCATATTTATCTGCCAGGTATTCGCGCGCTGCCTCTTTTGCTTCATTATTCATAGCTCCACAACCAGATAAGCAAAAGGTAATAATCATTATCATCGTTACAAACAATGCCCTAATCTTTTTCATCACGTTCCGCCCTTCATACTCCATTAACTCTCTTCCAACAATCTAAGTCCTTCTATAACATCCTGTCCCAGGATTTCCTGTGTCTTTGAGAACTCATATTTTTTGTGAAGTCTGTCATGAAATATCCTCCCACTATAATTGTCATTTATCTCTTTATAAAGACTCCTGATCCATTTTGGATAATGCGCAGGCAACATCTACCGCAGTATTGAATACGGCTTCCTTGGGAACAATCTTCATGGATTCTGCCATAACATTCTGCAGAACAATCCCATACAAAACAGGCCATTCTTCAGGTTTTCTGCAATACTGGAGGGTCATATTATTCTTAATCCCGTCCCAGCATCCTTTAACGTTTTTATAAATATCTGCCGGGTCCATATTGCCAACCACCGCAAACTTCTCCGTTCCAATAGTACTGGTCTGCCTTTGAACAATCCCAAGCACGGCTGATTGCGGCATCTGGGTGACAGCGCACGCAAACCCAGTAACACTATACTTATTCTCATGAAGATACCTATTAATTGCATCGCCCATATAATATTTCTTTCCATCAGCGCAGGATACTTCTACCATTGGTTCACCTATGGCTTTAACTGCTTCATGGCATGCAATCCCCGCCAGTCCAGCCGCATATAGGGTGACAATAAATAAATCAGTCCCATTTTTACCTGACAAAACACCCTTGAGCATGCTAATTATATTCCCTGCGTGAGAACATAATCTATCAAGCATTTCCTTCTCATCTTTTTCTGTTTCTGCACTGTACTGCGCATCCTGCTTTTCATTTATCATATTAATCTCCATTCCGCGGGCAAGCCGCGGCACAAATAGTGATGAAAGTATTTCACAGCTCAACTCTGTGGCTTAAAATAGTTTGCAAGAAGCTATACTACAAAGCACGGGAGGGGGAGTTGTAAAAACTTTCTCTGTTTTAGACAGCATATTAATCAGTGTAAGTTCTGCCTTTTCAAGCACAAATAAGTGGCATCACGAATCCGTACACTAAGAATTGTTAAAGCACTTCTGTTTTATTGTGTGGCAGTTCAGTCAATGGCTTCTTATCTTTTGCGAAAGGAGCTACTCTATGAAAGTTACTTATCCAACCTGTTGTGGTGTCGATGTTCACAAATCTTTTCTCGT
>JAGHUF010000093.1 GCA_018064935.1 Candidatus Merdinaster equi | reverse complement strand
ACTTTGCTGCTTCTGCTTCTTTCAGTTCTAACTTTCCGTTTACAATCTCACACCAGAAACAATCCATGGAGAGATGAAAATTCGGATAATCGTACTCTACCTTCTGGATCAGTTCTCCGACCTTGATTTCTGTAGCAAGTTCTTCCCATATCTCACGCTTTAATGCTTCCTGTGGTGTTTCTCCTGGTTCAATCTTTCCCCCTGGGAATTCCCATCCACCTTTGAATTCTCCATATCCGCGTGCAGTGGCAAATACCTTATCTTCATCTCTAATCACTGCCGCAACTACTCTGATCGTTTTCATATACACTCCTCTTTTATCCATTCACGATATACTGATACAGATCTTCTCGTACCGGTACATCCAGGATCCATTCTATTTCAACTGCCGTTTTGGTTGTATTCGGCATCACAAATTCTTTTTTCCAGCCAGATGCTTTCATGTGTCCAAGATAATAGAATTCTTTCGATATCTTATCATCTTTATTCTTTCTGACAAACAGTTCCATTTGAATTCCCCTTTCTTCTGCATGCAGGAAATTCTGTACATCTTCCGATGAAATGCTTCGCCCTGATTTTGAAATCGCGATCAGGCTGCTGCTTGTTGTAAAGTGATCCTCATATTTCGTGGTATCACTGATATCATCAGATTTATCATAATTAATGAATACCGGAAATGTTCTTGTTTTCTTATCGAACTTGTAACCACCAATGTTTAACGGAACTTCATTGGTTTCCCAGCTCAGTAGCCTGCATACATCTTCATAGGTGTATTTCTGATACAGTACAAAGTCTGTATTCTGATAAGTTTCTTTATAATCTCTATGATAACGACTGATACCAAACTGAACAAGTTCCTGAAGAATCTGATAGAAATTATCATCTGCCAGCATTTTCATAAATTTCGGTGTTACTCGAAATTCTGTTTCCATGTCCATCAAACTTGTATTACACGGCTCAATAAACACACAGTTCTCATATGTTTTTTTACTTGCTCCTGCCGGGAAGGCATTTGTCATAACATTTACAATGCTATCCATCTGGTTTTCATCTACAGTCTTTCCATACTGATCCGCGAGAGTCCTTTTTAATTCTTTAAAAAGACTATACTTTCCCAATGTACGTGCATAAGCAAGAATACGGTTCAGCAATTCCAATTCATGGATTCTCTTGCCATTTGCCAGTTTTTTGGAAACAAATTCGATGATCAGTGCCTGTTCATCCGAAATACGAACCTTATATTCCTTTTCATATTTCACCAAAAACCGATAATATGATCCAAGTCCTTTATTTTCAAAGATCTGCAAAACATCCATTTCGCCATACAGGTCAAAATCAGCAAGCTTCGGTATTCTTCCAAGTTTGTTTTTCAGATTTGTATAATTTTCTTTAATCAGTTTGATATCGCTGAAATTTGCATTATCAATAGAAGCAAAGATACGCTTCTTACTTACTTCATCAAAATGAACGGTACTCTCTCCCGGAATAACACGTCCACCTTCCATCAGATATCGACGAACGTTATCCTTGTTGTAACTACGATCTCCAGACAGCGCGATTGGAATCATGAAATTATTCTTATAATTTCCAATGAAATCAAGAATAACCACATATTCTTTTTCATCTGCTTTTCGAAGCCCACGCCCTAACTGCTGGATAAATACGATCGGCGATTGTGTCGGTCTAAGCATGATCACCTGATTTACCTCTACTATATCGGTTCCTTCTGAGAAAATATCTACTGTAATGATATAATCAAGGTACTCTTCTCCTGGATAGATCACTGCACCATATTCATTCTCATATGCCTCTTTTGTTTCAACTTCTTTTGTGAGAAGTTCTATCGCATTTGATCTTGTATCCTCAGAATCGCTACCTGCAAGTGCTACTGTTTTTAAACCGCACTGGTTAAACTTTCTTGATAATTCTTTCGCTTCATCAATCCTGCTGCAGAAAATGAGCCCCTTCACTCTGCTTCCACTATGTCCATAGTAATTCGCATGCTGCATGACATATCTCACACGGTCATCACTGGTCAGAAAACGGAAGTTTTCCAGCTTCTCTTCCTGTGTGCTTCCCTCATCAGAAATGATTGCAAGATCCGTAATTCCGAAATAATGAAATGG
>JAGHUF010000043.1 GCA_018064935.1 Candidatus Merdinaster equi | reverse complement strand
GTGTACCAATTCATATTCAGACTATTTTCTAAGAAGAAAGGAGACAATGAAAAGCATGAAAAAAGTCAGAGTAGGTACACTAATTATCGCCCTGCTAATACCTCTGCTTGTTGGAGGTGTATCTGCAGCTATTTCGATGCCAGGTATGGCAATGTATGAAACAATGAATAAACCACCGCTATCACCGCCTGCATGGTTGTTCTCGGTAGCATGGACAATCCTTTATCTAATAATGGGCTTTGCATCCTACATAATTCTTGTTTCAGATGCGGATATGAAAACAAAAACAAAGGCCATGATACTCTATGGGATACAGCTATTGATGAACTTTATGTGGTCAATAGTGTTTTTTGTATGGAGGATGTATCTGATTGCATTTATATGGTTGATGATAATGTGGTGTCTGGTAATATTCTGTACAATTAGGTTCTTTTTTATTAGAAGACCTGCGGCATATTTGCTAGTGCCATATGTTCTATGGCTCACTTTTGCGGCATATCTTAACCTGGGGTCATATATTGTGAATCTGTTATGACATAGTAGCACTTAGAAAGGACATGGTAATAATTATGAAAAGTATATCAACTTTTAATTTGCAATATGCGCATCGCTTTTATGGATTTAAGGGTGAGGCACAATATCTTCATGGTCATACCGGAATTATGACAATCGAAGTCGAGGACTCAATAAATGAAGGAGTCAACATGGTCTTTCCATGTAATGAGATTAAGAAGATAGCATGGTCAGTGCTCAAGAATTTTGATCATGCACTGATACTAAGGAAGGACGATCCTATACTGCCGGCTATTCTGGAAGTATATGAAAAGCAAGGGATAAAAAATGGTTCACCACAGAACACAATGGTTGGCGAAGCCTTCAGAACTGAACTTGCGGATGCGTATCCTGAATGTCGATTAGTAGTCACAAAGGAATCAATGACTGTGGAAGGAATGATTAAAATTACACATGAGCTGCTAAAAGACAAACTTAATATTTCAAAGATTACGTTTGTGAGTGGAGACAATACGGCTTCCCAGGAATATGAAATACATTCGACTAAAGATAGATGTCCTCTGTGCGGAATATTGCTGGATGAATCAGGAGTTTGCCATAAATGTGGATATAGTAAGAACTAGTTATCTTTTTTCTTTTTGATATGGTTTCCGATTATCTCAGACACATCAGATATGGCAACAAATGCAGAGCTATCCAATTCGTGAACAATATTTCTGAGCTCGTTAATCTCAAGTCTTGTGAGAACGCAGTATAGAACGGATTTCTTTCCTGAAAAACGACCTTCACCCTCCATGATAGTAACAGTTCTTCCTAGACGTACATGAAGCTGTTCTGCAATCCATTCTGGATTATCAGTAATAATGATTGCAGCCTTTGCCTGTTCAATGCCAGATTCAACGAAGTCGAGCACCTTGGAGGTGACGAAATAAGTCAGCAAAGAAAACATAGCTCTGTCTAAACCAAATAGCATACCAGCAGTTCCATATATTATTACATTAAATACCAACACAACCTGCCCTACCGGCAGGTTGAATTTTTTGTTGAGCATAAGCGCAACTATTTCTGTTCCGTCTAGGCATCCGCCATATCTGATGACCAGCCCAACACCAGCGCCTAGGATAACACCGCCAAATACAACTGCTAGAAGTGACTCGTTGGTAAGGTCGATATTGATATACTTGGTGAAAAAATCAAGAGACAGAGAAAAAGCCAGCATTGCGAATGAAGCCTTTACAAGAAAGGTTTTTCCGAGCTTGATAGTGCCTATAATCAGAAAGGGGATATTGAGAAGAAAGGTCAATATACTGAGTGGAAATCCTGACAAGGTACTTATGATAATACTTACACCGACAATTCCGCCATCCATTATTTTACAAGGCACAAGAATATCTTCAACTGCGAAGGCGGCAATAAATGCACCACCAAGAATCATAATAAACTCAATTATGGTTTTAAAAATGAATTTTCGCAGTTTGGATTTATCTTTAAACAATTCAGCGTATCTCGTTTTTGATAATATATTTGACATGTAATGCTCCTTACAATCGAATAGGTTTTCTAATGAAAGTAATTGTACCACTTTTTTCGAATCCGACAAAGGATAATCCTATTGCCCAAGTAATTCCCGAAAGGTATAATTAAGAAGATTGGGATATTCTGCGTGTTGATATGAAAGTGTGTAGCAGGTTAAGGTGAAGACATGCATGTTTTTTCAAATACGCATGACGGTGAGAGATAAGCTGAATAATGAGAGATACAATCCATAAACTTAAAAAAGTACTGAATAAGAAGCAAAAAGGTCGAGTAATACTGTTGATTATCATGATACTCATTGGTGCAGTCCTTGAGACAGCAAGTGTATCATTGATTCTTCCAGTTGTTGAAGTGGTGATGACACCTGATGCAGTAAACTCAACATGGTACATAAAAGCGATATGTGATTTTTTCCATATCACAACTAATACGGATTTCCTAAAACTCAGTCTCATAGCACTGATTATCCTGTTTGCAGGCAAGAATCTGTATATGTATCTTCTGTACTATGTTCAGCATACTTTTATCGCAAATTGCCAGTTCAGAATATCTAGGGATTTGCTACAGATATATCTTCATAAGCCATATGAGTACTATCTGAACGCTAGTACAGGTGAGGTTATGCGTACAGTGTACAGCGATACCACAGGTGTGTTTAGTCTGTTGCTTCAGTGTATGCAGTTTCTGACAGAATTGGTTGTTGGCCTGTGTCTTGGTATTACAGTTTTCTTGATTGATGCTAAGATGACAATTGTTCTTGCTGTGATACTTATTATCACAATGGCACTTATATTTAAAATAGTGAGACCTAAGATAAGTGCTGTAGGACAGGAGTCCAGAGAGAAACTGTCAATCATGTATAATGGACTCATGCAGTCTATTGGCTCAATTAAGGATGTAAAGGTATACGATAAGGAAGATAGCTTCCTTAAGTCGTACATTAAGTATGGTCGTAGGTACTATACTTTGGTAAGGGATAACAATCTGTACGGCTCTATTCCAAAAATTCTAATCGAGGCGGTTTGTATATGCGGAGTACTGGCATATATGTTAATCGCGGTTTGTATGGGCCAGAGTATAGGAACACTTATGCCACAGCTTACTGCATTTGCTGTTGCGGCCATGAGACTTATGCCATCTGCAAGTAGGATGAGTACATATCTTGCTAATATATCTTACTACAAGCCAAATCTTGACTATGTTTATAAGAATGTCGAGATGCCTGGAGAGGATGATTATAGGAAGAGCACCGATGCAAATGAACATAATACAGATACGGCTCATAAGATAGCACTGAAAGATTCTATTGAATTAAAGGGTGTCACATATAAGTATCCAGGGGCAGACAGATATATTTTCCAAAATGCTGACATGCATATTCCGATTGGCGCTTCCGTGGGAATTATGGGTCCATCTGGAGCAGGCAAAAGTACAATAGTGGATGTGATGCTCGGACTTCTCAAACCTGAGAAGGGTGAGATAACTACAGGAGGAATATCCGTTTTTGATGATTATCCTGGATGGCTTCACAATATCGGATACATACCACAGTTCATTGGGCTAATTAATGACACTATTGCGGCTAATGTTGCCTTTGGTATAGATGCAGAAGAGATTGATGAGGATAAGGTGTGGAGAGCGCTTGAAGAGGCTCAGCTCAAAGAATTTGTTGATAGTCTTCCAGATAAACTCGATACCAAGATTGGTGAAAGAGGTGTGAGAATATCAGGAGGTCAGAGACAGAGAATTGGAATCGCCAGAGCTTTATATCATAATCCTGAGGTTCTTGTTCTTGATGAAGCAACCTCTGCGCTTGATAACGATACTGAAGCAGCAATAATGGACGCAATTAACAGATTTCATGGTAAAAAGACAATGCTTATTATTGCGCACAGACTCAAGACTATTGAGAATTGTGACCTAATATATAGAGTAGAAAACGAGAAGTTAATTTTGAATGAACATGGACTTAAATAGTTACAATATTTTCTTTGAAGGCGTGTCTTCGGTGCACGGCTTTCAATCGCGAATAATAAATAAAGTTGAAGAGCAGCTAAATGTAGATACCTGGATTATCACATATAAGGGAGAATTATCAGAAGAAGCTTTTGGAGATAATTGTACTCTTATTGATTATGATATCTGCGAGCATAACAGGTATGAAGAATACTATGATATGAATGATTTTCTTCCTTTGGAGAGAGATCTTCTGGAGAAAATGCTGCCATATGAATCTACTGCACTTCAGATGCTCGTAAGGAACTATGAGAGACATATTTATACAGTTGATGAGTGTAAGCATTTTTATTTGAATCACTTAAGATTCTGGAATCATCAGATTGTTACGAGAAAGATTAATTATATATGCTTTAGTAATATACCCCATCATTGCCATGATTACGTGATATATGCTCTCGGAAAAGTGTATGGAATTCCAATGAGCTTCTGCTCGGATACCAGTATTCCACCGAGACTAGCGACATGTACTGATATGGAAAATATGTGGAAGGATACATATGAGAAATATCTTGAGTATAGGGAACTTCCAGCTGGCGAATTATCTCTTCCTGAGGATTTGGAGCATTATTACAAGGCACTACTGTATAAGAATAAGGGATTAGATGATAGTGCCGTCCATAGAGGATGGAGTAAAGAACATCATATTGCTGTACGGCGAGAATTCTTTATGCATGATTTTCAGACGAAGAACATAATTAATCGTCATTTCAAGTGGTATAAGCATGGCCTTAAAGTGAAACTGTCATCAGGTGATTCTGACGTATTAAAAAAGGCTAAGAAGAGAATTCACGAAGATAATGTGTTTGTAAAAAGAGGTAGGATTAAGCTTAAATCCATGAGAGGAACTAAGTATTATGACAGCCTTGCATATGAGCCAGATTATGAGAAAGATGATCATAAATATGTGATTTTTTTTCTTCACCTTCAGCCAGAAGCAACGACCCTTCCGAAGGGAGGAGTTTTTGTTGAACAGGAACTCATGCTGCAGATTCTTGCAAATGCGTTGGAAAAGTGTGGTCTGAAATTGTACGTAAAAGAGCACTTTGTTCAGCCATATAGAAACAAGACGTTCTATGATCAGATTGCTGGAATAAGAAATGTTAAGCTGATTAAAACAGATATAGAATCGCGTGAACTTATTCAGCATGCCTTTGCGACAGCCAGCTGCAATGGAACGGTCTTGCTAGAATCAATGTTTAACGGTATACCTACATTTATCTTCGGTGATACGCCTTTTAGAAACGGTCCAGGTGTGTATTACATAGGTAGTGTTGGTGAAACAATAGAAGCTATAGAACACATCCAAAATGGGGAATTTGTCTACAACGAAAAGGATGTTATAGCAGAACTCAAGGCATTTGGAGAATCTTCCTTCAGAGGATATTTCAATTCATCTGAATATGAGAAACAGGGGAAGATATCTGAAGATGAGGGTGTGAAGAGTTTTGCAGAGTATGTTGTGGAGAATGT
>JAGHUF010000074.1 GCA_018064935.1 Candidatus Merdinaster equi | reverse complement strand
GGAAGCATTGATCCAGCATCATCACAAAGAGTAACTGTTGTTGCACCAGCTTCAATTGCTGCATTAATCATTTCTGAAAGGAACGACATGTCAGATCTTGTCGCATCATCAGCTATGAATTCAACATCATCTGTATACTTACGACAGTCTGCAACAGTTGTCTTCACTGCTTCAAGTATTGCAGCTGGTTTCTTATGATATACATACTCCATACGAACTGAGCTAGCAGGAGCAGCCACCTGAAGGCGGAATTTCTTAGCCTCAGCAAGGGCATTTGCAACAATTGCGGCATCTGTTCCAAGAGCTACAGGTACAGCAACTGTACTATATTTAACAGCGGTCACAATGGACTTAACGAGCAATGGGTCCACTCTCTGATTCTTCATTTCATCTAATTCAATAACATCTACGCACAGCTTATCTAGTAGCTTTGCAACCTCGATTTTTTCCTTGAAGGATAAACTGAAATCCTTACTAGCGGACAACTGTTTTACGGTTTTGTCACTGATCTTAATACCATTCATGTCTCTTTCTTCCTTTCTTGTTTTTATTATTGTATGAATTGGTAGTTATAAGCCAAAAAAAACGGAACTCAGTTTTACTGAATTCCGGTTTACACTCACTTAGATGTTCTATCAGGCTCAAGATTTATTCTACATCATCTCATTTGCTTAGCCTGTATCTTCAATTACAACTCTAATACTTTGTTGTAGTCAGATATTAATTTTTACCCGGGAATTCAGCTACATCAATATGCTCATCTAGTAGGTCTAGGCCTAGTGTTAATAGCAGATTGTTAACTAGTAGCATTCTAATTCCCTCCTTAAATATTAGTGCATCTTCTCAGCACCGACATGAATTATATCATCCAACAAAACTATTTGCAATACTTTTTTACTTTTTCTATACACTACAAATATTACTCAGACAATTCTCCAAAAAGTTCCACAAAAGACTCAAAATCAATATGTATGTATAAAGGGTTTGCATTATTTATCATCTGATATCTATAATTGTAGGTAAGTCAAATGCAATCAAATGCATCAGCAACAGAATGATTTAGGTATAGTAAAAAAAATAAAATAAATAAATACTGAGCAAAACAATAGCCTTGATGGCATCTCTTCACAACAAGTTGCTCAGAAATGAGGATTAATATGAAAAGTAGTTTTGTACTTGAAGGCGGAGCCATGAAGGGGCTCTTCACATGCGGAGTACTTGATGTTTTTATGGACCAAGGCATCAAGGTTGATGGTGTTGTAGGTGTTTCTGCCGGTGCATGCTTCGGTTGTAATTATATCTCAAAGCAGCCCGGACGCGCGCTGAGATACAACCTTGAATATGCCAATGATTCAAGATACTGCAGCGTAAGCAATCTAATAAAATGTGGTGATATATACGAGCCGGAGTTCTGCTACCATACAATCCCTGATGAACTCGACCCCTTTGATACAGACGAAGTTGAGAAATCTGACATAGCTTTCTATACTGTCAGCACAGATGTTGAAACAGGCAAAGCACATTACCATCGTTTCAAACATGGAGACAGAAAAGATCTCGAATGGATGCGTGCCTCAGCTTCAATGCCTCTGGCTGCCAATATGGTTGAAATTGATGGTCGTCGTTTTCTTGATGGCGGAGTTGCCGACTCTGTTCCTCTTCGCTTCATGCAGCATAAGGGCTATGACAAAAATATCGTAATTCTCACAAAACCTCGCGATTATATTAAGGGTAAGAATAATCTGTTGCCACTTATCCAGATAAAATATCGCAAGTACCCCAATCTGGTTAAAGCCATCGCAACAAGGCACATTGTTTACAACCGCAATTCTGAATATATTAAAGAGCAGGAAAAATTGGGCAACTGTTTCGTAATTGCTCCTGACAAAGATTTGCCGGTTGGACACATATCTCACGACAGGGACGTTCTTCTTGATGTCTATGACATTGGATATGAAAAAGCACTTCAGGTTGTCGATGATGTAAAAAAATACTTAGCCCAGTAATTAGGCTAAGTATTTTTTATTTTATGCTATATTACTTATCAATTATCTTGCAAAATCTTTTCCAAGAATCGATGAAAGATTGTCTTTAATTGCCTTTGCAACGTCCGGCTTATTCATTGAATAAACATGGACATTCGTAATTCCATTTGCATACAAATCTATAATCTGATCAGTCGCGTATGCAATTCCTGCCTGTTTCATCGCATCAGGATCACTTCCAAAATAATCGACCAGACTCTTAAACCTCTGTGGCATAAAAGAACCCGAGAGCTTAATTGCTCTCTCAACCTGATTGGCATTAGTTATTGGCATAATTCCCGGAAGAACGGGAACTGTCACTCCCACTTCTCTGAGCTTATACATGAAGTTGAAGAACAGGTTGTTGTCAAATATCATCTGAGTGGTAAGGAAATCCGCACCAGCATCAACCTTTTCTTTAATATGCAAAATATCATCTTTTTGATTAGCGCTATCAGGATGAACTTCTGGGTAACAAGCTGCACCTATACAGAAATCTCCGTCCGATTCTTTCAGCTCACGAATAAGTTCGATAGCATGTCTATAATCCCATGTAGCCGGATCGGTCTGCTCAAGCTCAGGAGTCAAATCGCCTCTGAGGGCCATGACATTTTTGATTCCAGCATCCTTCATGTCTGAAATTCTCTCATGCACCGTTTCTTTACTTGAGGAAACACAGGTAAGATGCGCAAGTGTTGGAACTCCATATTTCTTCTCGATGTTTTTGGCAATCTCAAGAGTATATTGACTTGTTCCTCCACCGGCACCATAAGTTACGCTCATGAAAGACGGTCCATAACTTGCTATTTCTTCGGTAGCCTTTTTGACGCTTTCAAATCCAGTCTCCTTCTTTGGAGGAAAGACCTCAAATGACAGCGACATATTTTTCTTATTCAAAATATCTATTATTTTCATCAAGCTTTTTCCTTTTCTTTTTTAATATTTCCCACAAATTTTCTTCCGTTTATATCCACTTCATATACACGCACTTCACAGTTATGCATTTTAGGCCGCCATTTGATGCCATTCTTTCGTCCAAGCAGGCAACCGTTAATCGCTCTCAATATACCACCGTGCGCTGCAATCAGTACATTGTTATAGCTTTTTTCTGTAAGTTCCTCGATAAAAGAGCTCGCCCTTTGTACCATCGATTCTACGGTTTCAACTCCCTCAGGTGCACTAAACAGTTCAGGAAGCGCCCAGTACAGACTCATCTTAATGCCCATCTTACCATATTTGCATTTCTCGTATTTGCCAAAGTCTGTTTCAATTAGCCTTTTGTCTATTATGACTTGTTCTTTGCCCACTCTTCCAACGATAGCACCTGTTGTGATAGCTCTATCCAAAGGTGATGCATATACTGCGTCAAAATCTACATTCTCAACAAGCGCTGCGGTTTCGTGCGCCTGCAGGATTCCAACTTCATTGAGTGGTTCATCCGTCAGCCCTTGCATTCTTTTATCTTTATTCAGGTTAGTCTGACCATGTCTAACCAGATATATCTTCATACTAATCCTCATTTCTGAGAAGCAACATTTTTTACGCTGGTATGTTTCTATTCTAAACAAACTTCAAAAATGTCACACATGACAATGCTCTTCTATGCATCAATCAATGAATCAAGAATATTCTAACAAGTACGTCAGCAATAAGATATCCAACATAGAGTGCAATTGGAAGGCCAACTTTATCAGATGGCTTCTTAATATACTTATTAGCTTCAGAGCGGTCGAGATATTCTTTTTTCACCTCAGCAAGCTTAATCTTAGCTTCTTTTTCTTTTATCTTGAGTGTGTATATCTCCATCTCAAGCTTTCTTTTCTGGAACGAATAATACAAATCGATGCAGAAAAGAACGCATATCATGAGCGGTGATGCCGGCCACAGCTGACTGATCATCTCATTCTGCATAAGTGCAAATATTGTAAATATAAATAAAAAAACAAATGCGGCTATTTTCATTACCAGCTTTAGGCTTTTGGCCGATTCAAGTTTTCTGTTTACCTGATCAATCTGTACTGTTCTATTTTTCATTGCGCCCCCCGCTTATATAAAACCTTTATCCCAAATGATTGGTGTTCACCTCATGATTTTAACACAAAAAATCATCTCGTACTAATAATTGTGCCGCCGCCGACTACAATATCGCCATCATACAGAACAACCGCCTGTCCACATGTTATAGCGCGCTGTGCTTCCTCAAATGTGACACGTACATTTTCGTCCTCCAGCTTACAGCTGGCCTTTGCGGGATTATGCTTATATCTAACTTTCCCCTCAACAACATATTCTTCACTAGCACCTGGCTTTGGTTTAGATATCCAATTGAAATCAGAAGCCAGAAGTGAATCCGTAAAAAGAGCATCGTTGTCACTTAGTACAATTTCGTTTTCTTTTACCCTAATCTCTTTCACGAAAAGTGGACTTGAAAAACTGATTCCAAGCCCTTTGCGCTGACCTATTGTATAATTACATATTCCGGTGTGCTGACCAAGAATCTTACCAGACTCATCCACAAAATTGCCAGGCTCACATTTTTGCCCTGAATATTCCTCTATAAAGCGCTTATAATTGCCATCAGGTATAAAGCATATATCCTGACTGTCGTGCTTCTTCGCATTTATAAAGCCCATCTCCTGTGCCATTGCACGGATTTCATCTTTGGTATACTCGCCAAGTGGAAAAACTGTATGTGCTAACTGTTCCTGAGTTAAATTATACAGAACATAGCTCTGGTCTTTACTCGAATCAACTGCCTTCATTAGCTCGTAGCGATTCGTCTCTTCATTATATCTTATTCTTGCATAATGCCCTGTTACTATTACATCACAGCCCAGTTCCTGCGCACGCCTATACAAACGCTCGAACTTAAGATTTCTGTTGCAATCAATACAGGGATTAGGCGTAATCCCCTTGAGGTAGCTTTCGACGAATTTATCAATGACATTGCACTTGAAATCATCCTTAAAATTCATCACATAATGACGCATATTTAACCTGCTTGCAACAGACTTGGCGTCCAAAATATCATCCAGAGAGCAGCAGGTTTTTCCTTCTTTATCGCATGCACCCTCTTCATTCGCTTCCATATTCTCAACAGCATCATGTAATTTCATTGTCGCACCTATGCACTCGTAGCCCTGCTTAATCATAAGTGCTGCCGCAACAGAGGAATCCACTCCTCCACTCATTGCAATTAATGCTCTCTTCATACCATTAATAACAAACCTATTTATGCTCCAATACTCTTTGAATTCTTCCTAGCGCATCCTCGACAATGCTTCTAGGACATGCGACATTTATTCTCTGAAAGCCCGCTCCCGCCTTGCCGAAGATCTTACCACTATCAAGCCACAGCTTAGCTTTATTTATGAGAAGGTCATTCAATTCCAGATCCGAAATTCCAGTCTTATTGAAATCGAGCCAGAGTAAATAGGTTCCCTCCGTTGGCACAAGTTTAACATCTGGTATATTTTTTTCAATATACTCCTTGGCAAAATCTATATTTGCGCCAATATATTTTTTGGCCGCCTCATACCACTCATCACCATGGGTATATGCCGCCTGAGTCGCAGCAAGACCGAATATATTTGGTTCATCCAAGCCAGTTAAATCATATTCCTTAATGAATTTTCTTCTTAACTCCTCGTTTGGAATGAAAATATTAGACTGCTGTGCCCCAGCCAAATTGAAGGTTTTACTTGGCGCAGTTGCTGTTATAGTGAACTCTCTATATTCTGGTTTGATTTCCTGAAAAATATGATGTGGTTCCTTCCATATGAAATCAAAATGAATCTCGTCGCTAAATACTAATACATTGTGTCTTTGGCAAATATCTCCAAGTTTTTCAAGCTCCTCCCTTGTCCACACTCTTCCCACCGGATTATGAGGATTGCACAGCAGAAACAGCTTAATCTTGTTCTCTACGATCTTATTCTCAAAATCATCAAAATCAACAGAGTAATGTCCCTCTCCATCGTAAACCAGTTCGTTCACAACAAGTTTTCTGTTATTCTGCGCAATTATATTTCCAAACGGATAGTACAGAGGCTGCTGAATAATTACTGCATCTCCCACCTCAGTAAAGGCACGGACTGCATTGGATATTGCCACGCATACACCTGGAGTGTGTACATGCCACTTCTGAGAGACCTCCCAGTTATGATGTCTCTTCATCCATCCTGCAACGGCATCAAAAAATCCATCTCCATTCTGGAAATTAGTATATCCATAAATATTGTGTGCAATGACCTCACTTAGTGCATCTTCAATATATGAGCTTGTCTTAAAATCCATATCTGCGACCCACAAAGGAAGCACATCCTCAGGATATCCTCTCTTAACTGCAAAGTCATATTTAAGGCACTTTGTTCCTTTTCTATTTACTATTTCATCAAAATTAAGATTTCTCTCTTCCATAATTCTAATCCCCATTTCATTGGTAGGTTTTATGTAATTCTAGCATTTGCCATTGGTTCTGCATAATTCTAAAAATAAATAAAGGGTTATAGCCCAAGACTATAACCCACCTCTATCATTTTTCAATAATCATCAACAATTCACTCGGAGCATGATTTACTGTCCACTATCTGGGGTACAGTTTAACTCACGCCAATACCTTATCTCTATATTTACTCAATTCATCTATATACTTCCTGCCAATCTCACTTAGAACAGATGACTTACGCATAATATAGCCAATTGTCATTTTTTCTTCAGTATCAAGCTTCACTGCACAATAATCCGTTCCATTAAGATCCTCACAGATAATACCTGAACACAGGGTATATCCATCAATTCCGACCATCAGATTGAGAAGTGTCGCTCTGTCATTCGCCCTGACCAGTCTTTTGTAATTATATGTGCTAAGAACTTCCTCTGCGAAATAGAACGAATTGTAATCACCCTGTGCAAAAGCAAGACACGGATAATCATCCAGCTCTTCCATCTTAATTATCTTCTTCTTAGCAAGAGGGTTGTTCTTACTCATGTAAACATAAATATTGCAGTCAAACAGTGGGACAAATTCAAGATTTGAATCATTAATTATTTTGCTAAGCACTGTCTTGTTATAGTTGTCGAGATACAATACACCCAGCTCACTCTTTTGATTTTTGACATTGTCAATTACTTCATGAGTTTTGGTCTCATGTATTTCAAACTCGTACTCATCCATTCCATACTGTTTGATTACCTCTACGAAGGCATTAACAGCAAAAGTATAATGCTGCATTGATACCTGAAATGATCTCTTCGCAGTATTCTGGGATATATACTTAGAATCCAGAATGTCATATTGTTCCACAACCGATTTGGCGTATCCAAGAAACTCGCTTCCCTTGACAGTCAGTGAAATTCCACTCTTGGATCTGAGGAAAATATCGAATCCCAGCTCCTCCTCCAATGCCTTAAGCGCAGAAGTCAAACTTGGCTGCGAGATAAACAATATCTTCGCAGCCTCATTTATTGAATTAACCTTTGATAATGTAATTACATATTTAAGCTGATTTAATGTCATTTTTATCACCAATACACATGTAGATCATATATCCAACAGCTCATGCGATGTTGTCAGAAGATTACATCTCACTCACATGCTTGTCCATTGTCTGATATAAGTTATACCACCGATATCATGTTATTGTTCATTGAACATGATGTCAACATTAAAACAATATCTGATATGGATCTTCAAGATAAGGTGGAAGGTTTTCAGCTGTTTCTACATAATGGCTAAGCGTCAATAATGCAGAAGCACATCCTGCTGTTCCGTGATACAGACCGATGTATGGATCTGAAGTCTCTGGCTCATGTCTGTTCCAGGCTGTATACCAGTTTCTTAGATTATTCTTAACCGTCGATTCACCAATCAGCGTCTCTGCTGCCTCGTAAGCTGCGTCAAGGTATTTCTGCTCCCCGGTAAGCTTATGTATATTGATGAAATGCTCTAGCATACCAGCAGCGCCGCAGCAATAGCAGTTGGTTCTCCAATACCCTTCTGAGTGCTTGGCTGGTGCACCTGCAGCGAGGATTCCATTGGTAAGCTTTACGACAAAGTCTTTGTATTTTTCTTCTTTGGTTATCTTATATAGTTCAAAGAATAATCTCGAAGTACCAATGGGTCCCTGACACACGCCCAGATAATATAAATCAGTTAAATATGTGTCATTATATCTTACCAATGCAGCCTCGTTATCTTCTGAGTAGTCAGCAACATTCAGTATATATTCTGCTGCCTTCTTCGCAATCTCAAGATATTTGTCTTCATTGGTAAGCTCGTATATCTTAGCGAGAAGATATCCACAGCCTGCCGCTCCATACTCGAACCCAGGGAAATATCCGCCAGCCTTTCCAATTGTAGGGAATGTGTCGGTGGGCATTACATACCACCTATAGCCACCCTGTGGGGCATCTTCTTTTTTATTCGCAACGAAATCAGCTGTTTTTACGGCATATTCAAGAAATTCATCGTCTTTGTAGGTCTCATATGCATATATCAGGTACAGAATCAGTCCACCCTCACCGAGCATACCGTAGAATCCATACCATGTATTTCCACCGGCTTCCTCATGTGATGCATTAATTACATCTTTCGTTACTTTCTTCACATATTCCTGATAACGATTCTCACCGGTGTACTTGTCAACAAGACTCGCAACATATGCTCCACCAGCCGGGCCATTCAGGAAGCCTACTTCTGCTCCACCTAAAAAGGGAGCTGGTGCATCCTTCAGTTCTATTCCAGAATAACCATCAATCACATAGGACAATGCTTTTCTTGTCTTATCGAGCCACTTTTCATCCTTAGTTGCAACGTACAATCTAAGATAAAAAAGTGCAATTCCGGCTCCGCCGCCATAGAGACCTTTGTCAGACAGAAGAAGTGCACCCTCTTCCACCTTTTTTCCTGGAAATACATCAAAAGATAACTTATCTCCATTCAGATGGCTGTATTGTTCCAACCAATCTGTAGTTTCGTATACCGACTTAAGCAAGCTCTGCGAATTGAGTGGCTCAAATCTTTTTATCCACTT
>JAGHUF010000107.1 GCA_018064935.1 Candidatus Merdinaster equi | reverse complement strand
GTATGACGATAGATGCGAATAGTTCAGTAAAGCCGGATGACATAATGGATAAGCTTGCGGAATATAATATTGAGTCACGACCAATTTGGAAGCCTATGCATATGCAACCTGTGTTTGCAGAATATGCTATGGTCACAGCTGATGGAAGTGATGGTAAAAATGGTAGCGTGTGTCAGAGTATATTTGAAAGAGGGCTATGCCTGCCATCGGATATTAAGAATACAGAAGAAGATATGGATCTTATCATTTCACTAGTGAGAGGATGCTTTTGACATTAGAAGAATTAGCAGATGAAATATATATATAGACGAATTGTTAAGAGAATAATTGATATAGTATTATCGGGTCTGGCATTAATAGTATTGAGTCCAGTACTAGCAGTGGTTGCAATCCTTGTAAAGACGAGGCTTGGCAGTCCTGTAATATTTCATCAAGAGCGGCCTGGATACAAAGAAAAGATATTCACATTGTGTAAGTTTAGGACAATGACTGATGAAAGGGATGAAAATGGTGAATTGCTTCCTGATAGTGTTCGGTTAACGAAATTTGGGTTATTCTTACGGAAGACGAGTCTTGATGAACTTCCAGAATTATGGAATATCTTTAAGGGCGATATGAGTCTTGTTGGACCGAGACCGCTATTGGTAAGTTATTTACCTTGGTATACAGAAAGAGAAAAACTTCGCCATACCGTAAAGCCCGGACTCACGGGACTGGCTCAGGTGAGAGGAAGAAATTTCATAGATTGGAATAGACGGCTGGAACTTGATGCGAGGTATGTGGAACATATGAGTGCAGGATTGGACTTCTGGATTCTGGTTGAAACTGTAAAAACAGTTTTAGGTAGTGGCGATGAAGTGGCCGAAGTAACAGATGACGTGGAAGGCAATTTGGCGGAGATTAGAAGCGCTAATAATTGAAAATGAATCAGATAGAAGAAATACTGCTTCAGAATGCAGATAGATGGAATCAAATACTGGCAAATTTCCCACAGGCTGACGTTTATTTTACACGTGAGTATGTAAAAGCATTTGCACAGAATGGTGATGGAGAGGCGAGGCTCTTATATTACCCAGGAGATGATATTCAGGCTATGAATATCGTCATGAGAAGACCAGTTCCTATTCCTGATAATGCTAAAGATGCGAATGGTGATTTAACATCATATTATGATTATGTAACGCCCTATGGATATGGTGGTTTTTTGATTAGTTCTGGACTTAAAGACGAGAAGCCAGGTAGATCATTGAATAAGATATTTAGATTCGGAAACAGCAATGATTATGTATATCCGATGGAATATGGCGATATTGAAGCGGCTAAGAAAAAATTAGCTGACGAGTACAGACAGTTCTGCGTCAATAATAGAATAGTGTGTGAATTCAATAGATACCATACTGTAATTGGAAATGCGCATGAGCTTGAAGGGTTGTATGAGGTCAGAGATTTGGGCCATACAGTGTGTATTGATACATCCTCTGAAGAAGTGATATGGAACAATTTTTCGAGCAGTAATAGGAATGTTATACGTAAGGCTGAGAAGTTGGGAGTAGAGATTCATTATGGAAGAAGTAAAGAATTATATGATGAATTTCGTGAGATATATAATGCAACTATGGATAATGTAGGGGCTGAGGAATATTACTATTTTAATGAACAGTTTTATGACAGTATCCTTAATGATTTAGGTGAAAATGCCCAGCTATTCTATGCGACATACAATGGTGAGATAGTGGCGATGTCTATTATAATGTTTGGTGGGAATCAGATGCACTATCATCTGTCAGCATCGAAGATGGAGTATCGCAATCTTGGGGCAACTAATCTGATTCTATACAAAGCGGCAGTATATGGCGCTCAGAGGGGATACAAAACGTTTCATTTAGGCGGTGGTGTAGGTTCACATGCTGATAGCCTATATCAATTCAAAAAAAGATTTAACAGAGGCGCTGATACGCAGTTCTCTATCGGAAGAGCAACATTTATTCCGGATGTGTATGAGAGACTCTGCAAGATAAATATTGGCGATAAAGAGACGGGGTATTTTCCAGCATATAGGGATTAATTAAAGAAACAGGTAGTGTGATGGCAACTACAGTAAAAAAAATACTAATTTTAACAAATTTAGATATTGGTCTATATAATTTTCGTGGTGAGGTTCTTAGGGCACTAATTGAAGAAGGCTACGAGCTTCATATAGGACTTCCAGATGGCGAGATGATTCCTAAACTTGTTCAAATGGGATGCGTTTTTCATGAGACGGAACTAGAAAGACGAGGAACCAATCCGTTAGAAGAGCTGAAACTAATTAAAAAATATGGTGAGCTCATTGATGAAGTAAAACCTGATTTAGGTTTGACGTACACAATTAAGCCGAACATTTATGGTGGAATGGCTTTTGGAAGAAGAGGAATACCTTTCATCACTAACATAACTGGTCTTGGAACTGCAGTAGAGGGCAATGGTGCGCTACAGGTATTTACCCAGGCGTTATATAGAATTGCGATGAAAAAGGTAAGCTGTTTATTTTTTCAAAACAAGTACAATGCCAGATACTTCCGTTCAAGGAAAATTGGAGTGGGAAAGCATACGTTGCTTCCTGGATCGGGTGTAAATCTAGAGAAGTTCTCATACATTGAATTCCCCAAGGAATCAGAACCAATATCATTTTTATTTATCTCGCGCGTCATGAGGGAAAAGGGAATAGACCAGTTTCTCGAGATGGCTAAGGTAATTCATAAGGAATATCCTGAGACCGAATTCCATATTCTTGGATTCTGTGAGGACGATGACA
>JAGHUF010000045.1 GCA_018064935.1 Candidatus Merdinaster equi | reverse complement strand
GTGCCGGCTTCCTCCATTTTGGCATCCATTTCTTCAGGGCTTACGTCTCCGAGAGATTCATAAATCTCATTCATCTGTTTCTCCATGTCAAACAGGAAGTCAAAAGCAGACTTAAGTACCGATTCTATTGTCATACCTTTTTCAAGCACTGTATGCTGGTCCAGATATCCGGCACGTACATTTTTGGCCCATTCAACCTTGCCTTCATCAGGCATCAGTTTCCCGGTTATTATGTTCATGAAGGTGGATTTTCCTTCTCCATTTGCTCCAATTAATCCAATGTGCTCGCCTTTTAGTAGTCTAAAGGAAACATCTTCAAAAATTGCTCTGTCGCCAAATCCGTGGCTTAAGTGTTCAACGCTTAGGATACTCATTAAAATACAAAATCTCCTTATTGGGAATTTTTAGAATATTTTAATGGATTTGTCCTATAACCTCAACCTAAATTGAAATAGTTTTGCCATAGTTTTTTCTTGCGCATAATACGCTCTTTGAGTTAATATATTTAGAGTGTTGAAGGAGTCTTCAAAAAAATAAAAAAGAGAGGCGAAAAAGTTCATGGAACATCTGATTATTCCCAAGGACTATGCGTCTGCGCTCGATTTACATGAGACACAGATTGCAATCAAAACTGTAAAAGATATTTTTCAGTCCCTTCTGACAAAAAGACTGAATCTTCAGAGAGTATCAGCTCCGCTGTTCGTGGACCCGGCATCGGGTTTAAATGATAATCTGAATGGTGTTGAGAGACCTGTTACTTTTGATATAAAAGAGCAGCCTGGAATGAATGCAGAGGTTGTTCATTCGCTGGCTAAGTGGAAGAGATTTGCACTCAAGCGTTATGGTTTCAAGGAGGGCGAAGGCCTATACACTGATATGAATGCCATCAGACGTGATGAGGTAACTGATAATATTCATTCGATCTTTGTAGATCAGTGGGATTGGGAAAAAATCATTTCCAAGGAAGATCGTAAGATAGAGACACTTAAGAGTATTGTACGTGATGTATACTCAGTCCTTAGAAAGACAGAGATGTACATGTGCATTGAATATGATTACCTTGAGGAGATTCTTCCTAAAGAGATTTTCTTCGTGACAACGAGAGAATTGGAAGAGATGTTCCCTGATAATACTCCAAAGGAGAGAGAGTACTTCATCTCTAAAGCAAAGGGTGCTGTTTGTATTATGCAGATTGGAGACAAGCTTGAAAATGGCGAGCCTCATGACGGAAGAGCACCTGACTATGATGACTGGGCTCTTAATGCAGATATTTTCGTGTATTACCCAGTTCTTGACATTGCTCTCGAGTTATCTTCAATGGGTATCCGTGTTGATGAGAAGAGCCTTGCTGAACAGCTTGAGAAAGCTGGATGTCCTGAAAGAGCTAACCTTCCTTTCCAGAAGGCAATTCTTAACAAGGAACTGCCTTATACTATTGGTGGTGGTATCGGTCAGTCGAGAATATGTATGTTTTTCTTGAGAAAAGCTCATATCGGTGAGGTTCAGTCTTCATTATGGTCTGCTGAAATCGTCAGGGAATGTGAATCTAATGGGGTTCACCTTCTGTAAATGGAAATGAGTTGATGCAATATAGCATTGCATTTAATATCAGTGACGTAGAAAAAGAAAAGAGACCTACTTCATGCTTGCATGAGAGTAGGTCTCTTTTTTTATGTGGGTAGATTCATTTGGTTCTACGACCGCAGCAGTTTCATCTCAGCAGTAACAGCATCTGGGATTGCATGACCTGATGACTGTATTTTGTGCATAAGAAGCTCGATTCTGTGGATTGCCTGACCATTGTGAAGATTAAAGTAATCAAGCACCTCCTTATACATGGGGTTTACAGCAAGCTTTTCTCTGATTGAGTGAGAAAAAGGACAATACTTAAACATAATCTTACGGACAACTTTATTGAGTCTTGGTGAACCAGTTCCTTCGAAGTAAATCCATTGAATATAATCTCTGACAAACATCTCTTTATAGCTGTTTTTGGCTCTGGCAAGTCCTGTCTTGATTTTCTCTTTTGCATCAGGCGAGAGATCGTTATTTTTTCTATAGAACTGAATATAATCAAAATATTCGCTGGTAAGAGAAGGATCAGAAACATCATTCCATCTCGAACTTTGTACACGCTTACACATTTCCCACCGGTATTCGCCAGTGAGTCTGGTAATCATGGCTGTTGTGTCTTCCTGACAAAGAACTGGAAGCAGCATTCTGGCTGGAGTTGTTCGTTTTCTTCCTTCAATTTCCTGCCACAGGGCACCTCTTGAACCAGTGCATGGCATTAAAATAAAGTCAGGACAAATCTCAAGCTGGAAATTCTCGTGGTTTATTCCTGCTTCTGGCATTGTGAACAGATTGTCTCGGCAAAATGCTCTGAAATCTACTGAAATAACAAATGAAAGAGCCTGTCTGATTTTGTCAGCAGTAACTAGGCTTTCAGAAGGCTTGTGAAGACAGTTATGCTCGGAGAAGAAAGGGCAGAAGGTTGATATCCTACCACTTGTTATTTTATTCGCAGGAGGGAAAAGCCCCTGAAGTTCATATTTTACGCGCCCAGCAGGATCCCGTAGCATTTTATGCTCGAGCTCTGTTGATATTTTGCCTGATACCTTGAGCTCGTGCAGATATTGAGTGTAATCTGTATCAAATTCATTTCTAGATGGCTCTTTTTTGCCAACATAGATGGCTTTTAGCCAACTGTAGAAGGTGTATATATGAGCATTCTCAAAAGAGAAGAGGGAATCACACATATCCATCATGTCAGAGGTGTTGTCGTGACCTGCAAGTTCTTCATCTATGAAACCAAAGAGAAGAAACAGCTTGACGGCAAGAGGTACATTTTTGTCTCTAAGACTATACTGGAATGCATTTTCATATATCTCGTAGAATGCAGGAGTTAGTTTTTTGCGTAATGAAATGGCTCTGTCATCAGTAGATGCTCTGTCCGGGAGAGACTTGTAAGCATTTAATGTAGATATAAAATCATCTCTTTTGTCTTCAGGATAATCACTATATTCAAGGATAACAGAGGCTGAATTATTAAGGGCTGCAATGGATTCGCCTGATGAGGCACTGGTAATATCTTCTGCTGGTGCTGCCTGAGCCTGTTCCATGCGAAGCCTGTAATCTGCAATACGTGCTTGGTACAGGTTCCTATCTATAGAGGTCTGCCCCTCCATTTGAATCATAAGCTTGGACAAAAGAGCATTGATACTGATTGTGTCCTGCTTTCGTCTCTCAAGGGCAACGCACAATGATGTATATAAATCAAACAGATCATTTCCGTTTGGATTGAGCAGGAGGTAAGCATAGTCTGCCTGGTAGTTTGCGAGATACTCAAGATATTCGAGAATATTATGAATGTCTTTTTCAGTCTTTTGAAGATAGCCATAAGTGAAATCAGGATTATCTCTAAAAAGAGCATTACGAACGTCGCTGGACAAGCTGCGGATAGCATCATAGTAACCGGAGAGATAATCCGGCAACAAATCAGAATTACCAAGCGGCTGCATCTCATCTATTTCAGGTATGGTTTTTGCTGTAATACCACTTTGTTTACATAACTCAATGTAATTTCTGTAATATTCGATGATACCATTATAGAATTGGTTGCAATTGTAGGTCTGAAGAATGCTGTCATCTATGATAGAACAGCATATTTTTGTTGAGGTTGCAGCAACTATGGCATTCAGATCAGGAGTGGTCCGGATTAGGCCAAGAAGAGATGCTGCATTTTCGAGTGGATATTTGAGGATGACAGTAGCATCTGAAGCTACATAGTCATAGAAAGAATATCCGGAAAAAATATCGAATACAGCTAAACAATCACCTTTTCCGAGAAACAGGTTTCCTTTTGGACAGGATCCCACCACGCTACCAGCAGATATGAGGAATATGCCATTTACTGGGGCATCTTTTTTGAGTATGCATTGACCGGGTTTGAAAGTTAATGTTTCCATATGATGTAGGTTCCTTTTGCTATAGTTATGCACCCACTATTTTTCAATCAAGCCATGGGTTATGAATATTACATCGATAGTAAAATTATACAATATAAGTGGAAGTATTTGGGAGTTTGGATTTCGTCAAAATTGATGAAAATATTGAATATAATTTGTCGAAAAATACTATTTTATGTAATCGCCGCACTAGATATAGATTGGAATGGGGGACTTATTCGCTAAATGTGGAGAATTGCAGTAAAATCAAGGGCTACAGCCATCTGTAAAAATGATGATGGTGTCAGAAATGTGTTGAAAGAGGTGTGTTTTTATGTTAACATTTACACGTTATAGTCGCTTTATGTAGGGATTAGTATGCTCATTTTACGAAGGAGTGTTAATAAAAACTACATAAAAGCGGTGGAATGGGAGGAAAAGACATGGCAAATGATGAAGGAATAAGCCAACTGATTCAGGAATACAGAACGGATATTCAGAAATTGTCAAAATATATTCCATGGCTCGAAACCAAGACAGGTAATGATGTTGAGAGTAATTACAACGCTGGTGGAGAGGGTGGACATACGGTTTCTTTTCCTGTTTTCGATTCAACACTATTGGCTTTTGTCAGAGATGCGCAGGAAACTGTCATGATGAATGAAAACTATGTATATACCTATTCCAGAAACGGCTTTAAAACCAGTGCGGATGAGCTTGCTTTTATAAATAATGCGACAATCAAGGACATTCAGGCGCTGGGGGATATTCTGTCAAAATATGTGCTTATGGGAAGATATAAGTCACGTATGTGGACGGAAGGCGTTCAAAACAGAATTTTCATAGAGGTACTTCTCAAATTGAAATATCTTGTAGAATTCTGGGATAAACCACTTGCATGATGAGACATAAGGGAAACTTTAGATAAAGGAGTCCATTTAAAAATGGGAGAAAAATCGATTCAGAAAAAGGAATACATAGTTGATAAAGCTAGAGATGTATTCGCTCGCAAGGGATTTAGGGCAGTGACCATGAAGGATGTCGTAGAAGAATGCGACATTAGCCGAGGCGGTTTGTATTTGTACTTCAATAGTACGCGTGAACTGTTTGAGGCTGTCCTTGAAAAAGAAGCTGATAAGCAGGACGAGACGGTGACACAGGAACTCAAGGAAGCTAAGACTGCAAGTGACGTTATGGCTGTTTTCCTCAAGGAACAGAAGAAGGAACTTCTAAGAAAAAAGGATTCGCTTGCCATTGCAACATATGAGTTCTATTTCGAGAGTCAGGGACCAAAGAAAGATAACCGTATCAAGAAACAGTTTGATGATGAGGTAAAAGTCCTTGAATACACCATAAAAGGTGGCGTAGAGAATGGTGAGTTCAATGCAGATGATCCCAAGGCGATGGCCAGAAGCATAGCAATGGTTCTGGAAGGTATGAGGATAACAGCATGCTCAATGGGAATTACTGAGGAGATGATCAACTCGCAGTTCCTCATGATTATGAAAAATCTGATAAAAGAAGGCTAATTAGCCAAGCTAATCTGTTAGGCCACTTTTGTGGCAAATACAAAGAACAAAATAAAACTAAGGAGATAATGAAAAAATGAGTCTGGTTAGACGAGTTTATTCGGAAAAGAAACCTGAATTTGCAGTTAAGGCAAAAGAATTATTAGGGGATATCAAGGGATATCTAGGAATAAGCGGAGTTACAACAGTTCGTGAGTTTATCCGTTATGATGTTGAGAATATTTCAGATGAAGTATATGCAAAGGCGTGCAAGAGCGTATTTGCTGAACCACCTGTAGATGATTTATATGAAGAGAAAATAGATATTCCTGCTAATGCAAGAGTATTTAGTGTTGAATTTTTACCAGGACAGTTTGATCAGAGAGCTGATTCGGCAGTCCAGTGTATCCAGTTCCTCAAGGAAGATGAGCAGCCTGTTGTAAGAACAGCTGTTACCTATATGATCGAGGGTGACATTACAGATGCAGAGTTCGAGAAGATTAAGAGCTTTTGTATCAACCCTGTAGATTCACGTGAGAGTGGTCTTGATAAGCCGGATACTCTTTTTACACAGTATGATGATCCTGCAGATGTAGCGATTATCGATGGATTTAAGGATATGGAGGAGTCAAAGCTTAAGGAAGTATATGATTCCCTTGGACTTGCGATGACTTTCCGCGATTTCCTTCATATTCAGAATTATTTTAAGACTGATGAAAATAGAGACCCTTCTATGACAGAGATTCGTGTGCTTGACACATATTGGTCAGATCACTGTCGTCATACAACATTCTCAACAGAACTTAAGAATGTTTCTTTTGATGAGGGTTATTACAAGACACCGATAGAGAAAACATATAAGAACTATCTTGCAGCAAGAGATGTTTTATATAAGGGACGTGATGATAAATTCGTGTGCCTTATGGACATTGCACTTCTTGGTATGAAGAAGCTGCGCAGCGAAGGCAAACTTGAGGACATGGAGAAATCTGATGAAATCAATGCTTGCTCTATTGTTGTGCCTGTAGAGATTGATGGAAAAGAAGAGGAGTGGCTTGTATTCTTCAAAAATGAGACACATAACCACCCTACAGAAATCGAACCATTTGGTGGTGCCGCAACTTGCCTTGGTGGTGCTATCAGAGATCCATTGTCAGGAAGAGGATATGTATATCAGGCTATGCGTGTCACAGGTGCTGCAGATCCTACAAAGCCTGACTCTGAAACATTAAAGGGAAAGTTATCACAGAAAAGACTTGTCCGTGGTGCAGCAAGTGGATATTCCTCATATGGAAACCAGATTGGTCTTGCAACAGGATATGTTAAGGAAATATATCATCCGGATTATGTTGCGAAGAGAATGGAAATTGGTGCAGTTATGGGTGCCGCTCCAAGAAAGCACGTAATCCGTGAGAATTCTGACCCAGGAGATATCATTATTCTCCTTGGTGGAAGAACAGGCCGTGATGGCTGTGGTGGTGCAACCGGTTCGTCTAAGGTTCATACTACAAGTTCATTGACAACCTGTGGCGCAGAAGTTCAGAAGGGAAATGCACCTACTGAGCGTAAGATTCAGAGATTATTCAGAAGAACTGAAGTTACTTCTATCATCAAAAAGTGTAATGATTTCGGTGCTGGTGGTGTATCAGTTGCTATTGGAGAGCTTGCGGATGGTCTGGATATCAATCTTGATTTAGTTCCCAAGAAATATGCCGGACTTGATGGAACTGAGCTTGCTATTTCAGAATCTCAGGAAAGAATGGCTGTAGTTGTAGATGCTAAGGATGCTGATACTTTCCTCAAATATGCAGGTGAGGAGAATCTTGAAGCTGTTAAAGTGGCAGTTGTTACCAAGGAGCCACGACTTGTTCTCAAGTGGCGTGGAAAAGAGATTGTCAATTTGAAGAGAGCATTCCTTGATACAAATGGTGCACATCAGGAGACTGAAGTATCCGTTGATATGCCATGCGAAAAGGATAATTACCTGAAGAAATATGCGGATGCTTCTGTTGAAGCAAGTATTAATGCAGGAAAAGAAGATGAAGCGTTTGTAAAGCTTCTCGCCGGGCTTAATGTATGTTCACAAAAAGGTCTCGTAGAGATGTTTGATGCATCAATCGGTGCTGGTTCGGTTCTGATGCCTTATGGTGGTAAATATCAGTTAACTGAGACACAGACTATGATTGCAAAGCTTCCTGTTCTCAAGGGAAAGACAGATACAGTTACTATGATGAGTTATGGTTTTGATCCATATCTCAGTAAGTGGAGCCCATACCATGGAGCTATTTATGCTGTGACACAGTCAATGGCTAAGATTGTTGCTTCAGGTGGCGATTATAAGAAGATTCGTTTCACATTCCAGGAATATTTCAGAAGAATGACGGAAGATCCAAAGAGATGGAGTCAGCCATTTGCAGCTCTTCTGGGAGCATATGATGCTCAGATTGGATACGGACTTCCTTCAATCGGTGGTAAGGATTCAATGTCTGGTACATTTAATGATATTGATGTTCCACCTACACTTGTTTCTTTTGCTGTTGATGTTGCGAAGGGTTCGGATGTAATTACTCCTGAACTTAAAAAAGCAGGCAACAAGCTTGTAATGCTTAATATTAAGACTAATGAGTATGATCTTCCTGTTTATGAGGATGTCATGAAACTATATGATTTTGCGCTTGCGGCAATGAAGCAGGGCAAGATTAAGTCAGCATATGCGATGGATTCCTACGGACTTGCTGCAGCCTGTGCCAAGATGGGATTTGGTAATGGACTTACAGTACATTTTGATGAGAATCTTACCTCTAAGCAGATTTTTGGAAGTGGACTTGGCGGTCTCGTTATCGAAGTTGAGGCTGGTGATGCAGAGGCGCTTGTGAAAGGTGCTGGAATAGATGGCCTGGCACTCACAATTGTCGGTACTGTTGCGGATGATGGCAAGTTTGTAATTGCTGGTAAGAGCGTAAGCATGGATGATGCACTTTCAAGCTGGAAGAATACTCTTGATAAGGTATTCCCTTATACAGCTGCCAAGGATAAGAGTGAGGTTACATCACCAGTATTTGATACAAAAGAAATATACATCTGTAAGAACAAGGTTGCTAAACCTCATGTATTCATACCGGTATTCCCAGGTACCAACTGCGAATATGATTCTGCGAAAGCATTTGAAAGAGCTGGTGCAGAGGTTGAGACCAGAGTGTTTAGAAATAATAGTGCGCAGGATATCAGGGATTCGGTTGCAGAATTTGAAAAAGCGATTTCTCAGTCACAGATAATAATGTTCCCAGGTGGATTCTCAGCAGGTGATGAACCGGATGGATCTGCTAAATTCTTCGCTACAGCTTTCCAGAATGAACATATGAAGGAAGCAGTTCAGAAGCTTTTGAATGAAAGAGATGGTCTTGCACTTGGTATCTGTAATGGATTCCAGGCATTGATTAAGCTTGGTCTTGTTCCTAATGGTGCTATAACAGGTCAGGATTCATCGGCTCCAACTCTTACATTTAATACAGTAAGTAGACATATTTCTAAGATGGTATACACCAAGGTGGTTAGTAACAAGAGCCCATGGCTTCAGGGTGCAACTCTCGGCGGAGTATATACTAATCCTGCATCACATGGAGAAGGCAGATTTGTTGCGCCAAAAGAGTGGATTGACAAGCTCTTTGCTAATGGACAGGTTGCTACTCAGTATTGTGATCTTGATGGAAATGTTTCAATGGATGAGGAGTGGAATATCAATGGCTCTTATGCATCAATTGAAGGAATTACATCACCTGACGGAAGATGTCTTGGTAAGATGGCTCATTCAGAGAGACGCGGAGATCTCGTAGCAATGAATATCTATGGTGAGCAGGATCTTAAGATATTCGAGAGTGGTGTTAAGTATTTTTGCTAGTTTTTGATTCTGATAAATGTAGCTAGTAAAGCTACAAATTTGTAATGTAACAGTTGTTATTTTTGGAGAGAACATGAAGAGTCTTGCTCTTGCATTCAAACAGTCCAAAAAATTAATATTTTGTATAGCAGCAGCATATATTTTATGTGTTATTGTGTGTGCTATTCATATTAGCGATGTTTCGAAAGACAATGCGGAAAGTGTCAAAGAAGCAGTGGAGGGTGATATTTCACTTGCAGTCAGGATGACGCAGAGCATTTATTCAGATGTCGCTGATTATGTAAAAACATGCGCGGATAAAGTGGCTTCAGCGGGAGAGATAGATATTAATACTTTATCTAGTATCCTTGCTAGTGCTGACAGCTCAAACTATTTCAAGAAAACTCTCTATATACACGGTGGTCATGCATATGGTGAGGACGGGATAGATAATTCAGAACAAGCCAAGCTGATTATGCAAACAATCCTGGCTGATGGAGAGATGATGAAGCGTAATTATTTCATTGACTCTCAGGATGCTGCAGGACAGTATGATCTTCTTATTCCAGTAAAGGTTACTGATGCCAGAGGTGATGAGGGTATATTTGTTGCTGTTTATGATATTTCAGAGCAGTTCAAGCTCAGTACCTATACAGCAGTTCAGGAGAATGTTCAGCTGTACATGATTGGCGGCGATGGAATAATACTTGCTGATAGTAAGAATGACAGTTTTAAAGATAAAAAGCTAACTAGCTCAAATTTTTTCACAAGATTGCTTACAATGGTTGATGGCAGCAATAGTTCTAAGACGCTTGTCCAGGAGCTTCGTGCGTCTATCTACAAAAAAGAAAAGCATGAAGCAGTATTAAACAGTAAACTACTTGGCACTGATGAGATATATGTTGATACTATTTCGATTCGAGATGCAGATGAGCTTGCGTTTATATGCATGTATGATTTCAAGAGTCTTGCTGCTTCTAAAAACAAGACGGTTACAAGAACGTGGTTTGTTCTTGGAATTATTCTTCTGGCGACATTGGCAGCTAATATTTTCATATGGAATTATTTGAGAAATGTGACATCCAGAATAGAGAAGATGGCTTATGTGGATGATGTAACTAAGGGCAGAAACCTCAATTATTTCAGAAATGAGGCAATGAATATCGTTAAGCAGTACTCGGAAATGCCGTATCTTATCCAGAGATTTGATATTTCTAACTTCCGATACCTTAATGAAGCCTATGGTCATATCCGTGCCGATGAGATTCTGAAGGCGTGTGTAGACATCTATGATGAGATTTATTCTGACAGGGAAGTATGTGTTCGAATGAGCTCTGACCAGTTCGTTACACTTACTATTAATGATACAGACGTTGATAAGAAGAGAGATCATTACGAAGCCAAGATTAATGAGTTTGCGAGAAGCAAGGGAATAAGATACCCAATCAGACTGAAGTTTGGTATTTATCAGATTCGTAAAACGGATACTGATATAGATGTAATTGTTGACAGAGCAAATGTTGCAAGAAAATCACTTGCGAGAAGTAAGACAGAGTTCCTGGCCGTTTACTCAGATAATATCGTACAGAATATGCGTAAGACTGAGGCAATTGAGGCAGATAAGGAAAAAGCTCTTCAGACAGGTGAGTTCAAGGTCTTCATACAGGCAAAATGGGATATTATCAATGACTGTGTTGCTGGAGGAGAGGCTCTTGTAAGATGGATAAAGGCTGATGGAAATATGGTTTTCCCAGATGAATTCATTCCAGTATTTGAGGAAAATGGTTTCATTGAGAAAGTTGATTTCTATATGCTTGAATCTGTTTGTAAGAGGATGGCAGAGGTCAAAGAAGCCGGAGGAACAATATATCCGATTTCAGTTAACCAGTCGAGAGTCCTTTTGAACAATCCGGATTATATTGAGAAGGTAAAGAGTATCTTCGAAAAATACGATGTTCCAAGAGAATTTGTTGAATTAGAGGTTACAGAAACCTCTTTGGCAGACAATAAGGAGCATATGATTGGTGTGCTTAATGATTTGAAGAATGAGAAGGTGAGACTGGACATGGACGATTTCGGTTCGGGTTACTCATCACTTAATCTCCTTAAAGATATGCCATTTGATGTTCTTAAGATTGACAGAGAATTCTTCTCAGAGTCGATTACCTCTTCTTCAAGTACACTGATTCTTCAGAAAATTGTAGAAATGGCCAGTGGACTTGGGATTGAAGTTATATGTGAGGGCGTTGAAAACCAGCAGCAGGTTGATCTGCTAAAGGAGATTGGTTGTAAGAGAGTTCAGGGTTACTTCTATGCCAAACCAGTTCCGATGGAAGACTACATTAAGAAGTACTGCAAAGTTGGTTGATATAATATATACGAATGTATATAAATATATGAATATATATAAATATATATTAGAAAAAGAGGTTTGAGATTTGAATTATCAACTCGAGCTTGATAAAATACTCGCGTCCCTTGAGGGACGAGTACCAAGATTGTTATTACATAGCTGCTGCGCTCCTTGCAGCAGCTATTGTCTTGAGTATCTGCGGAGATATTTTAATATCACAGTTTTTTATTACAATCCTAATATTACAAGACAGGATGAGTATAGAAAAAGAGAGTCTGAGGAAATCAGACTTATAAATGAATTAAATAAGTTAAGCGGAAACAAAATAGACATTATTAAGGCGCCATATGATCCGGACAGATTTTTGGAGATGAGCAAAGGACTTGAGAATGTTCCTGAAGGAGGAGAAAGGTGCTTTGCATGTTTTGGTTTACGACTTGAAGTCACTGGGATGGCAGCTGCTAAAGGCGGGTATGATTTTTTTACAACAACATTGTCTATTAGCCCACTGAAAAATGCGCAAAAATTGAACGAAATAGGTTTGCGGGTTGGGGATAAGGTCGGAGTAAAATACCTTGTTTCTGATTTTAAGAAAAAAGGTGGATACCAGCGTTCGATAGAGTTATCAAAAGAGTACAATCTATACAGGCAGGATTACTGCGGGTGTGATTTCTCCAAGCAGGAGAGGGAAAGACAAAAAGGATTAATGTCATTTGAGAAAATGATGCAATAAGATAAAGGTGGTAATTAACGATGAAGCAGTTTTTGGATTTAATATCAGATGAGATGAAAGCAGCATTTGAAGCGGCTGGATATGGAGAGGCAGATAGCAGAGTAAGCGTATCAAATCGTCCTGATTTGTGTGAATATCAGTGCAATGGTGCAATGGCTGGTGCTAAATTGTATCATAAGGCACCAATTATGATTGCAAATGAGGTTGTAGCTAAGCTTGAAGGCAGCAAAGTGTTCAGTGAAGTATCTGCTGTTCAGCCGGGATTTCTCAATTTGAAAATATCACCTGATTTTCTTGCCGAATACCTGATTGAGCAGGCAAAGGATGAGAAGATGGGCGTGGGCGCTCCTGAGAAAATTAAGAGTATTGTTGTTGATTATGGCGGTCCAAACGTTGCTAAGCCACTTCATGTTGGACATTTGAGAAGTGCGGTTATTGGAGAGAGTATTAAGCGAATCAGCCGTTATGTTGGACACAAAGTAATAGGTGATATTCACCTTGGTGACTGGGGACTTCAGATGGGGCTGATTATGCATGAATTGTCACTCAGAAAGCCGGAGCTTCCATATTTTGATGAGGCGTTTGAAGGTGAATATCCAACTGAGGCACCATTTACAATATCAGAACTGGAAGAAATATATCCTACAGCCTCTGGCAAATCCAAAGAGGATGAGGAATATAAAGCCAAAGCGATGGAGGCTACTTTTAAACTCCAGAGTGGTGTTCGTGGTTACAGGGCGCTGTGGAAGCATATCATTGATGTGTCTGTTGCTGACCTCAAGAAAAACTATGCAAATCTTAATGTCGAGTTTGACCTCTGGAAGGGCGAGTCAGATGTACAGGATTTGATTCCTGGAATGGTTGACTACATGAAAGAGGGAGGCTATGCATATCTGAGTGAAGGTGCGCTGGTAGTAGATGTAAAAGAAGAATCAGATACTAAAGAGATTCCTCCATGTATGATTCTTAAGAGTGATGGAGCAGCGCTGTATAATACAACTGATTTAGCGACAATTATGGACAGGGAGAAGAATTATCATCCTGATCAGTTAATATATCTTACGGATAAGAGACAGGATTTATACTTCGAGCAGGTATTCCGCTGTGCAAGAAAAACCAAGCTCGTTGAACCTGCAACTGAGCTCGTTCATATCGGCTTTGGAACTATGAATGGTAAGGACGGTAAGCCTTTTAAGACACGTACTGGCGGAGTAATGAGACTTGAGTATCTTATTGCTGAGATTCGTGAGGAGATGCTTAAGAAGATTCTTGACGGTCATGCGCAGTCAAAAGAAGAAGCAGAGGAAATTGCCGATATTGTTGCTCTTGCTGCAATTAAGTATGGTGACTTATCTAATCAGGCAAGTAAAGACTACATTTTTGATATAGACAGATTTACTTCTTTTGAAGGAGATACAGGTCCTTATATTCTGTATACAATTGTTCGTATCAAATCTATTTTGGCTAAATATGAAGCACTTGGTGAGAAAGCAGATGATTTGGCATTTTTACCATGTGAATCAGAAGCAGAGAAGAATTTAGGACTTATGTTAACTGGCTATGGCGCTATGATTGAAAATGCGTATAAGGAAGTAGCTCCACACAGAATCTGTGCATATATTTATGATCTTGCTAATGCCTTTAATCATTTTTATCATGAGACAAAGATTCTTGTTGAGGAAGATAAGAATAAGCAGAAAAGCTATATTTCATTACTTATGTTAACCAAAAGGCAGTTGGAGACCTGCATTGATCTTCTTGGCTTTAGTGCACCTGAAAGAATGTGATTTTTGAATGCTCGAAAAAGATTTTTTTATGCCAATTGCATATTTTAAAAAGACTAATTATTTGGGGTCGCTTTCTGGAATGAGATATTGCATTGGCAAGCATGAAGAGGGCGAAGGTGAAGATGTTGTTAAAACGTTGCGGGTGACAATATGGCCAGGTCCGTTTGCAATGGACAAATCTGATCCAGATACAATGTATCATGAGGATTTTGCATTCTCACCAGATGGAATAAGTGATGCGGTTGACTATGTGAATGATGAATTCGAGAAGAATAAGGTTAAGTGGACTAGTATCCCTTTTTGGAGCCCTGAGGCAGCGAAGGAATATAATAGTAAATATGCGGAAAGTCTTAGTGATACTGAATAAAGTATATTTTGAAGAAGTTAACTGCCATATGTGAAAAATAGTGTTTACCATATGCAAAAAAATAGTTGACAAAGCAAAAATTATTCCGTATACTATCACTTGCGGTCGAAAGACAAGGCATGGGGTCTTAGCTCAGCTGGGAGAGCATCTGCCTTACAAGCAGAGGGTCATAGGTTCGAGCCCTATAGGCCCCATTACCGTGAAAACGGTTATCAATTAAATATGGCGAGGTAGCTCAGTTGGCTAGAGCACGCGGTTCATACCCGCGGTGTCGAGGGTTCGAATCCCCCTCTCGCTATTACAAAAGAGGAATCCAATAGGGTTCCTCTTTTGTAATATATGAAGAAGAAACAAACCAGAGATACCGCGGGGCGGTGTCGAGGGCGCACGAGGTCCGGTGGACCTCGGTTTTGCGCCGACCGGAGCGGAGAACGAATCCCCCTCTCTGGCTATTATTATGAAAAAGTGTTAAAATATACTTCAATGAGCAAAAAAGGGGATAAACCATTATGACAATGGACGAAACTATAGCACGCATTAATGAGCTGTATCATTTGTCGCAGCAGAGGATGCTTACTGATGATGAGAAAAAGGAGCAGACTGAACTTAGGCAGAAGTATATAGCTTCAGTAAGAGGCAACCTTAAGGCTCAGCTTGATAATATTGAGATTGAAAGACCTGATGGTTCAATCGAGAAATTGAAAAAGAAGTTGTAATATAACAACGAAAGAGGGAATTATTATGAAAAAAGTAACAACAAAAATTATTGCAGGTATCGCTGCAGCAACAATGGTTATGGGCTTATGTGCCTGTGGTAATGGTGGTGCCAAGACTGCCGAAGATCAGATTAAGGAAGGCGTTGAGAATCTTGTTGATGACCTTCAGAAGGAACTGAGCGAGGCAGTTGACGAGATTACAGATGCAGTTGACGAAATCAAAGAGGAAGTTCCAACAACTGGAATGGTTAACCCTATGACTGAGATGACAGAAGAGGAGCTTACTTCTGCAACTTCTGTTGATTTGCCTGTTCCAGAAGGGGCAACAGATGCTCATTGGTTCAAGTACGATCTTGGCAATGGAAATGTACTCGCTGAGGTTCAGTTTGTATATGAAGGCTACTCAATTACTTACAGAGGTCAGATGACAAATGTGACAAACATCGCTGATGCTGAAGATATATCTGGTATGTATCTTGCAGATAATGCAACTCGTGTAGAGACAACTGTTTCAGGCAGAAATGCATATGTAAATACAGATGATAGCATGGGATATATTGAATTTCTTGATGTAGTTCCAGGAGTCTTATATTGCCTTGATGTTGCATCACCTGTTTCTGCTGATGAACTTGTATATCTTGCAGAGAAAACTTTTGTTTGCATGCAGGGTGAGGATTAATTAGTTAGACTTAATGAGCGGTGGTGTTTATGCCACCGCTTTCTTTTGTATTCACATTCTATTTAGAGGATTTATACTTGGAGCTATTTAATATTGATTATGAAACATCAGCTGCAATATTAACAGCTTTCATATTTGTATTTCATTGCATGAAATATTCGGCAGAAACCAGAGTGAACAAAGAGTTCAGGGGAATGGTTTTTGTTGTTTTTATGTGCAATTTTATGGATGCCCTCACAGGATATTTGTCAAACTGTCCGGGATTAGTCCCATTGTGGCTTGACAATGCGTTGACGACAATCTTTTTTATAACCCCAATTACGATGACAATGTGCCTTGCAAGATATGCATTGGCATATATATATGAAAATATTTGGGACAGCATATTGCTTAAATGTATCACAGTTGTGTATGTTCTTGATATTTTTGCAATTATTCTCAATCTGTTCACACACTGGCTATATTACTATGATGAGGCGGGTAATTATACGCGAGGACCGCTTTACATCATGTGCTATGCACTTCCTTTTGTGATAATGCTTATAGTCATGGTATTTGTTGTAAGACGCCATAGGTACTATTCAAGGGGACAGTTTTTCGCTCTTATCTTTTTTAATCTGATATGCCTTATTACAGCCAGCTTACAGTTTTTGTTTTTCTCAAACATTCTGCTCACATATTTTGTGGCTGCAGTTTGTGTTCTTAATATGTTCTTCTTCCTCGAGACACCGGATTATCAGAAGATGGTTAAGACGATGGCTGATTTGGAATACCTTCAGAAAAATTTGAGGGATGAGGTAAAGAAGCAGACGGCAGTGGCAGATGAGAGACGTGAAAAAGTTGAACAGATGTCGCTTCAAATGGTGCAGACTCTTGCGACGACGATAGATGCCAAGGACAGATATACAAATGGTCATTCGACAAGAGTTGCATACTATTCTGTACTTTTGGCCAGGGAACTTGGCTGGAATGATGATGAAATAAATGCACTTCGTTATAAAGGTCTGTTGCATGATATTGGCAAGATAGGTGTTGCAGATGTCATTCTGAATAAACCAAGCAGGCTTAAAAAGGTGGAATATGAGGTTATCCAGTCGCATACCGTGGTTGGATATGAAATCTTACGCGATTCGAGTTTTCTTCCGGGTTCTGAGTTGGTGGCAAGGTATCATCATGAAAAATATGATGGGAGCGGCTATCCTGATGGATTAAAGGGTGAAGAGATACCACCTCAGGCAAGAGTTGTTGCTATTGCTGATGCCTACGATGCAATGAATTCAGATAGAGTTTATAGAAAGGCCCTTTCAAAAGATATTATTCGTAAGGAATTAATAGAAGGAAAGGGAAAACAGTTTGACCCTGCCTATCTTGAAGCATTCCTTAGATTATTTGATGCTGGACGCCTTGATATGAAGGGCGATGAGATGGAAATTAAACAAGACGACAATTCTGGAAAGCTCATGCGAAAAGTTATGGAATCAATGCAAAAGGGCGGACAGGACAATGCAGATTTCATCTCAGGAGTATTGAGGAGAGAAACTGGTGAAGATCTGATCATGGTAGAGATGAGCAGAGGTGAAGGTGCACTCATGCTACTTGAGGTGTGCAATCTTAAAACCGTAAATGAAAAGTCGGGAAGGATTGTTGGAGATAAGGCCATATCAGAAATTGGACGAATATTGAATGATTGTGGTGATGAAATTATTGCATCAAGGAATGGAGGAAGTCAGTTCCTTTGTTATTTCGTTGATGTAAACGAGATAGAAACCTGTAAGTTGTGCGATAGGATATTTGCTGCATTTGAGAATGTTAAGGACCAGGATGTGAGACTGTCGCCTATTACATTGCATGCAGGACTATGTTTAACCAGTCCTGAGGATGATTATTTTGACGTATATTCAAAAGCCGATAAAGCGCTGTATCATATTCTGCAATCGAAAAATGCTGGGTATTATTTCTATAAGTATTTGGAGAGTGGTTTGGGCAAGAGTGATGCAGAGCTATCCAGACTGGTAGAAGGCCTAAAAAATAATCAACCAGATGAAGTGATGGATGTTGAATATGATGACTTTACCAGATTCTACGGCTATATTATGAATCTGTGGAAAAGATATAATCATGCATTTTCTCTTGCTATGATATCAATTAACCAGCTCCATGATACACAGAGAGATTATGAGAGTATGGAAAAAGCCATATCATGTATGGAAATGGCGGTAAAAAGAACAATCCGCACAGTTGATGTATGCACAAGATACAGTTCATCGCAGCTTCTGATTATTTTACTGGAAGTAAAGGAAAACGAGGTTACTCCGATAATTAAGCGTATATTTCAGGATTACTATAAGATATATACTGGCGCTGAGATGGAGGTATCATACGAGGTGGCAGATTTGAACCTCCTTGAAGATAAACTTTGATTGAAGAATTATTGTAAAAATGTTACAATGGCTAGTGATTGCAGGGTTAGTACATCGGTAGTACATGGGCTTCCCAAGCCTAGGAGGCGGGTTCGATTCCCGTACCCTGCTTGATGGTTTATGGGACCGCTTGTCGTTGGGATAAAGTCCCGACAGACGGCGGTTTTTTTATATGCAGGAGCTCGTAGGCAAAAGGTAGTAGTCCCACGCAGCAGGTACATAAGGAATGAGGATTAAGATGGCAAGAATCAGAAAAAGAATATCAATGATAATATGCACACTCGTTGCAATTGGTGTGCTGGCAGGATGTGCGGCGCAGAATGGGAGAACGTTTTCATTTCTGGAAACACAGAGGGATTTCCTGAATTGTGATTTTGGGGCAAGCAGGGAAGAAGTTGTTGCGTCGGAAAGCAATGTGCTGACAGACGAAAAGGTAATGGGCGACGGTTACATGCTCACATATAAGGATATCCAGATTGATGGATTTAATGCAAATCTCATCTATATGATGGAAGATGAGAAATTTGTTCAAGGCATTCTTTATCTCAAAACTGACGACGTTGAAGGAGTTTATGGGCAGCTCAAGAGTATTCTCAATGAGAAATATGGTCAGGCTGTTGTGGGGCTTGATGAAGCAACAAACTGGGCTACGGATAAATACTATGTAACATTGCTAAAGAGTGATAAAGTAGTATATTCATTGGAGCCAATTGAACATATGGTAGAGTTCATGTCTGAGAATTGATATTTGGTTAAGGAAAGGACATGGGATAAAAATGAGAGTTGGAATGGGATACGATGTCCACAAGCTTGTTGAGGGGAGAAAGCTGATACTTGGTGGAGTGGAAATTCCTTTTGAAAAGGGTTTGCTTGGCCACTCGGATGCAGATGTTCTTCTTCATGCGATAATGGATGCATTATTGGGTGCGGCTGCACTGGGGGATATAGGACTTCATTTTCCGGATAATGATGATAAATATAAGGGGATTTCTTCACTTGAGCTTCTAGAGCATGTTGGCAAGCTATTGGAGAAGAAGAATTTTCTTATTGAAAATATTGACGCGACTATAATTGCTCAGAGACCAAAGATGAGACCATATATCGACGAGATGCGCAAAAACATAGCAGATACACTTTTGGTTGACATAAATCAAATTAATGTTAAGGCAACTACTGAAGAAGGACTTGGATTTACAGGAAATGGAGAGGGAATTTCTTCCCAGGCAATCTGTATGCTAACCACACCGATGGATTGTTTTTCAATTGATCAAAGTAGTAGCAGATGTGAAGGCTGTAGTGGATGTAAGGCTCGCGGACAGAATTAGTTATTTATGATTGTTCATATACACAGCTGGCAAGCTGAATACATTTTATAGAAGGATAAAAAAATGAGAATTTATAACACACTTTCAATGAGAAAAGAAGAATTCAAACCAATAGAAGAGGGTAAGGTGCGCATGTATGTATGTGGACCTACAGTATACAATCTCATTCATATTGGTAATGCCAGACCAATGATTGTATTCGATACAGCTAGAAGATATATGGAACATAAGGGGTACGAGGTTAATTATGTTTCAAACTTCACAGACGTTGATGACAAGATTATAAAGAAGGCAAATGAAGAGGGTGTTGACCCATCTGTTATATCAGAGCGATATATCAAAGAATGCCAGAAAGATATGGCAGGAATGAACGTTAAGCCTGCAACAACGCATCCTAAGGCAACTCAGGAAATCGATGGTATGCTTGAAATGATTCAAACTCTGATAGATAAAGGTTATGCATACCCTGCAGCTGACGGAACAGTTTATTACAGAACTAGAAAATTTAAGGGATATGGAAAACTGTCTCACAAGAATATTGATGATCTCCAGGGTGGAATGAGAGCGCTTCTTGTTTCTGGTGAAGATCAGAAGGAAGATCCACTTGACTTTGTTTTGTGGAAGCCTAAAAAAGAGGGTGAACCCTATTGGGAGTCTCCATGGTGCCAGGGAAGACCAGGCTGGCATATAGAGTGCTCAGTTATGAGTAAAAGATATCTTGGAGAGGAAATAGATATTCATGCCGGTGGAGAAGACCTTGTATTCCCTCATCATGAGAATGAGATAGCACAGTCAGAGGCCGCAAACGATAAGCCTTTCTCGAGATATTGGATGCACAATGCATTTTTGAATATCGACAATAAGAAGATGAGCAAATCACTTGGAAATTTCTTTACTGTCCGTGATATTGCTGAAAAATATGATCTTCAGGTTTTGCGTTTCTTTATGCTGTCAGCTCATTACAGAACACCACTCAATTTCAGTGCAGAATTGATGGAAGCTGCTAAAAATGGTCTGGACAGAATACTTACCTGTGTAGATAATTTGAAGTTTAAACTTGGAAATGCAAGTGATGCGCAGGGTGGAGAGCTTTCTTCAGAAGAAAAGGATATACTTAATAAAGCCGCTGAATATGAGACTCGTTTCGATGAGGCTATGGATGATGATATCAACACAGCAGATGCTATTTCAGTTGTTTTTGAACTCGTAAAGTTCATTAATTCAACACTTCCTGAAAATGCGTCAAAGCAGCTTATTGAAGGACTCATTAAACAGATTCAGACACTGACAGATGTTCTTGGAATTATAACTGAGAAAAAAGAAGAAATCCTCGATTCAGAAATTGAGAAGCTTATTGCTGACCGTCAGCAGGCAAGAAAGGATAAAAACTTTGCACTTGCAGATGAAATTAGAGGAAAGCTTCTCGACATGGGAATTGTTCTTGAGGATACAAGAGAAGGCGTTAAGTGGAAGAGGGCTTAATGGATAATAAAGCTGCTATTCAGGATACGAACCCTGAAGAATTATTTGGAATTATACAAAACAAATTTAATTTAGGAGAGGTGGATATTCATACATATTCGCCTCTCGTTCTTGCGTTTATAGGGGACGGTATTTATGACCTTGTTGTTAGATCTATTCTTGTTGGAGAGGGCAACAGGGCTGTTGAGAAGTTGCACAAAGACAAAAGCAAGGTGGTAAAAGCTCAGAGTCAGGCGATTATGGCTGAAGCTCTTGCACCTATAATGACTCAGGAGGAGTCAGATATATATAGACGTGGGAGAAATGCTAAGTCATATACAATGGCAAAAAATGCATCAATGTCAGATTATAGAAAGGCTACCGGCTTTGAGGCTTTGTGTGGGTATCTGTATCTTAAGAAGGATATGAGCAGGCTGCTGGAGTTAATTTCAGAGGGGCTTGCTGCGCTTAAAGAAAACAACTAGTTTACATAATATATTAATTGTGTGAGGTCAAGATGAGTATTCAGTCAAATGAAGAAGATAGCTTCATGATGCAGCAGCAGATTGAGGGAAGAAATGCAGTTATTGAAGCTTATAGAGCAGGAAAGGTTATTGATAAACTTTTTGTTCAGGATGGATGTCAGGATGGACCTGTCTTAACAATAAAAAGAGAAGCCAAAAAGCATGATACATTCATAAAATATGTATCAAAGGAACGCCTTGATCAGATGTCAGAAACTGGCAAACACCAGGGAGTAATAGCAACAATTGCAGCATATAATTATTCTGAAGTCGAGGACATATTAAGAATAGCACGAGATAAGAATGAAGACCCATTTATCTTCATTCTGGACGGTATAGAGGATCCACATAATCTTGGCGCAATAATCAGAACTGCTAATTTGTGCGGAGCCCATGGGGTGATCATTCCTAAGAACCATGCGGCATCACTTACTGCAACAGTTGCAAGAACCTCCGCGGGTGCACTCAATTATACGCCTGTAGCGAGAGTTACCAATATTACCAGATGCATTGAAGAACTCAAAAAAGAAGGCTTATGGTTTGTATGTGCCGATATGGATGGCGAAACAATGTACAAGCTTAATTTAAAGGGACCAATTGGTCTTGTAATAGGTAACGAGGGTGAAGGTGTGTCCAGGCTGGTGCGCGAGTCGTGCGATTTCAGGGCAGGAATTCCCATGAAGGGGGATATTGATTCTTTGAATGCATCAGTGGCGGCAGGCGTTTTAGCTTATGAGATTGTCAGACAGAGATTGCAATAATTATTCTGGTTATATTATTAACATCTAGCTTAGGTGGAAATAGGTATTCTGTGATGAAAAGCAATTATATAGATTACAGTGACGAAGAATTGCTCGATAGATATAGAGATGGAGACAATTCTGTGGCTGATTATCTTGTTGGAAAATATAAGAATCTGGTTCGTTTCTGCGCCAAAGAGATGTATTTATTAGGCGGAGATAATGATGATCTTATTCAGGAGGGAATGATTGGACTGTTTAAAGCAGTTCAGGATTTTGACCTTGGAAGAGATACGAGCTTTCAAACGTTTGCACAATTATGTGTCAAAAGACAGATGTATACTGCAATACAGGCCGCAGGAAGGCAGAAACATCTACCACTCAATTCTTATCTGTCATTGTGTAGGGATAGTGATGACGCTGAATATGGAGGAAGTGTAGATTTGTCGCTCGAGATGCCAGCGCTCAGGAGCCCAGAGGATGAGGTTGTTGATAATGAAACAGTCCAGAGACTGGAAGCTGCGCTGGATAGAGAACTGTCTGAACTGGAAAAACAGGTGCTGGATCTTATGAAGCTGGGAATAGGATATGTCGAGATGGCGCACATTCTTGGCAGAAGTGAGAAATCGGTTGATAATGCAATTCAGAGAATTAAGCAGAAGATGAAAACTGTGTTGAAGAGAGAAAAAGAGGAACAATACTAATATGGGAGATAGCTTTTGGGGTGAAAATGCTGGAATAATATTGGCAATAGTTGTTTTTGTACTAATTCTGGCTGTAGCAGCATGCATCATTATTGTAGTCATTAGAAACAAGATGCTTATGCAGAGTAGAAAATACTCAGAAGAGCTTGCGGAAAAGAATGCGCGAATAGAGAAGATGACGCTCGAAACAATTGCCGCTATTGCAGGCACGATAGATGCTAAGGATGAGTATACCAAGGGCCATTCTCGAAGAGTGGGCGAGTATTCTGCGCTCATTGCCAGAGAACTTGGATGGAGTGAAGATGCGGTTAACAATATCCGAACAGTTGCGCTGCTTCATGATATAGGCAAAATTGGCATTCCAGATGCAGTTCTTAATAAACCTGGCAGATTGACTAAGGATGAAAAAACCTATATGAGTCAGCATGTCATTATTGGTGGAAATATCCTTCGTAATGTAACAACCATTCCCAATCTTGTAGAGGGAGCTAAGTATCACCATGAGCGCTTTGATGGTGAAGGTTATCCAGATGGACTAGGTCAGGGCGATATTCCTGATGTAGCACGAATCATTGCAGTAGCTGATGCATATGATGCAATGACAAGTAACAGAATATATAGAAACAGATTAAGTCATGACAGGGTTATAGAAGAGCTTAGGAAGGGCAGAGGAACACAGTTTGATCCTGTGGTTGTAGATGCTCTTTTCAGATTGGTAGAAAATAAGAAGTTTACAACTACAACACCAGAATTAAATATCAGTGGTATGGAGGATATTACCCAGGTTCTTAATCTGGTAATGGAGAAGAGGGAGGAGCAGATTGCAGAGAAGATGCAACTGGATTCTCTCACAAATACATACAACAGGACATATGGTGAGACCATGATTATTGAAGCAATGAATTCTGGTGGTGGATGCCTTATGTTGTTTGACCTGGATCATTTTAGAGTTGTGAATGATCAGAATGGTTATGTTACAGGTGATATATATCTTAAGATAGTAGTTCAGTGTATAAGACATATGAGCAATGTTCGTGTCATATCCAGATTCGGAGGGGATGAGTTCTGCGTATACTTCAAGGATATGAATACCGAAGAAGAGGCAATTCATGCTGTGGACAGATTTATGGAGGACATTCGTCTTGAAGCTGCTTCAAGAAAAGGATTGGATGAATTATCTGTATCTGTTGGTATAACAATGTGCGACAGCGACGCGCTTGAGTCGTTTAATGACATTTTATATAGGGCTGACAAAGCACTGTATGTCGCTAAACAGGATGGTGGTGGAAAGTATTACATATACCACCAGGAAGAAGGGGTAGCGCCAAGCGTAGAGTATAATAAAAATGAACTCAATAAGCTTGTTTCATATGTTAAGGATAAGCATGAATACAGTGGAGCTTTCCAGACCAGCTATCCGGAATTCGGGCGTATGTTTGAGCTTATTCAGAAAATTGCGAAAAGAAATATGCAAGCTGTCCAGCTCATTATGTTTACTGTAGTAGCAAACGATGGAAACGAATTGAATATAGAGGAACGTGATTGGGCTATGGATATTCTTGAACAGTCGGTTATAAAATGTGTTAGAAGCGTGGATGTTACTACGAAGTACAGTTCAAGTCAGCAGATAGTTATGCTACTTAACCTTGAGGAAGAGCAAATTCACATTGTTACAGATAGAATTACAAAGGAATTCTATACGAAGTATAACAGAGGAAAGATGAAGCTGTGTTATGACATAGCTGATTTGGGAATTATTGAATAATAAAACAGCTCCAAAGCTTATAAAAAAAGCTTCGGAGCTTGTTTTATTATAGAAACAAATAAAAAAAGCTGATGACGGGAATCGGACCCGTGACCTCCGCCTTACCAAGGCGACGCTCTACCGACTGAGCCACATCAGCATTTGTTGGCTTGCCCAACGAATGATATATTATCATAGCTGGTATAGTATGTCAATTGTTTTTATGAGCTTAAGCTAGGTTGAAAACATGGTATAGATACACTATAATGAGTATGTGAGAATGTATCAACTACAATAGGTTGAATAAATTGATTTGAATTAAATTAAGACACTATTATTTATAATAGCTGTTTAGGCTAAGGAAGAAAAAGATGGATTTCTTTAATAAAATGGGCCAAAAATCAGAGATGAATGCATTAAATGCAGATATCTCGAGAAACCAGGACATAATTCATAATATGTTCCATGAGATTGGAAAAAGATATTATGAAGAACATAAGGACGATGCTAAACTGGAATATGAGGATCAGTTTCGTGTGATTAAGACAGCTGTTTCTAATATCAAGCTTGCGAATGAAAAATTACGCATACTAAAAGGCGTTGTTTTATGCCCAAATTGTGATGCAGAGAATCCTATTGGTGAGAATTTTTGCTCTAAATGCGGAAGTAGGTTGATTCCAAAGTCAGAAGATGGTGTGAGCGATGCTAATTCTCAAAATAAAGAGTCAGTTTTGTGCACAGGCTGTCAGTCAAGAATTCCATCAGGAAGTGCTTTTTGCCCAGTATGTGGCAAGAAACTATGAGCGCATTTAAATGAATAATGAATAAGTTTGATAATATTAGTCATCAGACTGTGTTGATGATTTCAGGGATGTATAAAGATTGAAATCATTTGGAGGCATATATGAATAAGAATACACAAACGGCTATTTTGTTTGGAGCCACAGTGCTTCTAGCCATACTTGTTGTAGTATTTAGCATTAAGCTAAGACTTGATGATAGTCCTAAGCAATCAGTAGAGGATGTAATGCAACAGGTAGCTCAGGAGAATAAAGAACTGGAAGAACAGCAAGAGGCAGAGATTACTCCGGCGGAGCCTGTTATTGAGACAGAGATTATTACAATGGTTCGAACAACAGATACTGTTAATGTCAGATCTGGCCCGGATACAAAGTATGGCAAGCTTGGGGAACCGGTTCCAAAAGGATCTGAGTTCAAGTTGCTTGAAGCAGAAGATAATGGATGGAGCCGCATTGAATACAATGGCCAGGAAGCATATATAAAATCAGATTATCTAAAGCAGTTTGAAGTGGAAGTCGAGGTCGTTAGGGAACCTTCAAATGAAGAAGGAGAGAGTGGGACTCAAGACGGGAATGGCGATTATGATTCGGAAGTCGACATAGACAACATGGGCTCCGAGGATGTTATAGTTGAGCAGAATGAATTATAAATATCAGTACGAAAGGCATTAGGATAAAGATATAGTTCAGCTGAGTAGAATAAAAAATGCGATCCAGTGGATCGCATTTTTTTGGTTTTAATACTAGTTTTCAGTAGTGACATCTCCGGTGTTCTGCTCAGCTGAAACTCCATAGCCCAGAAGAGTGCGGAAGTATTGTGAACCGCCCTGCTCGAGTATTGCTGTTTGATACTCTGTTGAAAGAGAAAGCCACTGTGCAAGTAATGCCTGATCATATCCGGCAGTAGACATGAATTCCTCATTATGTGTGCAGACATTGCTTCTATGTGTATTAGTTGTACCATCAGCATTGACTGTGGTATTGCCTTGCATAAGAACTTCGGCCTCGATAGGAGCCAGAGTAGAAACGCCACCAATTTTGAATGGACACTGTTCACATGCTGGAAGACCATCTACAGCGCATAACCAACCAGCATAGTGTAAATCGCAGTATTCTGTTGGCTGCGTGCCTTCTTCAAAAATTTCGGTATAAATGCATCCATCACACAGACCGGCAACAGGGAGCTTTCCAGAAGCTGAACATACTGTACATTTTGATATTCCACCCGGTGAAGAAAATGATTTATATTCCAGATTTTCATGAATGGATTCCATGCTGAGCTTCCACAGTTTCTTGGCCAGATTCTTCTCGCCTGAAGAAGAGAGTGAAACGTTGTTATCAATTCCGACCCATACCGTAGCAGTATAGTAAGGAGTAAAGCCTGCGAACCATACGTCCTTATACTTTGACGAGGTACCTGTTTTTCCTGCGATTGCTTGTCCAGAGAATTTTGCTGCTGTACCAGTACCGCCTGAAACAACATCCTGCATTGCGGAAGTCAGAAGATATGCGGTGGTTGGTTTAATTACCTGACGTTGTTCCTGTGAGGATAACTTATCAAGAATTACATTTCCATCGCTGTCGACAACCTTTGTATACATTATTGGCTGATTGTAATATCCACCATTTGCAATGGCTGAGTATGCACCACACAAATCATAATTAGAAACACCATTTGTCAGACCACCAAGTGTGAGAGCCTGAGTAATATCGGTATAATACTTTTGTGTTGGTTCACCATTCACAGTAACTGTTTTGAATTCTCCACCAATAAGTGTAGTGAAGCCGTAGTTCTGAAGATATGAGAAACATAATTCAGGAGTGATTTCTGTTAATGTCTTAACTGCGATAATATTTTTCGATTTCATGATAGCCTTACGTATATTTAGGTTACCATCATATCCACCATCGTAGTTAACAACAGGAGTTCCGTTTGTGTAGTTGAATGGAGCATCCATATATACTGAAGCAAGTGTTTTCAGACCGGTGTCTAAAGCTGCAGAGTATGCACATACAACCTTGAAGGTGGAACCGGGAGATCTGTATGTTGAATATGCTCTGTTAAGGGTTCGGCTTCCCTCCTTTGGTCCACGACCACCAATCATCGCAACAACATATCCTGTTGTTGGGTCTTCAACAGTAATAGAAGCCTGAGGCTGTGGTGTAATTGAAATTGTTTCAGAGATGAACTCACCGCCGTCTTCTAGGACATGTTCCTTATATTTCTCAATGTGCTCATATATAGAATCTTCACTGTCAAATAATAATGAGAATTTGCTTCCCTTTACTTCTTTGAAATATGATTGCAATGAATATTGAGAGTAGTTTACATAATCTCCATCCTTCTCAATTGTAAGAGCATATGACAGAAGATATTTTACATTGTCAGGGAAGTTGTCTTCGTTTGTGAAAACTGCATCAATTTTTCTTTGTATTTCTGAATCCTGAGTGGAGTAGATTGATAAACCACCACTGTATAGAAGATAATTCGCCTGAGTCTTGGTATAGCCGGCCTCGAGCAGATCGTCAGTCAGCTGGTCAACAAGTGCATCCTCGAAATAAGTATAGTTTGAAGAACCAGACAGAGCCTGATTTACTACTTCAATTCGATCATATACATTATCAGCGCAGGCTTCATCGAATTCCTCCTGAGTGATGAATTCAAGCTTGAGCATCTTATCAAGTACATCCTGTCTACGATTTACATTATGCTCTGGATAAATAATTGGATCATAGTATGAAGGGTTCTGGGTAATTGATGCGATAACAGCACTCTCAGATAAATTGAGCTCGTAGCAGGGCTTATTGAAATATCTCTGAGATGCGGCCTGAATTCCCAGCGTTGAGTGACCAAGGTTAATGGTATTCAGGTAGTATTCAAGAATCTCTTCCTTCGTCATGACTGTCTCAAGCTGAACGGCTAAGTACTGCTCCTGAATCTTACGCTTAACTTTTTCTATAAAGGTTTTCTCTTCAGTCCAGTTATCGAAGACATTGTTTTTGAGTAGCTGCTGTGTAATGGTTGAAGCACCAGAAGAGAAGTGACCGCCATCTGACGCAGCAGACAGAATTGCTCTTGCTATACCTTTAATATCAATTCCGTTATGGTCATAGAAACGTTCATCCTCAATTGCAACAAATGCTTTCTGTGTGCACTCAGGAATGAGATCAATTGTGACAGGGCTTCTGTTTGAACCTTCTGCAACAAGCTTGACCATTTCATGTCCCTCGTTGTCATATACAACGCTGGCAAAACCAGTTGGCATAACGTCCGCGATTGTTATATCCGGGGTAGAAGATAGGATGCCGCGGAAGGCACCAATTGCAAGGGCAACGCCAGCTATTATTATTGTGACAAATGCAGCAAGGAATAATTCCAGTGCAATAACGCCTATACTTTTTGTGAGTTTAAGACCACGCGCGTGATAAGAACGCTGAATTTTGCGTAGTCCCTTCTTTCCATAATTCATATATTAACCATTGACCTCTCAAGCTGATAATCAAAATAATGTGTCAAATACATAAACACAATTACTAACATTATAAACCAGGCTTCTATAATAATAAAGTAGAATTGAATTAAGAGTACGCTGGTGAGCATTTATGCATGGCAGAGTCATAAATAGATGATATAATAGCTCTGTATTCGGTTGACTTATATTTGTGGCACAAGTGAAATAGAGATAAGTAAACGACAATTGCTTTGTGGATGTAAATTGGAAAAAGAAAAATGATTCAGAATGTTTTAAGTATAATAGGAGCTCTTTTGCCAGCATACGTATTAAGAACGCTCCTTATTATTAGTCTGCCTGTAGATGCAAACAATGGTGCAATGATGTTAATTAACTTCATCATTGTCTGTGTGTTTGCTGTTAATGTATATGCAATACGTAAGTTGTTTCTTGAAACTGATTGGCGAAGAATTCGAATCGCATCTGTTGGTGGTTTTCTTTTCTCGCTGTTCTTCGTGGCAGGAGCGTATTTAAGCTGCGCAGAGGGAACTGGATTCTGGATAAGTATCATGCAGATTGTATTCCTTAGTCTGTTGACTATCCCTATTACAAATCTGCTCATCCAGGCTGCTGATTATCTTCTGGACAGGTATGTCACACCGAATCCTGGTGCGGATTTCCTCTTGTCTGATGGGGCATATTTTGCTGTGAATGCGGGAATTGTTCTTTTGCTGACTATTCCTGTTTTTCTGTCTGTCTGGCCTGGGAATTTCACGGCAGATCAGGTAGAGCAGTTGTCTGGATATAAAGGAGAGGTATTAAATGCCTCGCAGTCACCACTGTATACGTTGCTGGTGGCAGCGTTTGCCAATATTGGTAAAGCGAGTGGCGATGTAGCAGGTGGTTTGGCGTATCTTACCTTTATTCAAATGATTATTGTGTCAGTCACGATTGGTTATGCTGTCGTTTTTCTAAGAAGAAGAGCAGTTCATTATGCATTCAGAATTGGCTTTGCTGCTTTCTTTGTCTTTTTCCCGGCTAATTTGTACATGAGCGTTAGTGCATCGGCATATACAATGTTTGGATGCTTTTTTGCAATGTTCATGGTTTTCTTTTTCAGGGTGATGAGGGAAGAAACCAAATGGTATGAGTATGTATGCTTTCTGATTAGCGGAGCGATAGCTTGCCTGCTTAACAGTTTCTTCTTCTGGCCTGCACTTGTAGGTGGGTTATTTATAGCGATTCTCAGATATGGTCTCATGGAAAAAATCAAAACTGCGCTACTTATTATAGGAGTAATTGCTCTGTATATAAGCTGCGATTATGTGATTGCGACAGCTGGCGACATGGTGTACGAGAAGTCTAGTTTTTGGGAAAAAACTGGTATTATACTTCCAGAGAGTTCCAGAGAGTATCTTGAGCAGAATCTTGGCAATTATTATTTGCTCGCAGATTACGAGGGAGATTCAATGGTCGGTGAACATGAAATGAGCAGTAATAATGATTATAGCCAGCTGTTTGGACAGGAGGACCTGACTGATGATCTTGCCTACAGCTTTATCGATTCATATAAAATGAATAGACGTGCGGAGAGATTGGCGAAGGGACCTGATAAGTCAGGGAAATTGATAGTGACAATTCCTGAGGAAAAAAGAGTAGCTGTCGGTAGAAATCTGTTTCCTCTTTATTCGGATATGATGAGGTTTATTGCCGGGGATGAACTAACAGCTTTTCCCGGACTTGGAATAATGATGCTGGGGGCTGTGTGGGTGATTCTGTTAATCATTCTGCTTCTCGTGGGCTTATATAGAAAAGCTGGCGCAGGTAGAAAAGTACTGATTTTTCCGACGCTGTATTTGCTTGTGATGTCACTTAGTGCGGCACCGTCATACGAAATTATTTATGCGGTGGCAATGACTATACCTCTGTATATAGGAGCCTCAGTAGGAGACTCTGCGCCTGGAAGATGGAATCGCAGGCTGGTGATGAGATAATGAATTATATTTGTTTGATGGAGCATTAGAAACATGGGAGAACTTAAAAAAGTTATTTTTCATTTGCACAATCTGAATATGGGCGGAGCAGAGCGAGTTGCACTCACTCTGGCTGGTCAGTTTGCACGTGATGGAATAGAAACAAAAGTTGTTACAATGCAGAGGGCAGACAGAGAATATGAGTTGCCGGAAGGTGTTGAGAGAATTGTGATACAGGAAGAAGGCGATTCGGAGAATGTTGGGATCATCGGCAGACTTCGCAGAATTAAGCAGAAGGAGAAAATGCTACGCGAAGTCTTGTTAATAGAGAAGCCTGACATTGTTATTGCATTTGACAGATCAGCTAATTACAGGGCTGTTGGTGCGGCAAAAGGAATCTGTCCTGTGTTAGTATCAGTGAGAAATGATCCCGCAAGGAATTATGCTTCTAAGATGCAGAAATTCTATTGCAGAAAATATATGTATAAGGCACAGGGATGTGTATTCCAAACCAAACAGGCTATGGATTTCTTCCCGAAATC
>JAGHUF010000085.1 GCA_018064935.1 Candidatus Merdinaster equi | reverse complement strand
GGTCTTGTATATGGTGGTTTCCTTGTTTATGAAATTGTCGCAAATATCATTGCTGGCTACTGGTTTGTTGCTGTAGCAATTGTTGCATCACTACTAAACTTTGTGATATTTGTCTTTCTTATGTTCAGGAAGAAGAATCATCGTACTTCTGCTCAAAAAGAGATGTTCAAAGCATTTGAGAGAGCGCAGAAGGAGAGAGATGAGGCTGGCAGGAAGATGCAGTATGGCTGGAATAGTGGTAGTGCATCTGATAATTCAGGAAATAGGGCTTCAGGTGGTAATTCAGGTAATGCAAAAGCAAAAATAACAAGACATAAGTGTGCTGTTTGCGGTCGAACAGAGCTGGACGGTGCGGACTTGGAATTCAGATTTTGTTCAAAATGCGAGGGTAATTATGAGTACTGTAGAGAACACTTATTTACTCATACGCATGTGCATAAATGATTGGGGAATTAGATGAGTCAGAATAAACAGGAAGAATTTCTTCAGAGAATAATAGAATTAAAAGAAATATCAAGATTACAAGGACATGTAATCACTTCACAACAGGTTGAGGATTTTGTGCATGACAATGATTTGAACGACATGCAGAAGGATTATTTTTTTCAATACCTCAAGGATAATAAGATTGGTATTGATGAAGTTCCAGAAGTTGATCTTGATGCAGAAGATGTTTCATATCTTGATGTATATCTAGAGGAATTAAAGGCGCTTCCAGCATATTCGGATTCTGAACTGCGTGTTATCAAGATGGATGCTCTTGCCGGTGGAAAAGAGGGCACAGACAAACTAATATATGCATATTTGCCTTATGTTGCTGATCTTGCAAAACTGTATACCGGGCAGGGCGTACTAATTGAGGATCTGATTGGCGAAGGAAATGTTGCATTATCTACGTCAGCATTGCTCCTTGGCGCAGTTGAAGACATTGATGAAATTGAAGGCTTTCTCGGGAAAAGCATAATGGATGCAATGGAGAAGCTGATTAATGATACTGCAGCGGAGAAGAAGACTGAAGATAAAACGTTAAATAAGGTAAATAAAGTTGCTGAAAAAGCCAAAGAGATGGCGGCTGATTTGCGTAGAAGTGTCACAGTTTCGGAGCTTTCTGAAGAAACTGGACTTAGCAAAAAAGAAATTCAGGATGCTATTCGAATGAGTGGTAATAGAATAGAAGATCTTGTTAGTGAGAACGAATAAGTATGAAAAGTATGGAATATCAGGATTTTAAATACATAATGAATGATATGACCAGAATATTCCTGGGAACAAAGCTTACATATGGTGAGGCTTTAGAACATGATTATATGCCGTTTAAATTAAAAGCTGTATATCATAGCTATTTTAAAATGGCATCTAATGATATGACCATAGCTGATCATCTTTTGGCTATTACACCTGAGAGCTTGGACTATATGGCACTTCAGAACATGGGTGCCAAAGTAAAAATCAATATTTGGTCCAGCGTTACCAAGAAGAATGGTGAAGTTATTGAAAAATGGCTTCCAGAGCAGATTATTTCAATAGATCAATATGTAAAAGAAGAGACATATCATGATTATCCTGAAAGTGCAGTTGTTACTGAATTAATTCTTTCTAAGATGAAAGTAATGACCTTTTCGGTTTGATAGATTTATGGTATAATTATTAAGCTTTGAGTGTGTTTATTTATTTTTTGTAAACAAGTAAAAATATTTCCAAAGGGGGAAACAAAATTATGTCTACAAAATGGGTATATCTTTTCAATGAAGGTGACGCAACTATGCGTAACTTGCTTGGAGGAAAAGGTGCCAACCTAGCTGAAATGTCTAAAATTGGACTTCCAGTTCCTCAGGGTTTCACAATTACAACAGAAGCTTGTACTCAGTACTATGAGGATGGTCGTAAGATTAATGATGAGATTATGGGCCAGGTAATGGATGGCGTTGCTAAGATGGAGGAGATTAATGGCAAGAAGTTCGGCGATCTTAAGAATCCTCTTCTTGTATCTGTTAGATCTGGAGCTAGAGCTTCAATGCCTGGTATGATGGATACAATCCTTAATCTTGGACTTAATGATGATGTTGTTGCTGCAATGATTGCTGGTAACTCTGATCCTAAGTTTGAGAGATTCGTATATGATTCTTACAGACGTTTTATTCAGATGTTCTCTGACGTAGTTATGGAAGTTGGTAAGAAGTATTTCGAGCAGCTCATCGATAAGATGAAGGAAGAGAAGGGTGTTAAGTTCGATGTAGAGCTTACTGCTGCTGATCTTAAGACTCTTGCAGAGCAGTTTAAGGCTGAGTATAAGAATCAGATTGGTTCTGACTTCCCTGCTGATCCAGTTGAGCAGCTTAAGCTTGCTGTAGAAGCTGTATTTAAGTCATGGGATAATCCTCGTGCTAACGTATATCGTCGTGATAATGATATTCCATATTCTTGGGGAACTGCAGTTAACGTTATGCCAATGGTATTTGGTAACCTGAATGATGAGTCTGGTACAGGTGTTGCATTTACACGTGACCCTGCAACTGGAGAGAAGAAGCTGATGGGTGAGTTCCTTAAGAATGCACAGGGTGAGGACGTTGTTGCTGGTGTTCGTACTCCTATGCCAATATCTCAGATGGAGCAGGAATTCCCTGAAGCATATGCAGAGTTTATTAAGGTATGTGATATCTTAGAGAATCACTATCATGATATGCAGGATATGGAGTTTACCGTTGAGAATCAGAAGCTTTACATGCTTCAGTGCCGTAATGGTAAGAGAACAGCTCCAGCTGCACTTAAGATTGCATGTGATTTGGTTGATGAAGGTCATAAGACAGAAGAAGAAGCTGTAGCAATGATTGATCCTAGAAATCTTGATACATTGCTTCATCCTCAGTTTGATGCTAAGGCACTTAAGTCTGCGACACCTCTTGGAAAAGGACTTGGTGCATCACCTGGTGCTGCTTGTGGTAAGGTTGTTTTCTCTGCAGAAGACGCAGAAGCATGGGCTGCAAGAGGTGAGAAGGTTGTACTTGTTAGACTTGAGACTTCTCCAGAAGATATTACTGGTATGAAAGTATCACAGGGTATCTTAACAGTTCGTGGTGGTATGACAAGCCACGCTGCCGTAGTTGCTCGTGGTATGGGTACCTGCTGTGTTTCTGGATGTGGTGATATTGCTATTGATGAGATTGCTAAGCAGTTTACACTTGGTGGAAAGATTTTCACTGAAGGTTCTGAGATTAGTATCGATGGAACAACTGGTAACATTTATGGTGAGATTATTCCTACCGTTCCAGCTTCTATTTCAGGCGAGTTTGGACGTGTAATGGCTTGGGCAGATAAGTATAGAAAGCTTCGCGTTCGTACTAATGCAGATACACCTGCTGATGCAAAGCGTGCAAGAGAGCTTGGCGCAGAAGGAATTGGTCTTTGCCGTACAGAGCATATGTTCTTCGAGGAGAGCAGAATTGAAGCATTCCGTGAGATGATTTGTTCAGATACACAGGAAGAAAGAGAAGCAGCACTTGCTAAGATTCTTCCTTATCAGCAGACAGACTTCGAGCAGCTGTATGAAGCTCTTGAGGGATGCCCTGTAACAATTCGTTTTCTTGATCCACCTCTTCATGAGTTTGTTCCTACAGAAGAGAAGGATATTACTAAGCTTGCTTACAAGCAGGGTAAGAGCGTAGAGAAGATTAAGGAATATATTAGTTCACTTCATGAGTTCAACCCTATGATGGGACACCGTGGAATTCGTCTTGCAGTTACATATCCTGAAATTGCTAAGATGCAGACAAAGGCTGTTATTAGAGCTGCAGTAAATGTTTCTAAGAAGCATCCTGATTGGAATGTTAAGCCAGAGATTATGATTCCACTTGTATGTGATGTAAAAGAGCTTAAGCAGGTTAAGAAAGTTGTTGTTGAGACAGCTGATGCAGAAATCGAAGCTTCTGGTACAAAACTTGAGTACTCAGTAGGAACCATGATTGAGATTCCTAGAGCTGCACTTACAGCAGATGATATAGCTAAAGAGGCTGATTTCTTCTGCTTTGGAACCAACGATCTTACTCAGATGACATTTGGCTTCTCTCGTGACGATGCTGGTAAGTTCCTTGAGGCATACTACGATACCAAGATTTTTGAGAACGATCCATTTGCTAAGTTGGATCAGACTGGTGTTGGTAAATTGATGAAGATGGCTATTGATCTTGGTAAGCCAGTTAATCCAAATCTCCATGTTGGTATTTGTGGAGAACACGGAGGTGATCCAACATCTGTTGAGTTCTGCCACAAGATTGGTCTTGATTATGTATCATGCTCACCTTTCCGTGTTCCTATTGCTAGACTTGCTGCAGCACAGGCTGCTATTGCCCAGAAGAGTAACTAATTCTTCCGTGCTATTTATGACATTGGTTGCTACAAAGGACGATGTCCGTGAATTCATGTCACATCGTCCCGAGTATGCTAAAGCTAATGCATATAAGGATGTAACCTTTAGGGTTTACATCTAAATATCTGTAAATTCAAATAGACCAAACATTCAACCAGAATTGGAAGATTGTTTGGTCTATTTTTTGTTGCCATAAAAATAATCGAATAGGAGGGTATCAAGTGGTTAAGTTAAGAATTCAGGGAACAAAAATTGAATTAAAGAAATTCCTGAAGGTGCTTGCTCGAAATAAGCTTTTAACTTTGGAAAATGAGTCAGAGTTTATTCCGAATAAGGGAACCGAGAAGTATTACAGATACTATGCAGAGGTATTTTTTGCTGATAGCAAATTGGAGAGGAGATAGAAGATATGAACACAGCGTTAAGAGCAAAATGTCAGGTAATAGCACTTACTAATCAGAAAGGTGGTGTTGCAAAAAGTTTCACCACAGCCAGCCTTGCGGTAGGTTTAGTTCGTGAAGGGAAAAAAGTTTTGGTAATTGATAATGATCCCCAGGGACATGCTTCAAGATGTCTTGGTATAAAAAAGGCTGAGATTACTATAGCTGATGTTATGGGGAGATTGATAAAGGGCGAGCAGCTTTACGCAGGTTAT
>JAGHUF010000113.1 GCA_018064935.1 Candidatus Merdinaster equi | reverse complement strand
CTAAGAAGAGAAATTGCACACCCTGCTGCGCCCATGTAAAGACCAATGTATGTATCTACATCATCCTGTGCAGACCTTGTCCATGCATTAACCCAACGGGTAAGGCCATTACCAATGTTATATGCGTCGCCAGCCAGAACATTTGCTGTGCGGATTGCATACTGTAGGAACTCCTCCTCATGAGTAAGTTCATATACTTCCACAAAATACTCAAGCACACCAGGTGCACCACAGCACAGACTGTAGCTTGGCCAGTATCCCCAGGAATGCTTCTCTGGAACACCAGCTTCAACAGTACCTCTTGCAAATCTCTTAACCTGCTCAAGATACTTCTCATCACCAGTTATTTCATATAATTCCTTGAATACAATACTTGATCCGGCTGGTCCATGGCATGTACTCAGGTAATATCTTTCTTCAACTGGTCCGGTAACTGTATTATCGAGATATGGTACAAGAGCAGCCTCTTCATCGCCAACTGAAATTCCTTCTATATAGGCCGCTATATCCTTTGCGAGCTGCAGGTATTTTTCTTCCTTAGTTGCCTTATATAATGCTGCAAATACATAGCCAAGCCCTGAGGTACCATGTGCAAAGTTGGGCAAATGATACTCTCCCTCGTCTGAATCAACAATACCACCTGCTTTAAATCCTTCCGCACTGAGTTTAATTGGCAGTAAATACTTTCCGCCGAACGCGCCATCATATGTCTCAGAGCTGATGCTGTCTGCAATCTTCTTTGCAGTGTCAATATAAGTGATGTTCTGTGTCACTTCGTAGGCCTTAATAAGATAGAGAATTAGTCCTCCATCACTTGACACATCACCTTCAGCAGATAATCTGAGCCCACCCTTCGCCTCGTATGAAACTTCTATTATTGTATCTGCTACACTCTTAATGAATTCAACATATCGCGGGTCCTGAACATACTTGTACAGAGAATTGATAAACAATCCCTCTCCAGCTGGTCCATTGTATACACCGAATCCCCAGCCTGGGAATGCATCCAGACCCTGTCCAACATTCTCTCTGAACCTCTCGTAGAATTTGCTGCCTTCATTGGTAGCTATAATGTATTCTGCGGCCTTCTTCGCTTCCTCAAGATACTCAGGTTTTCTGGTTATCTCATAGAGTCTTATATAGAACTCTCCAACGCCAGCCGAACCACTATACAATCCCTTTGTTGAATAATACGGATAGTATGCAAGCTCATCATCCTTAAGTTTAGGTGATCTGCTCCAGTACTTGCCATTTTCTGTGTCTACAGACAAAGTGTCCAACCAGTTAGCAGTTTCTATTGCTTTATTTAAATATTCTTCTTCATTTGCCTTTTTAAACAAATATGGTGTTATCTTTCTTGCCATTATCCCTGCTCACTTTCATATATTAATTAGTAGGATAACAATCCTCCATCAATGCTATGATCTATAGCTTTTGTCTGTCACAGCCTCATATTAATCCTCAGCCTTATACATATTGGTACTTAAGTACTTGTATCCATTATCTGCCATCATTACAACGATGTTCTTTCCTGCATTTTCTGGTCTCTTTGCAAGAATTGTTGCTGCGTTCAATGCAGCTGCAGCAGACTGACCTAAGAATATTCCATCACTTCTTAACAGCTGTCTTCCTGTTGCATATGCATCATCAGCAGGAATTTCAAAGCACTCCTCATATGGAATTGAGCTGACAAATTCTGTCTTCGCATCCTTAGGTGCATCCTTGAAGAATACAACACCATCAATTGTATTTGCGTTTGGGTTATCCGGAGTCTTCACAGAATCTGCTGATGGCTGAGCAACATAAATCTTCAGGTCAGGATTCTTCTCCTTAAGATACTTACCAGTTCCATAAATTGTTCCACCAGTTCCGCACAGACCGACAAGAATATCTACCTTGCCATCTGTATCATTCCAGATTTCTGGTCCTGTAGTTGTATAATGTGCATCTGGATTCGCCTCATTCGCAAGCTGATTTATGAAGTAATGATTGGGCTCTGTATCTGCATATCTCTGAAGCATATCGTAGAAGAAAGGAAGGTTGAAGGTTCCATTCGCCATAGCCTCATTAAATTCAGGGAAATCAGTGTATATCTTTACATCCACTCCGTATGCTTTAAAAATCTGCTGTCTTTCAATAGACTGACCAGGTTCAAGAATAAGTTTGAGTTTGTAGCCTCTTGCTGCTGCAAATGCCGCAAGACCTATACCTGTGTTACCACTTGTGTTTTCTACAATTGTGTCACCAGGCTTAATCTTGCCTTCTCTCTCGGCCTTAAGAATCATATTAAGTGCTGCACGATCTTTAATACTTCCTGAAGGATTGAAATATTCAAGCTTACCATAAATATTAGCTTTTAAATCATGCTCCTTCTCATAATTTGTCAACTCAACAAGTGGTGTATTACCAACTAACTCTGCAATGCTCTTGTAAATCTTTCCCATAATGTAGGTCTCCTGTTTTCTTTTTATTATTTCCTTACTATGTTGATAGGTTTCTGTGTTGAGTAAATATTATCAGTCATATTCTGACTTGTCTAATTGATATAAATTTTTAGCGGTTATAGTTTTTGACTATAACCGCTAAAAATAATTTTGCAATATTGCAAATGCTAGTAAACCAAAAACTCTGGTTTGCATTTATATTAGTGAGAACAACAATGTTCGCAGTCATGATCCTCTGGGAAGATGCTTGGATCATATTCAATTCCATTATTGTCATAATAATCTTTGACTGCTTTTTTGATTGCTTCCTCTGCCAGAACAGAGCAGTGTATCTTATGTGCCGGAAGACCATCCAGTGCTTCCGTTACAGCTTTATTAGTAAGCTTCAGTGCTTCAGATACCAGCTGTCCTTTAATTAGTTCAGTAGCCATAGAGCTTGACGCAATCGCACTGCCACATCCAAAGGTTTCAAACTTCACATCCTCGATAATCTGCTGCTCGTTTATCTTAAGATAGATTTTCATAATATCGCCGCATACTGGATTTCCTACTTCTCCAACTCCATCTGCATTCTCTATCACTCCAACATTTCGTGGATTTCTAAAATGGTCCATGACCTTTTCACTATATAATGCCATCTTTTTTCTCCTTAGTATTATCTATTGTTTTTTTGCCACCCACACTTTTTTCTAATGATTTACAGCAATAAATAGAAGTGTCTATTTCATCTGCTTTTCATAGCTCTACTTCGCAAATACATGTGGTCTCTTACCATTTACTAGATCTCTCCAGAATGGTGACATATTTCTTAAATATTCAACAACCTCTTTTACTGATTTGATTAAATAATCAATTTGCTCCTGCGTCACATCATCAGACAGAGATAATCGAAGCGATCCATGTGCCACCTCATGTGGTCTTCCAATTGCCAATAGCACATGGCTTGGATCCAGTGAACCTGAAGTACAAGCCGAGCCAGACGAAGCAGATATTCCCTTATCATCAAGTAATAAGAGCAGTGACTCACCCTCGATTCCTTCAAAACAGAAATTCACTGTTCCTGGCAGTCTTTGTTCTCTATCGCCATTAAGTTCGGAATAAGAAATCTCATCCAGTCCAGCAATGAGCTTGTCCCGCAGTGGCAACAGCTTATTTTTATATCCATCCAGATCTCTGGTCGCATCCTCAAGTGCAGTCACCATGCCTATGATTCCCGGCAGATTCTCCGTACCTGCGCGCTTACCTCTTTCCTGAGCACCACCTTCAATTATGTTGCTTAGTAGAATATTTTTCTTCGCATACAGAATTCCAACTCCTTTGGGTCCATGGAACTTATGCGCTGATAAGCTCAACATATCAATATTGTCCCTCTGTACATCAACTGATATATGACCTATTGCCTGCACAGCATCTGTATGGAATAAAACGTTCTTCTCCCTGCATGCTGCACCAATTTCACATATTGGCTGCACTGTACCAATCTCGTTGTTAGCATACATGATGGTAACAAGCGCTGTATCTTCTCTTATTGCATCTGCCACCTGGCTCGCTGTAACAACTCCATTCGAGTGAACGTCTAACAGTTCAATTTCAAAACCTTCTTTTTCGAGTTTCTTAAGTGTATGAAGCACAGCATGATGCTCAAACTTTGTTGAGATGATATGCTTCTTCCCTTTCTTCTCACCAAGCTTTGCGGCAGAAATAATCGCCTGATTATCTGCCTCACTTCCACCTGAGGTGAAGAAAATCTCCCTCGCATCGCAATTTAGTACTGCTGCCGCTCTCCTTCTGGCATCTTCAAGCGCCTCTTTTGCCTTCTGGCCTATTTCATATAAGCTTGATGGATTGCCATACACTTCCTTCATATATGGAATCATTGCATTTATTGCATTATCGCTCATCTGCGTTGTTGCAGCATTATCTGCATATATTTTCATATTAATCCTCATTTCTGAGCAACTTGTGCGAAAAACAAGCGCATCAGCGTTATTTATCACACTATGCCTCTGACATTTCAATTACCTACTTGTGTACTAGGTTTTAACAGAATTATAAAGCCCATTACCAAATATGGCAATAGGCTTCCATTAAAAATCTATTTCTTAAGTAATTTACAAATCACTTACAGCTCTCTTCAATCTCTCAAGTCCATCCATAAGTCTGCTTCGTGGACACGCAAGATTCATTCGCAAAAAATATCTTCCATCGCCCCTATACTCGCACCCTTCTGATAAGTAGAGTCCTGTTTTTCTTCTTATATCTTCAGCCAGCTCATCAGATGATTTTCCAAGTTTTCTACAGTCGATCCATAAAAGATATGTAGCCTCTCCGATGACTACGGAAAGCGCTGGTATCTCTTCTGCTATATATTCTTCTGCAATGCGCCTGTTTTCTGCAAGATAACCTCTTAATTCCTCAAGCCATTCCTCTCCATTATTAAATGCCGCAATTGCAACATCTGCTGCAAAAGCATTCCCCTCTGCCACCTCATCTGTATTGAGTGCTCTCCATACCTTATGGCGCAAGGCAGAATTCGGAACACATACTGCAGCAGACTGAAGTCCTGCAATGTTAAAGGTCTTAGTTGGTGAAATGCAATTGACACTGATCTGCTCGCATACCTTTGATGCAGATGCAAACGGAGTATATTCGCATCCTGGCAATGTCAAATCACAATGTATCTCATCAGAAAGAACAGTAACGTTATTTCTCGCACATATATCGCCAATTTTTACAAGCTGCTCCTTAGTCCATATGATGCCAGTTGGATTATGCGGATTGCACAGAATCAGCAACGTACTCTGAGGATTGCTGCACTTCTCTTCCAGGTCAACATAATCGAGTTCATATTTTCCGTCCCGATAAATCAGCTCGCACTCAACAATATTTCGGCCATTATTATATATAGAATTGAAGAATATATTGTAGGCAGGAGTAATAACTATTACATTCTCTGCCGCAGTGGTAAGCTTTCGTACAGTAGTAGATATCGCTGGGACAACACCTGTGCAGAAAATCAGCCATTCTCTTTTTATCTCAAACTTATGTCTTCTCTTCCACCAGCCAATATATGCCTCATACCATTCCTCTGGAACAATAGAATAACCGAAAACACCATGGTCTACTCTATTCTTAAGAGCATCAATAATTGCCGGTGCAGTTTGAAAATCCATATCGGCCACCCACATGGGCAACTCATTATCTGCAACATCCCATTTGTAGGACTGCGTATTACGTCTATCAATCAGTTCATCAAAACGGCTCATCCTTCTTCTCCTCGATTACGTCACAGATAATTGATGTCTTTGAAGCATCAATCAGGTCTTTCTGAAGAATCAAGGTTCCTATTTTATCCGCCTTAATGCTTCCGCTCTTTGGATTCAATACACTATCTACTTTGCCTGAAATCTGTGCCTCTACAGTCGAATATTCAAATGCAAGCGTCGTATTTATAAGCTTACAGTTCTTCATCACTAGATTGTCTATATAGCACATTCCCTGAGGACTCTCGATGGTGCAGTTAACAAGTGTAAGATTCTTGGCATTCCATCCTAAATACTCACCTGAAATAAAAGAATCATACACAGTAACATTTTCACTGTTCCAGAAAGCATCTTTTGATAAAAGAACAGAATCTCTGATTTCTACATTCTTACATCCGTCAAAAGAATAGTTTCCATCCAGTTTAAGACCACTAATCTTCATGTTACAGCTATTCATTGCGAAGTAATCTCCCTTGGCAGTCACCTGCTCAAGCGTTACCCCATCACAACTCCAAAGAGTCTCCTGTGCATTGAAGAAGTCGACATTATTTAGTGTCAGTCCCTTGCATCTTCTGAAATTCTTAGGTGCTTCAATCATTGCATTTTCTACTGAAATATTATCTGTATACCACACTCCTGCTCTGGCCATGTCAAACCACTTGCAGTCCTTAGCCACAATATTTCTGCAGTACCACAATGGATATTTCCATTTGAACATACAGCCAATAAGTTCAATATCTGAGCTCTCCTTCAGTGGAGATTCACCATCTTCAAAAATTGAATCTTCAATAATCATTTCAGACGAATGAAACAATGCCCTCTCGCCACTCAATATTTGATTTGTTACCTTATTCATTTTCATTCTCCCAATGTATTTTAAGTTTTATATAAGCTTTCTATATTTATATTTTACTAAACAGACAAACGGTTTCAACATGCGTAAGTACCTATCATCAACACTACATTTCGCGATGACAATTAGCAATAATATTTTTTCACCCTTATCACGTATTCTTCACAATAAATACTTTTACGCGTTCAATTTTTAACACCATCTTGCATCTATCTATGTCCGCATATTATTGCTTGCACCTTAGTACTTAAAAACGCTGAGTTTATTGGTATTCCAATAGCAATAATAACTGTTCGCCATTCAGTGTAGTACTCAAAGCCACTATGCGTTACACCCTTTAAGGATTTCTACACCATCATTCATGATTCTATCATCTAGCACCGCAAAAATAATATTCATCTCATAATCTGAGTGCTCATCAAGAAAACCATTACAAGCACTAATAGCCTGTTCCCATGCCCCACGTAACGGATATCCATATATCCCAGCAGAGATTAATGGAAATGCAATTGAATGAAGTCCATTATCCATAGCCACATTAAGTGAACTTTTATATGCACTGTATAGCAATTCCGGTTCACCATTCTTTCCGCCATTCCAGATAGGTCCCACAGCATGAATGATATATTTTGCAGGCAAATCAAAGCCCTCCGTAATTGCCGC
>JAGHUF010000088.1 GCA_018064935.1 Candidatus Merdinaster equi | reverse complement strand
AAGAATAAGGAAACTATCGTAGGTTTCCAGACAGATAAGCCTTTCAAGAGATCTCTTCAGCCTTATGGTGGTATCCGTATGGCAGAGAAGGCTTGCTCAGATAATGGATACGAAGTTGATCCTGAGATTTCTGAGTTCTTCTCAACACACAGAAAGACACATAACGCAGGTTGTTTCGATGCTTATAATGCAGAGATGAGAGCTTGCCGTACATCACACATCATCACAGGTCTTCCTGATGCATATGGTCGTGGACGTATCATTGGTGACTACAGAAGAGTAGCTCTTTACGGTATTGATCGTCTTATCGAAGACAAGAATGCTCAGAAGGATTCTACAGGACGTATCATGACAGATGATGTTATCCGTCTTCGTGAGGAAATTTCAGAGCAGATCGTAGCTCTTAAGATGATGAAAGAGATGGCAGCTTCTTACGGATGCGATATCTCTAAGCCAGCAGCTAACGTTCAGGAAGCTATCCAGTGGACATACTTCGGATACCTTTGCTCAGTTAAGGAGCAGAATGGTGCTGCAATGTCTCTTGGACGTACTTCTGCTTTCCTTGATTGCTCCGCTCAGAGAGATCTTAAGAACGGAACCTTCACTGAGGAGCAGATCCAGGAGTTCGTTGATCACTTCATCATGAAGCTTCGTTGCGTTAAGTTCGCTCGTACACCTGAGTACAACCAGATCTTCGCTGGTGATCCAGTATGGGTTACAGAGTCAATCGGTGGTGTAGGCGTTGATGGTAGACCTCTTGTTACAAAGATGAGCTTCCGTTTCCTTCATACACTTGAGAACCTTGGTGCAGCTCCAGAGCCAAACCTTACAGTTCTTTGGTCTACAAGACTTCCTGAAGCTTGGAAGAAGTACTGTGCTAAGATTTCTATCACAACATCTTCTATCCAGTACGAGAACGATGACCTTATGAGAGTAACACATGGCGATGATTACGGTATCGCATGTTGCGTATCTTCAATGGTAATCGGTAAGGAAATGCAGTTCTTCGGAGCTCGTGCAAACCTTGCTAAGTGTCTCCTTTACGCTTTAAACGGTGGTATCGATGAGAAGACCAAGAAGCAGGTTGGACCTAAGTATCGTCCTGTAACAGGTGATGTTCTTGACTTCGATGATGTTATGGCTAAGTTCATAGACATGATCGAGTGGCAGGCAGATGTATATGTAAATACTCTGAACGTCATTCACTATATGCATGATAAGTACTGCTATGAGAGAGCAGAGATGGCTCTTCATGACAGAGACGTTAAGAGATATTTCGCAACAGGTATCGCTGGTCTTTCAATCGTAGCTGACTCACTTTCAGCAATTAAGTTTGCTAAGGTTGAAGTTGTACGTGATGAGGACGGTATCATCGTTGACTTCAAGACAACTGGTGAGTTCCCTAAGTATGGTAACGATGATGACAGAGTTGATGAAATCGCTCAGGATATCGTTCACAAGTTCATGACAGCTGTTAGAAGACATCACACCTACAGAAATGGTGTTCCTACAACATCAATTCTTACAATTACTTCTAACGTTACATATGGTAAGGCAACAGGTAATACTCCTGACGGACGTAAGGCAGGACAGCCTTTCGCACCTGGTGCTAACCCAATGCATGGACGTGATACTCATGGTGCAGTTGCATCTCTTGCATCTGTATCTAAGCTTCCATTCAACGATGCTCAGGATGGTATTTCAAATACCTTCACAATTATTCCTGGAGCTCTTGGTAAGGAAGATCAGATCTTCGCTGGTGATATCAACATCGATCTGAACAAATAATTAAGAGGTGGATTATGGATCAGAAGAGTATGATAGACGACTTAGTTGCACAGCTTGATGCCGGAATGATTAGCGGCATGGGTCATGTCAATGTAGATGTAATGGACTCTGAGGATCCCACCAAACAGGTAGAAACCTTCGGTAGTGCGGACTGTTCCAATAAGCCCTTCGCTTGTAGCGTTCCTACAATGCAGGAAGGCATGGACAGACCCTAAACCGAAATACGATAAATAATACAGGAGGACATAATAATGGCAGCAAATGAAGCACAGGTTAATAACCTGGTTAACTTACTTGATGGATACGCTACAAAGGGCGGACATCATCTCAATGTAAACGTTCTTAATAAGGATACTCTTCTTGATGCTCAGGCTCATCCAGAGAACTATCCTCAGCTGACAATCCGTGTATCAGGATACGCAGTTAACTTTGTTAAGTTAACTCCAGAGCAGCAGCAGGACGTTATTACCCGTACATTCCATGAGGCAATCTAAGAAGAAGCGGATTTGATTAAAAGGCGCTGGCCCATGGCCGGCGTCTTTTTTATATCAAAGTAATACATATATAGAGAGGTATGTTTAGATGAATGGAAGAATTCATTCTCTTGAGAGTTTCGGCACAGTTGATGGACCGGGAACACGTTTTGTGGTTTTCGTTCAGGGATGTCCGATGAGATGTGCATATTGCCATAATCCTGATACTTGGGATATGAATGGTGGAAAAGAAATGTCTGTTGATGAAATACTCGAGCAGTACAACAGAAATGCACCATTTTACCAGAATGGCGGAGGCTTGACGGTTACAGGCGGTGAGCCGCTGATGCAGATTGATTTTGTGACAGAGCTTTTTGAAAAGTGTAAAGAAGAGGGTATTCACACCTGCTTAGACACCTCGGGAATTGCGTTCAAGCCTGATAACGAAGCCTATGTGGAAAAGGCGCGTAGACTCGCAAAAGTAACGGATCTGGTAATGCTTGATATCAAACATATTGATCCGGTCAAGCATCAGGAATTGTGCAAGCAACCCAATGAGGGTATCCTTGCATATGCGCGTTTTCTTGCAGAGGAAAATGTAGATCTGTGGATTAGGCACGTGGTTGTTCCTGGAATAACAGATCAGCCTGAATATCTGGAAAAGCTTGGTGAGTTTATTGGTGGACTTTCTAATCTGAAGGCACTTGATGTACTTCCATACCATACAATGGGTAAACCGAAGTATGAGAAGCTTGATATGGACTATATTCTCAAAGATGTTCCTGCCATGACTAAGGAAGGTGCTCTTGAGTGCAAAAAACATATCTTAAGTGGAATTAAAAAGGCCCGTGGAATTAGCGAATAACTCACTAAATTGCTTGTATGCGATATAAATATGCATTATAATTGACTATGTGAAAACAACTCATATGAGTTTTATTATTAAGGAGGTACTGAAATGGCACGTGTTATTAATGATTCATGTGTAGCATGCGGAGCTTGCGAAGGAACTTGTCCTGTTGGAGCAATCTCAATGGGAGATGGCAAGTATGAAGTTGATGCTGATAAGTGCATCGATTGTGGAGCTTGTGAGGGTGGATGCCCTACAGGAGCTATCACAGAAGGCTAATTAAGCTACTCTGAGCGCCCTGTTCCAGAATATGGAATAGGGCGTTTTTTTGGATTTTGATTATGGACAAAATTAAGAAATATAAGATAGATATTATATTCATCGTATCGATATTAGCGTTTCTTCCTTTCTTGATTTGGAAAGCAGGAATTGGCTATGGTGGAGGAGATGAGCCATTTTATATAACACTGGCGAGTCGTTTTGCTAATGGTGATGTTCCGCTTGCTGACGAGTGGAATCTTGCCCAGCTGTCGGCTCTTTTTCTGATGCCGTTTTATCATCTGAATAATTTGATTTTCGGAAATACTGAAGGGATAGTGCTGCATTTCAGAGTGTTCTATATCATCATGCACGTGCTGACTTGTACAGGACTATATATGTGCCTCAGAAAACATGGGCTGGGTGCATTACTCGGGGTTCTGATTTTCTATATATACAGCCCATATGATGTGATGGCTCTTTCATATAATACGATGGGAGTGGGCTTGTTTGCGTTGGCAATGGCGCTCCTGTACAAGGAGAGGGACAGTCGAACACAGAGGGGTGGCTCCAGAGGGCGAAAAGAGATAATATTGCTACTGCTTGCAGGATTATGCTACGGTGGCGCCGTGTTGTGCAATCCTTTTCTGATTATTGCATATGCAGTATATCTGATTGCTAACGTCATTACTGCGATTGTAAAAAAAGAATTCCCCACGCATCTGTTGTTTGTGACACTGGGAGCGGCAATTGTTCTGATGTATCTTATTCTTGTCATTGCACTAAGTGGAAGAATGGGTGAGGTATTTGAGAATCTGCCACATATCCTGAATGATCCTGAACATACTCAAAGCGGTTTGTATACGATTGTTTATACGTATTTTTACAGTATAATTCACAACTTCAAAATGTATCTTCTGATGTGGCTTGGAGTTCTGGTCTTTGCAGCTATCGTTAGAGATAAGATGGCCTGCATATATTTTGGAATAACTGTTCTTGCCGCTGCAATGCAGATATTGATTCTCACCGAGAAACCTCTGGAGAATTACAATCTCATAATGTTCCCTATGATGCCAGTGGGAATTACCGCTTTCGTGCTTAGCAGGAAAGGATTTAAAGATAAGTGGGCACTGTTGTATTTTTACGCAGGTGGACTGCTCTTTACCTTCTGCGGCAGCATGTCTTCAAATCAGGGAATAAATGTTATCTGCCAGGGAATGCCAATTCTGCTTCTTGGGGCTTCGCTTTTAATTTGTAGCCTCGGTAAAAGCCTTATGGAAGAGAATAAATTCTCATTAGGGCTTGTTGTGATATTCTGCAGTGCACTATTCGGAGCACTTTTGGGCACAGAAATATATATGAAATCAGTCCATGCTTTCTGGGAGCCGGAGGTATCTTCACTTGATTATCATATTTCAGAAGGTCCGCTTGCGGGAGTTGTGACATCGAAGGAGCACGGCGAGGCGTATGCTGGTCTTTTGGCGGATTTGAAGGAAGTAAAGAATGAGATTGGCAGATTAGACGCGAATTCAAATGTGAATGCAAATTCGAATTCAGATCTGAATAATGGATCAGATAAGAAAAGAGTTCTTGCCGTGACAATGGAACCGTGGTCATATCTGTATCTTGACGAACTTACAGGCGCTCATTCATCCTGGATTTCATCGACATATTCAGATAAGGATCCCAAGCAGCTACTGGTGTCGAGGCTGAATGAGTATTACGCACTTCACCCGGATAACATTCCGGAATATGTGTATGTAACTAAGGGTGAATCGTGGTACTTTACCGCAGAAGATCTGGATTCATGTTTTGATTTCCGCGGTAACGGGATAGATAGTCGTGAGCTGGAATTGGGATATTTGTGCAAAGCCGCTTATAATAAATGATTAGAATAGAAAAAGTGGAATATATGGGCTATAATGTTGAATGTGTGTAGGCATAAATATACTTATAGAGAACACAGCATTACTACAATGGGAGGATACGTGTAATGGGAATTTTTGATGGACTTAAGAGTGTGATTAATGAGGCTGTAAAAGAGGAAAATATAAATCAGGGAAATCATTCGGAGAGTTTTCAGTTCAGCAAGATTCCTGCAAATGTGTCAGAACTTCAGGCATTGCCGGAGGCAAATCTTAATTCACCCTATGCTGCAGTGGCACTTGCGATGATTGCGTTATGTGGATATAAGCAGAATCCTGGAGCAGTGTATGAGATGCTGGATTTCTTAAATGGCCCAGACGAGGTAAGTGCTTATACAAAGAGTTTCATTAAGGATAGACTTGAAGGCAAGACTTATAAGCCTTTCTCATTTTTCGAGGGAGCGACTGTGCAGAACAATTACACTCCAAGCGAGCCTTTCACAATCAAGGTCAGTGCCAATCCTAATTCCTTCATCGAAGAGAACTGGGCTACACTGTATGTGCAGAGCGCAGGCGCAGATTCTCCCAGACCAATGAAACTTAGAAAGAAACCTTCTACAGGCCAGTGGTTTGTAGTTGATATTCAGTGTCTGTCTGACATTCGCATACCTGTTGCAGAAGACCCATGGGCATAGTGTGAAATATAGCCCTGATGACATCTCTTCGCAACAAGTTGTTCAGAAGTACGGATTAATGCGATGTTGTAAGTTTATGGTGCTAGGCTTCCACCACTATGTAAGAATCAGAAGCCATAGAAAAAGCTCAGAAATGGAGATTAGTTTTGAAAAACATTGAGAGAATAAGAACAATGTCCGAAAAGGAACTTGCTCACCTGATAGGTATATGGAACGGCGGAGGCGAGGAGAGAGAAGAAAAATATCTCCTGTGGCTCGATGATGAATATGATGGAACGGATGGACCCTCATTCAAGGTTGAAGATATGCCTATGAAGAGGGCAGAGGTTGCTAATGATAATGCTCGTGTGCAGAAGGAGTCAAATCCTCCAGCGCGTGGTCAGAAAGAACGCTTTGATAGAAGTGACAGAATCGATTTTAGTGACAGAGAAAAGTCTGAGAAGAGTGATTTCTTTGATAAGAATCAGAACAATCACACACCTAAGGATACAAGTCCTCATAGACCTATAGACAACCATGGAAATAATGGTCAGAGAAGACGCTACCGCTATAGAAGCAGAAATAAATAAAATATGCAAAGAAATAGTATAACAGGCAAGTTAATAGTATTTGCTCTTGCGATAGCATTAATATTAGCTTCTGTTGCTTGTGGAAATAGTGACAATCAGTCAAACAGTCAGAATGACACTGAGAGTGCAACGCAAAATGAAGGTCAGGAACTAGGTCAGAATTCCGAGAAGACTGGTGATGGAGAAGGTTCTGAACAGCCACAGGGTGCACAACAAGATGCCACGCAAAATGCTGGGCAGAATGATATGGCATCAGATTATGTTCTCATGGACAGGGGGCATGACACAGCCTTAATCATCAATCCACGCAGTGGTGTAAGTGAAGTTGTTTCTGTCAGTGAAATCGCTCAGAAAGCTAAACTGCTTGATTCGGTTAATGTGAATGATTTGAATATTATCTACAGGCTAGATGATATTTTGGTCATCGCCTATCATGACCTGGATGGATTGAGCTACGTTGATGCATATGACATAAAGAGTAATGGACGTGCGAATCTGATTACGACCAGAGATCATATTTGGGGAATTGACGCATATAAGGGATGTATCTACATAACGCTTGGAGGGTATGTTCCAGAAATAACTGATGTGTATTATTTGTATGAGAACAAATATACAATCACAGCTACAGAAGATGCGCCAGTGATTTTGAGTGAGACATCCGAGGGTTCGCAGTTCCTCAATGGAGTTCCAATCAACAATATTTGCACAAACACGACAAGTGAAGGTTCATACATTTCAGATAGTGTAGCAAGATCATTGGATGAGTATGGTTTCTTTGTGGGCTATGGAGCGGATTTCTATGCGCCGAGATATTTCAGAGTATATGCTAATGGCGATAAAGAAGAAATTGCCTTAGACGATAAGGAAGTTTATCCCTGCGGATTTGACAAAGATAATCTGTATTACATCCAGTATGATATTGACGAGGGTAAGCGTTCACTGTGGTGTCATTCTATATCAAATGGAACAGATAATCTTCTGTGCGACGAAGATCCAACAATACTGTATGCAAAAGAAGGAATATGCTTTGCAGTGAGTGAAAGGATAAATGCGGCTCTTGTAGAGAACCATATTTATTATTATTCACCAGAAAAGGGAACTATAGAGTTATTTGCTGCATCAAGTGGTGCAGGATATGCTAATACCAATCCTGGCGTTGACGGCTTCACAGTGATTGGAGGAGTGGCATATTATCTGGCTGTCTCTGATTCTAATTCTGATTCTGATTCAGAATCTAATTCGGGCCCTGACTCTAATTCTGATTCAGACAAAAAGGGTGTGTATGAATGGTACGAGCTTCCTGATTTTACCGAGGGAGGTCAGCCGCAGCAGACAGGAATAATATCAAGAGAGAATTCTGCACGTGATCTAGGTAATCTTGAGGCGATGACATTTGATTATGAATGTCCTTATTGTGGAAACAGAGTAGGGCAGTACTATGCTGAGAAACTTGTCGTCGACCCACAGATATGTAAGGACGATCAGATTGCGGCGATATATCAGCAGATTAACAGCCTGGTTGAGAATCAGGAGAGCGAGTGGGAAACTGAATATATCAGCGCCAATGTAATTGACGATGATTTATACTGCGATAATCATGATGGATTAAATGGATATGTTCAGAGTGCGTGCTGGACATTTGGGAATGTGAAAAAAGTATTTGATCATTATATTCAAATTCGTTTTGATGTATTGTTTTTTGGAGGAAATAAGTCGCAGATATCAGATGTAAGGTGTTATCTTCTGGACACAGACACTGGTAAACAGGCTGGAATTAATCAGATATTTGATATTTCAGAGAATGAATTTAAGACTCTTGCAGCGGAATGTACATTAGAGGAACTTGAGACTGACAATGCGTATCAGTATGAGGGCTTATCTTCAGAGCAGCTGTATGAGCTGGCATATGAAAATGCATCCTTTGATATGCAGATGAGCTTCGAAGAAGATGGTCTGCACTTGTCATATGATTTGTTTTCAATAAGTAAGTATCCTTTTCCGTTTATCGGAGGAGTAATTCCCTATGACAGACTGGGAATGGAATAGATAACTAATCGCACAGAACATAATGTGCACAGAACATAATGGGAGATGCAGATCTCCAAAAGAGGAAAAATGGACAGAAATTATATTAGCACAATGGAAAATGGCGGAAATTCTTCCGGAAATAATGGCGGAAATAACGGGAATGGAAATGGCAATGGAAATGGCGGCAACAGAGGTGGACAGAACGGACGAAAAGGTTCCAATATCATGCTTGTTCTCATTGCAACTCTGTGCGTGGTTTTGGCTGTAAGCTGGTACTTGAGAGCTGTAAGCGCCGGAACCAATGTGGAGATTCCATACAACGAATTTATTACCATGCTCGACAAGGGGGAAGTATCTTCTGTTGTAATCGAGGACACACAGCTTAACATTACTCCGGCAATAAGTGCAGGAAGTACATATGCAAATGCATCACAGACATTCTACACAGGTATTGCAGAGGAATTGGACGTTCTGTCTGAGAGATTATCTAAGGCAGGCGTAGAATACTCAAGACAGATTCCTGATAATAGTAACTGGATATGGTCAATGCTACTAAGCTATGGAGTTCCACTTCTCATAGTGTGGATTGGACTTGGCTTCATCTTCAGGCGAATGGGCGGAGGCGGAGTTATGGGCGTTGGCAAGAGCAATGCCAAGGTCTATGTTCAGAAAGAGACGGGCATTACTTTTGCAGATGTTGCTGGTGAAGAAGAGGCGAAGGAATCACTTGTTGAAGTAGTTGATTTCCTTCATAATCCTGCAAAGTATTCGAAGATTGGTGCAAGGCTTCCTAAGGGAGCACTTTTAGTTGGACCTCCTGGAACTGGTAAGACATTGCTTGCTAAGGCTGTAGCCGGAGAAGCGAAGGTTCCCTTCTTCTCACTTGCCGGATCAGACTTTATCGAATTATATGTTGGTGTCGGGGCATCCCGTGTAAGAGATTTGTTCAAAGAGGCAGAGAAAAATGCCCCTTGTATCATCTTCATCGATGAGATTGATGCCATTGGTAGAAGCCGTGACAGTAAGTATGGCGGCGGAAATGAAGAGAGAGAACAGACATTAAACCAGCTCTTATCTGAGATGGATGGATTCGATGGCAAAAAAGGAATCATCATTCTTGCTGCGACAAACCGACCAGAAATTCTTGACAAGGCACTTCTTCGCCCGGGTCGTTTTGACAGAAGAATCATTGTTGATAAACCTGACTTAAAGGGCAGAGTAGATATACTTAAGGTTCATAGTAAGGATGTCCTCATGGATGAGACTGTGAATCTCGATGAGATTGCACTTGCTACCTCAGGCGCAGTGGGATCAGATCTTGCTAATATGGTTAATGAGGCCGCAATCAATGCAGTTAAAGAGGGCAGAGAATATGTTTCACAGAAGGATCTGTTTACTGCGGTAGAGGTTGTCCTTGTGGGTAAAGAGAAGAAGGACAGAATCATGTCTCCTAAGGAGCGTAAGATTGTATCTTACCATGAGGTTGGACATGCGCTTATTGCAGCATTGCAGAAGAATTCTGAGCCAGTACAGAAGATTACTATTGTTCCAAGAACAATGGGTGCACTCGGATATGTAATGCAGGTTCCTGAAGAAGAAAAGTATCTCAATACACAGGCTGAACTTCACGATATGCTGGTAGGACTTCTCGGTGGACGAGCAGCTGAGGAACTTGTTTTTGACACAGTAACAACTGGTGCATCTAATGATATTGAAAAGGCGACAAATATTGCCAGAAGCATGGTTACCCAGTATGGCATGAGCAAGAAATTTGGTCTTATGAGTCTTGAGACTGTTGAGAGCAGATATCTGGATGGAAGGGCTGTTATGAACTGTTCAGATGAGACCGCAGCAGATATCGATGAAGAGGTCATGAAGATTCTTAAGGATTGCTACAAGGAAGCTAAGAAGCTGCTTAAGGATAATCGTGAGATTATGGATAAGATTGCTGACCACCTTATCAGAAAAGAGACTATCACTGGCAAAGAGTTCATGAAGATTTATCGCCAGGAGAAGGGACTGCCTGAACCAAGCGAGGATGAGAATAAAGCGGGTGCAAAAGAAGATAATTCTTTTGCGAAGGAATTCTCACAGGATTTGTGCTCTGGTGCAGCAAATGATGCGGATGCTAATCTGGAGTCTGATTCTAATAAGAAAGTGGATGCTAATGTGGACTTTGATTCCAATAAGAAGGTAGATGCCAATCCGGATTCTAATTCCGATAAGAAAGTTGATGCTGATGCTAATTCTGGTGCGGATTCAGCGAAGGCGCCCAGGCAGGATTTGTTTGCTGAGGATGAGTTCGCCAAGGCTTTGAAGAGCAGGCTCTATGCGCAGAGTAAGGACGCAATGAATGAAAACGATTCGGATTCTGACTCTGATACAAGGGCATAGGTTGGTGTGAATATGTCTCTGACATGAGGCAAAAGCTGGTATAAACTGGATGTTTGACGTACAGGAAGAACTTAAAAAACTGCCGAATAAACCCGGTGTATATATTATGCATGATGATAAAGATACGATCATGTATGTTGGTAAGGCCGTAAACCTGCATAACAGGGTGCGGTCTTATTTTCGTAAGATAGTAGGCAGAGGACCGCAGATTGACAAGATGGTGAGTCAGATTGACAGATTTGAATATATTGTCACTGACTCTGAGCTTGAGGCACTTGTTCTTGAGAATAATCTAATTAAAGAACACAGGCCCAAATATAACACCCTGCTAAAGGATGATAAAACTTACCCATATATCAAGGTAACGCTTGGTGAGGATTATCCTAGGATTGTTTTTTCGCGAACTATTCATAAAGATAAATCCAAGTATTTTGGTCCGTATACAAGTGCGGCAGCAGTCAAGGATACAATTGATCTTCTGAATAAACTATTTGTTCTGAGAAACTGTAACAGGCAGTTACCGCGTGATATAGGGAAGGAAAGACCGTGCCTTAATTATCATATAGGACAGTGTTCAGGACCATGCACCGGAAATGTTACAAAGGAAGAGTATAAAGAGCAGCTTGTTCAGGCGTTGGATTTTCTAAATGGTAATTACGCTCCAATACAGAAGAAGCTTAAACAGCAGATGGAGACAGCCGCGGAGGAACTCAGATTTGAGGAGGCAGCAGGCTACAGAGATCTTCTAGAGAGCGTTAAAAGTGTGAGTCAAAAGCAGAAGATTACAGACACAGGCGGTGAGGACAGAGATATTATTGCGCTATGCTGTGATGATAGAGATTGTGTTGTTCAGGTGTTCTTTGTGAGGGGCGGTCAACTTATAGGAAGAGAACACTACTATATGACACATCTGTCGGATACAAATCCCTCATCGATACTTACTGAATTCGTAAAACAATTCTATGCTGGAACGCCATTTGTTCCACGAGAGCTTATGCTCATGTGTGAAATAGATGAGGTTGAATTGATTGAGAAATGGCTGTCTGACAAGAGGGGAAGCCGAATGCATATTCTGGTTCCCAAGATTGGCCAGAGAGAGAAACTGATAGAGCTGGCAGCACAAAATGCAAAGCTTGTCCTTGAGAAAGATAGGGAGAGGATAAAGAGAGAAGAGGGCAGAACTATCGGGGCTGTGAAAGAGATAGCGAAGCTGATAGAACTTCCAGAAATAACCCGAATGGAGGCCTACGATATCTCTAACATAAGCGGTTTTGCCAACGTTGGATCGATGGTTGTTTTTGAGAAGGGAAAACCCAAAAAGAGCGATTACAGAAAATTCAAAATGAAGACTGTGGCCGGGCCGGATGATTACGCATGCATGAGAGAGGTTCTGACAAGGCGTTTTTTAAGAAGCATGTCAGAGGGAGATGAAACGGATGAGAGTAGTGGGTTCGATTCTTTTCATCGTCTGCCGGATCTGATTCTGATGGATGGAGGCAAGGGGCAGGTTGGAATTGCGCTCAGTGTCCTCGATGAACTTGGATTATCAATTCCTGTCTGTGGTATGGTCAAAGACGATAACCACAGGACAAGGGGGCTGTATTATGAGGGAAAAGAAGTACCGATTGACAGAAACTCAGAGGGCTTTAAGCTCATAACGCGAATACAGGATGAGGCACACAGGTTTGCAATAGAGTTTCACAGATCACTCAGAAGCAAAGCGCAGGTTAAATCGGTTCTTGATGATATTCCTGGAATTGGACCAGAGAGAAGAAGAGCACTTATGAGACATTTTGCGTCAATTGAGGATATTAAAAATGCGAGCGCAGAGGAGCTTAGTGCGCTGCCGGAGATTCCAATGAATATTGCAAAACAGATTGCTGATTTTTTTGCAAACAAAAATGGAAAAAGTATTGAAAATGATGTAAATTAAACATGTATGGCAATTAATACAAGGGTATTTATTATATGGAGGGATTATGGCCGGATTAAAGTTAACTGAAATAATTGAAAAAGAGAAACTCGTCAATCTGACACCTGAAATCGATATTTCGAAGATTAGAATTAAGCAGCCTGATATCAATCGTCCAGCACTTCAGCTTGCTGGTTACTTTGAGCACTTCGAGGCTACCAGACTTCAGGTAATCGGATTTGTTGAGCAGTCATATATGGATTCGCTCAGTAAGAAGAAGCAGGAGGAATGTTTCACTAAGTTTTTATCATATCCAATTCCTGCGATTGTGTACTGTAGAGAATTAGAGCCAAGCCCAAGATTCCTTGAACTGGCTAAGAAGAATAATATACCGCTTTTGCAGACACAAAAAGCAACGTCTACATTCATGGCAGAGATTATCCGCTGGATGAATGTTAAGCTTGCTCCAATGATTTCTGTTCACGGCGTTCTTGTTGATGTATATGGCGAGGGTGTTCTGATTACCGGTGAGTCAGGAATTGGTAAGTCAGAGGCTGCGCTTGAACTTATTAAGCGTGGACACAGACTTGTAACAGATGATGTTGTAGAAATCAGAAAGGTTTCAAATGATACTCTGATTGGAACAGCACCGGATATCACAAAGCATTTCATCGAGCTTCGTGGTATTGGAATAGTAGATGTAAAGACTCTGTTCGGTGTTTCTTCAGTAAGAGATACACAGAATATTGACCTTGTAATCAAGCTTGAGGACTGGGATAAAAATAAAGAATATGACAGACTAGGACTTGAAGAGGAATATACAGAGTATCTTGGCAATAAGGTAGTGTGTCATACTCTTCCAATCAGACCCGGACGTAATCTTGCAATTATCTGTGAGGCAGCAGCTGTTAATCACAGACAGAAGAAAATGGGTTACAACGCAGTTGAAGAGTTATATAAAAGAGTACAGAGATCGCTTGCAGAAAAGCGTGAGGAGGATGAGGAATAATGCAGTACGTATTTGGTGTAGATCTTGGTGGAACAACAGTAAAGCTTGGACTTTTTACAACAGAGGGAGAGCTTGTTGATAAGTGGGAGATTCCTACAAGAAAAGATTTTGATGGAAAATATATTCTTCCTGATATAGCAGATTCAGTTCTTGCCAAAATGGATGAGAAGCAGATTACAAAGGCAGATGTTGCTGGTCTTGGAATTGGTGCACCTGGCCCTGTAAATGAAGAAGGAACCATATTCGGTGCAGCAAATCTTGGCTGGGGAACACTGAATATCAATGAGGCACTGTCATCGCTCACAGGACTTAATGTTAAGGCTGGAAATGATGCTAATGTTGCTGCTCTTGGAGAAATGTGGAAGGGCGGTGGCCAGGGTTATAAGAATTTGGTTGCAGTTACTCTTGGTACAGGAGTAGGCGGAGGAATTATTGTTGAGGGTAATCTTCTCGCTGGAGCTACAGGAGCAGGTGGAGAGATTGGTCATATTCATGTTGAGGATAATGAGACAGAGGTTTGTGGATGCGGAAATAGAGGCTGTCTCGAGCAGTATACTTCTGCGACTGGTATCGTAAGACTTGCAAAGAGAATGCTTGCATCTACTGATGAACCTTCTGTTCTTAGAAGTACAGAAATCTCTGCAAAGACAGTTTTCGATGCAGTTAAGGATGGAGATGTTCTTGCAAATAAGATTGCTGAGCAGTTTGGAGAGTACCTTGGCAAGGGCCTTGCATCAGTTGCTTGTGTTGTCAATCCAGAGATATTTGTTATTGGCGGTGGAGTAAGTAAGGCTGGAACCGTTCTGTTTGATTATATCGAAGATAACTATAAAGAATATGTTTTCAGAGGATGCCGCGAGGCAAAGTTCGCTTTGGCAACTCTTGGAAATGATGCTGGAATCTACGGAGCAGCTAAGCTTGCGCTGTAAATCAGTCTGATTGTCTAGCTGACCATAGTGCTGGAATAGGGCGATGTGGTCAGAAAAAACAGTATGGATAAATGCTATGAATTAAGGAGTCTTGCGTGATCTCTCAGGTGCGTGATTATGTACAAAAGAATATCCCTGCAGATCAGGTTCTCTATAACGAACCTCTTGCATCGCATACAACATTTCACGTAGGTGGGCCATGCGAGATGCTGGTCAGTGTTCATGATATGAAGCAGCTCACAGGACTATTGCAGGAGATTCGTTCTGCAGATGTTCCCATGATGATTCTTGGAAACGGAAGTAATCTTCTTGTATCTGATAAGGGCTACAACGGCGTTATGATAAAGCTGGAGGGTGAGTTTACGTCTGTGTCTGTTGAAGGTGATGTGATCACTGCTGGCGGAGGCGCGCTTCTTGCGAAGGTTGCCAGAGATGCTCTCGGAGCTGAACTTACAGGTCTGGAGTTTGCAAGTGGTATACCCGGTTCAGTAGGCGGTGGAGTAATAATGAATGCTGGGGCATATGACGGCGAGATGAAGATGGTTGTTGAGAAGGTCACGCTGGTTGATTTGTCAGGGCATATTCTTGAGAAAAACTGCGAGGATATGAAGTTCGCCTACAGGACGAGCTTTGCAAAAGCAGGTGGGTATATTGTAACAGGTGTGAGGCTAAAGCTTTCAAAGGGTGACAAGGCAGATATTTTAGCTAAGATGGATGATTTCGCTGCCCGAAGAAGAGATAAGCAGCCCTTAGAATACCCTAGTGCAGGATCTACTTTTAAAAGACCGGAAGGTTTTTTTGCTGGCAAGCTGATTGACGATGCAGGACTGAGAGGATACCGCGTGGGAGATGCGCAGGTTTCTGAGAAACACTGCGGATTTGTAATTAATGTAGGTAATGCAACAGCTACGGATATAAATAGGTTAATGGAAGATGTGACTGGGAAGGTTGAGTTGCAGTTTGGTGTAACTCTGGAACCTGAGGTTATTAAGATCGGAGAGTTTTAATGCGTTTTGTAATTGTGACAGGAATGAGCGGTGGAGGAAAAAGAACGGCGCTCAAAATGCTGGAGGACATAGGATTTTACTGTGTCGATAATCTTCCAGTAGCTCTGATTGATAAGTTTATGGAATTGGTAGCACTTCCAGGAAGTGAGATTAGTAAGGTTGCACTGGGACTGGATGTTCGTGCAGGACAGTCATTTGATGATGTTGCGCCTCTTCTTACTAGGATGAAGCAAAATGGATATGTTTTCGATATCCTTTTCATGGAATGTACGGACAGCGTACTGTTAAAAAGATATAAGGAAAGCAGAAGAATGCATCCACTTTCTCCAGATGGAAGAGTGGAGGAAGGAATCGCGAAGGAGCGAAAGATTCTGGAGCCGGTTCGAAAAATTTCTGATTATGTTTTTGATACGACCAAGCTGTTAACAAGGGAGCTTCAGGCTGAACTTGATAAAATCTATGTTCAGAATGGCGAATATAACAGCCTTATGGTCAATGTGGTTTCATTTGGATTTAAGAATGGAATACCACAGGATGCTGATCTTGTTTTTGATGTTCGTTTTTTGCCTAATCCATTTTATATTGATGAGCTTAAGCATAAAACAGGACAAGACAAAGAAGTCTATGACTATGTTATGAACTTTGATGAGGCAAAAGAGTTTCTTGTCAAATTGACAGATATGGTTAAATTCCTGATTCCAAACTATATCAAGGAAGGCAAATACCAGCTTGTTATAGCTATAGGATGTACTGGTGGAAAACACAGATCAGTCACGCTTGCCAATGCACTGTATCATAATCTGGAAGGTCAGGGGGCATATGGTCTGACTATTAGCCATAGGGATATAATTATTGGAGCATAACGTAAATTATTACTCAAAGAAAGCTAGCATTTCATATCTGGGAGAACTAAGTAATGTCATTTTCTGCAGAGGTAAAAGAAGAATTAGCGGAACATATAGGTTCGGCAAGACACTGTATGTTGGCAGAATTGGCAGCAATTATGGTGACTGCAACACAGCTCGTGCAAGATAATGGTGGTACCAAGCTATTATTAAAAAGCGAAAATGAATTACTCATTAAAAAATGCTTTACTTTACTAAAAAAAACAATTACTATGATTAGTGTGCGTTTTGATGCACCATTTTCGCATGAAAAGGGAAAAGAAGGAATTGTTCTCGATGAGAACGTTCAGGAGATTTTGCAGGCTGTAAAGTGGCAGGATACTGCTTCTGGAATGACGAAGATCTCGCCTCTTCTTCTTAAAAGCGCCTGCTGTAAAAGGGCAGCATTAAGAGGACTGTTTCTGGCAAATGGATCGATGAGCAATCCTAAAAGCGGTTATCATCTTGAATTTGTCTGCTCAGAAGTTGAGTTGGCTAATCAGATTGTAGATTTGATTTCTGATTTCGAACTTGAAGCTAAGATAGCAAAAAGAGGCAAATATCATGTGGTATACATGAAAGAAGGTGCAGCGATAGTTGATCTTCTGAATATCATGGAAGCACATGTCTCGCTGATGAATTTGGAGAATCTTAGGATTCTTAAAGATATATCTAATACTGTTAATAGAAGAGTTAACTGTGAGGCGGCTAATATAATGAAGACGGTCAGCGCTGCTGGCAAGCAGGTGGCCGATATCAGACTGATTGAGCAAACTCGGGGGCTTCAGTCATTGCCAGTTAACCTTCAGGAAGCAGCAGATATTAGATTGACATACCCTGAAATGACATTGTCGGAACTTGCGGCAGCAATGAATCCGCCAATAGGAAAATCAGGTATGAATCACAGACTGCGGAAGCTGTCTGATATAGCAGAGGAGATTCGGGGGAGTAGTCTTTTCGAATAGGAGTAACCACGGTATGAAAAAGGGAAATGTTGTTGTAAAGTTATCGAATGGACTTGAGGCAAGACCTATTGCGGTTCTTGTTCAGCTTGCAAGCCAGTTTGAGTCTAAAGTATATTTAGAGACTGAGGGCAAGCGTGTAAATGCGAAGAGTATAATGGGAATGATGAGTCTCGCATTAGGACCGGATGAATCAGTTGTTGTTGAGACAGATGGTGCAGATGAAGACCAGGCTCTTGAGAAAATCACAGATTTCTTAAGCGGCAAGGAGATTTAGTACGAGAGAAAGAAGGAGCCTCATCATAAGTGTGTGAGGTTCTTTTTTGTTTCGAATTTATTCGAGTAATATAAAAGGAGATAGAATAATGGCACAGAATCCAATTGTTACAATCGAAATGGAAGACGGAAGCGTAATGAAGGCTGAGCTGTATCCCAATGTAGCTCCAAATACAGTAAATAATTTTATTAGTCTGATTCAGAAGGGATACTATGACGGACTTATATTCCATAGAGTTATCCGCGGTTTTATGTTACAGGGCGGTGATCCTACCGGAACAGGTATGGGTGGTCCTGGTTATGGCATAAAGGGTGAGTTCACTCAGAATGGATTTGAAAATGAATTAAAACATACAGAGGGCGTTTTGTCCATGGCTCGTTCAATGATGCCAAACTCTGCTGGTTCACAGTTCTTTATCATGCATAAGACATCACCTCATCTTGATGGTTCTTATGCTGCATTTGGTAAAGTGATTGAAGGAATGGATGTAGTAAATGCAATTGCAGAAACACCTACAGATTACTCTGACAGACCTATGAGCGATCAGGTTATGAAGAAGGTTACAGTAGATACCTTCGGTGTTGACTATCCAGAACCGGAGAAGTGCTAATATAGCATGGAATAATTGGACGGCTGGAAACTGATTAAATAGTTGGTTTTTACAGAAAAGACAAAAAGCTCTCACATCATGTGGGAGCTTTTTTTATCGATTGGAGGAAAAATGATTAGAAGATATGTAATGAGAACCTGGTGGAGATATCTGCTTGGTTCGGTGGGACTTCTTGCGAGCACAGCGCTTGATATATGGTTCCCGATAATAACGATGAATATTGTGGATGAGGTCATTGTCGGTGGTGAGTACGATAAACTATGGCCTAATCTTCTGTGCATCCTGGCAGCAGGAGTAGGCAGAATGCTTTTCCAGTATCTGAAAGAGTTTCTGTATGACATGGGTGGATGCCATGTTGCGGACAATGTCAGGAGAGATCTGATGGGACATTTTTACAAGATGTCCAGGTCGTTTTTTAAGAGAAATAATACGGGCGAACTTATGGCGAGGGTCAAAGACGATGCCAGCAAAATATGGGATATCACAGGATTTGCAGGAATGCTGATTATAGAAGCAAGCTGCTATCTGGTCGGTGTTATTGTATGTATGCTGCTGCTTGATTTCAGACTTGCTCTTGTTCCAATTGCATTTCTTCCGGTTCTGGGAGTAATGGTTATGAAGCTTGAGAAAAAGCTTGATGTCGTATATGGAGAAATCAGTGAGGAAAATGCGGCACTCACCAGAGTCATTGAAGAGAATATTTCAGGTGTGAGAACAGTTAAGGCGTTCTGCGCTGAAAACTTCGAAATCGAGAAGTTTGATAAGAGAAATGAATTATATAACGAGCTGAATATCAGGCAGGCCAGATATATGGCAGTGGCAGAGCCTGTGATCAATTTCATACCTAAAATAATGCAGGCATGTGTACTACTTGTAGGAGGAATCATGGCGATTAATCACGGAATCAGCTATGGACTTCTTGTGGCTTTCATGCAGTATGCAAGCAATATAGTATGGCCAATAGAGAATATGGGATGGCTGCTGAATACCCTATCAAGTGCAATTGCATCTCATAGAAAAATTATGAAAATATTTGCTGAAAAGTCAGATATCGAAGAGAAGGCTGATGCAGTTAATCTTGAAGATATGCGCTGCACTCTGGAATTCAGGAATGTGAGTTTCACACTTGAAGATACGCAGATACTTAAGGATGTTTCGTTTGAGATTGAGAATGGTAAAACACTCGGAATAATGGGATCTACAGGAACTGGCAAAAGCATGATAGTCAACTTGATAGAACGATTCCACGATGTCTCTGAGGGTGCAATACTCATCGGTGGGATTGATATTCGTGATCTTACACTGAAGTCGGTTCGTGATTACTCGTCGGTTGTTACGCAGGATATTTTTCTTTTCTCAGATACGATAAAAGAGAACGTTAAGCTTGGAAGAAAGCAGACGCTGAGCGATAGCGCAGTGAACTATGCGCTTGATAAGGCACATGCGAGTGAATTCGTCAAAAAGATTACAGGTGGATACGACGCGGTAATTGGTGAGAGAGGAATAGGTCTGTCAGGGGGACAAAAGCAGAGGCTGTCGATTGCAAGAGCGCTTTCCAAAGAGGCTGGGCTGCTTATAATGGATGATTCGACGTCCGCACTCGACATGGAGACAGAAGCTGATATTCAGAAGGAAATAGCAGCGAAGAAGGATATGAGTAAGATCATCATCGGTCACAGAATATCGTCAGTAAAAGATGCGGATGAGATTATTGTTTTATCGGATGGTCAGATTGCTGAGAGGGGTACACATGAGGAACTTCTGGCGAAGAAGGGATTATATTACTCGACCTATGAAGCTCAGTATGGTAACTACAAAGAGGCACTAAAAGTAATGGAAGGAGGCGGTGAGTCATGGCAATAAATTCTACAAAAGATGATGAGGATCTGAAAGAAAGTATTAACAGTGCAACACTAAAAAGAATGTTCAAATTCCTGATCTCGTACAAGAAAGAAACTGCGATTGTCGTGAGCTTACTTTTTGTATCAGTAGTGATAGGAATGATATACCCACTTCTGGTACAGCGGATTATAGATGTTGAGGTTGTTCAGGAGAATATGACCGGGCTGATTGTCATGGTCGGTGTTGTTGTGGCGCTTGCTGCAATAAATATGGCCCTGAACATAATCTGGAGACGCATTATGGCTACTGTGTCAAATGATGTTGTCTTAAGCATCAGAAGAAAGCTATATATACATATTGAAAAACTGGGGCTTGATTTCTTTGACGGAAGACCGGCAGGTAAGATTCTGGCAAGAGTCACGGGAGATGTAAACGCGCTTAAGGATGTTTTGACGAGCACAATTGTTCAGCTCATTCCTGAGGCATTAACCATTCTGATAGTAATTGTGCTTATGCTCATTGTCAGCCCTATGCTTACACTGACTGCAATTGCAACGATTCCAATCATCATGCTTGGTGTGTTTCTGTGCGAAATAGTAGCACATAAGCGTTGGCAGATAATGCGAAAAAAAGATTCTAACATGACAGCATTTGTTCATGAAAATGTTGCAGGAATGGGAATTGTTCAGAGTTTCTCTGCTCAGGAGGAAGCAAAGGCGGAATTTGATGCGATAGTGGATGATCATATTTATACATTCAAAAAGGCGGTGCAGGTATCGGATCTGTTTTCTCCAACAGTCGAAATATCATATGGTGTCGGAATGTTTCTCATGTACCTGGTATCTGTAAATGTTCTACATTTTGGAGTTGAGTCTCTTGGAACAATTGCTGCGTTTACAATGTATATTGGTATGCTTTTTGGACCTATAAGAAACCTTGCGAATTATTATAATAAGCTGGTGACCAATCTGTCCTGCGCTGAGCGTATATTCGAAATAATGGATATGGAACCACTGGTGCGCGATAAGGATAATGCACAGCAGATGCCTCAGATAAATGGTGCGGTTTCTTTTGAACATGTAGATTTTGCGTATCCGGATGAGCCGGATAAACTTATCCTGAAGGATGTATCCTTTGAGGTAAAGCCGGGTGAAACTATCGCCCTTGTTGGACCCACAGGTGCAGGCAAAACAACTATCGTTAATCTCATAAGCAGGTTCTATAATACCGCCGGCGGATCGATACGAATTGACGGTCTGGACATAAGTGATGTAACTGTCCAAAGCCTTCGAACACAGATGGGTATAATGACGCAGGATAATTATCTGTTCTCAGGAAGTGTTATGGATAATATCCGCTATGGAAGACTAGATGCAACTGATGAGGAGATTATTGCTGCTGCGAAATCTGTTCATGCACATGAATTTATTATGAAGCTTGAAAAGGGATATGAAACTATGCTTGGAGAGCGAGGAGGAAACCTTTCAATAGGACAGAGACAATTGATTGCATTTGCCAGAACACTTGTGAGGGATCCTTCAATTCTGATTCTCGATGAGGCTACAGCCAATATAGATACTGCTACCGAGATATTGGTACAACAGGGCATTGAAAAACTGCTCTCAAAAAAGACCTCATTTGTTGTGGCGCACAGACTGTCAACAATTCGTAATGCCGACAGAATTCTCGTAATTGATGAAGGGGGAATTCTGGAGAGCGGAACTCATGGCGAGCTAATGCAAAAAAGAGGGGCCTACTATAATTTGTACGCTTCCCAGGCAATGTAGTGTGAAAAAGCCTTTCAGAAATGAGGATTAATATGGGTTTCGACATACACTGTAGCCTTGCTAAATACAAATGGAATGGATTATAATATACAAGGACTAGAAATATGTAATTCTATTGATGAAAAGAGCCACAATATATGGATAAACCTATCATCCAAAAGGAATGCGTTGAAGCAAAATTCGAGAGCCGCTATGTCAAGGTATATGACCTGCAGTATAAGAAGGATGCACATTATCTTGACGCAACGAGGAGAGACTTGGACAACCTTGTTGCTATAAAGAGTGATGAAGAGTTTCGAGATATGCTTCCTGATGCTGTTACAATCGCGCTTATTGTAAAATCGAAGGATGAAAGCAATGCACCTAAAAGCGATTGCAGACTGCTACTTAATTATGAGTACAGATATCCTGCTGGAAGATTCCTGCTTAGTCCACCTGCCGGTTTACTGGATCCAGAAGATGCGGTGGCGGATGAACCTTTGATTACTGCAGCTAAGCGTGAAGTGCTTGAGGAAACAGGAATTACTATAAAAGATACAGATAAAGTATTTGTCATGAATCCATTGCTATTTAGCTCGCCGGGAATGACAGACGAGAGTAATGCTATTGTGTGTGCGGTTGTGGAGCTTGATGACCTGTCAGTTATTTCACAGAATGGAGCAGTTGGCACTGAATGCTTCAATGGATATCAGCTGATAGATGAGAAGGAAGCGCAGAAACTGCTTCGGTCAGGAAGAGATAACAATGGCAATTTCTATTCCATATATACCTGGGTGGTGTTAAGCTATTTTTGTTCGGGTTTGTGGAAGTCGTAACTGATAGGATTATGGATTCGAATCGCGGACATTTTGAGATGTTTAGTAGATTTTTTTGAAATACACATAACATTATTTGAAGAATTATAGATGAAAAAAGGAGAATGATATGAAGAGAAGATGGATGCCACTTGTGGCACTTACAATGGCAGCAATGTTTACACTGACTGCATGTGGAGGTGACAACGCAGCAGATGCGAACACAAATCAGGGTGAGCAGAGTACAATTGTGATTGATGATAAGGATCCATTCGAGACTCCCGATTATAATCCAGAGGTTACTGAGGCACCTGAGGAGATTACTCCTGAACCTGAAGAAGAGGTTGCGCCTGAAGGTATGTACAGAAGCGAGCTTACTGGTGAGTGGATAAGCGTTGACCTCAAGGATCAGAGACCAATTGCAGCAATGGTAGACAATGAAAAAACTGCACTTGATCATTATGGAATCAATGACTGTGATATCGTTTATGAGATGGTTAACTCTACACTCAATAATTATATTACAAGACTTATGTGTATTAAGAAGGACTGGGTAGGAACAGAACAGCTTGGTTCAATCAGATCAGCTCGTCCAACCAACTTCATGCTCGCTGGTGAGTATAATGCAATTCTTCTTCATGACGGTGGTCCTTTCTACATTGATGTTTATAGAACACAGCCATATTCAAACAATATCAGCGGTGGTTTTGCAAGATTCTCAAATGGCAAGCCTTCTACTTATACAGAATATGTAACTTATGATACATATAAGAATCCTAAAACCGGAAAGAGCTATGATGGATTAAAAACCAGAATAGAGAAGGCAAAGTATACAACCACTTATAATGATTTTTATCAGGGTGAGCACTTCAACTTCTCATCTAAAGAGCTTGATTTGTCAGGAGAGTCAGGAAGCATTACCGCAGAGAAAATTGCTCTTCCTTTCCCTCACAACTCATCTAAGCTTGACTACAATGCAGAGACAGGAACCTACGATTACTCAGAATACGGCAAGCCTCATGTAGATGCTGCAGATGATAACAAGGTTACAACTTTCAAGAATGTCATCATATACAGAGCGGGACTTACACAGTATGACGAGAACGGATACATGGTATACGATATCGAGAATAACTGGGGAAGTGGTTACTACATCACTGATGGCCATGGCATATCAATCAACTGGGTTAAGGTTGGTCAGAATGGTCTGACTGAATTTACAAACGCTGAGACAGGCGAGAAGCTTACCATGAATGTTGGTAAGACCTACATTGCAATTGTTCCAAAGAGCTTCTGGGACGATCTTGATATTAAATAATATATTTTGCATACAGACTCGTGCTGTGATTCAAGGCCTGCATGCTTAGAAAAAGCGAAATGAGGTTCAGCTATGGAAAATAAAGGTGTTAAGGTTAGTTTATATGTTATTTTGACTTTGCTTGCGGCAATTCCAATGATGTCTGTCAGCGCAATACTGATGGTAATTGGCAAGGAGCAGTTTACAACGGGAACATATATCTCAATGATAATTCTCGACGTGATTTTCATTGGACTTAGCATTGTTGTTGCACGTATTATTGCAAAGCCAATCACCAGAATGAGTGAGAAGATTCGAAATGTTGCAGCTGGTGACCTTTCGGAAGGTGAGGATGTTCATTCGATTATTTCCGAAACATACTCTCTTATCTGCTCACAGGAACTTCTTGCAAGAAAACTCAAGGAAGTAATGGCAGAGACTAAAACGACTTCTGAAGAGTTGATTGGACTTATAGAGGAAGTGTCTGATGATTCTTCAAGAGCTTCTGGAGACAGCGCGCAGATTAATTCTGCTATGGAGGATTTGGCACAGGGCGCGACTTCAATGGCGACCTCAGTACAGGATCTGTCATCAGAAATAGCTGAGATTGATATGTGTATTGAAGATATGGAGTCTTCAGTTAAAGAACTTAACAAATCTTCGGATGCAATGCAGCAGGCAAATGCCGATGCATCAGAATATATGGCTAAGGTTGGCGAGGCATCTGGAAGCAGTGTTGAGGCTGTCAACAAGATTTCTAAACAGATTGAGTCAACAAACAAAGCGATTGAGAAAATTGATGAAGCGGTTGTTGCAATCATGGAAATTGCTAGTCAGACCAATCTTCTTGCGTTGAATGCATCAATCGAGGCTGCGAGAGCCGGAGAAGCTGGACGTGGATTTGCTGTAGTTGCAGGTGAGATTAACAATCTCTCAATGCAGAGTAATGAGAGTGCTAAAGAGATTTCAGATATTGTTACAGATATCAAAAATCAGTCGAGAACCTCAGTTGAGTTGGCGGGACAGGTTAAGGCTATTATTGAAAAAGAGCAGGAGTATGTTGACGATACAAATCGCAAGTTTGAGCTGCTTAATAATGAGATAGGTACTTCTCTGGACAATATCCGTGTCATTGGTGATAAGGTGCTTGTCATTGGAGAGGTTAAGAACAGGATTTCTTCTAATGTTGAGGATTTATCCGCAGTTTCAGAAGAGAATGCTGCTTCGAATGAGGAAGTATCCGCTTCACTCAATGGTATTAACGAAGCTATCAACGGTATATCAATTGGTGGTGGAAGAATGACAGAGGGTGCTCTCAAACTCCAGGATGCAATTGGATATTATAAATTCTAAAATTTTCCATTTGATATAATGTTTATTGGATATAATATGCATTCCCAAAGTATTGATAGTGTAATATGAGAAAAGCAATGAAAAGGTTCGACTTAATGTGAGTCGAACCTTTTTCTTATGATATAATGACAATATGAAAAAAATGAAAAACAGAATTTTTAAAATAATACAGATTGGCAACCGCGAAGATATTCCAAGTACAATATTTGATGTCTTCATTATCATATGTATTGTCTGCAATCTTGCAGTTGTTCTGCTGACAACCTTTAGTGGGCTTGCCGGCATATATGATGCGCTCATGATTGTTGACTTTATTACAGTTGTCATCTTTTCGATTGAATACGTGCTCAGAGTGTGGACGGCTGATCTGCTGTATCCAGAAAAGACACCGGTAAGGGCGAGAATTAGATTTATTTTTTCATTCTATGGACTGATCGATCTGTTTACGATTTTGCCTTTCTTCCTTCCAATTATTCTGCCTCAGGGGGCGGTCGCATTCCGAGTGTTACGAGTTATCAGAATTCTGAGATTATTCCAGATTAATTCGAGCTATGATGCGTACAATGCAATCACTGATGTTCTGAAAAGAAAAAGAGGACAGCTGCTGTCTTCAATAAGCATGGTACTAATTCTCATGGTGGCGTCCTCACTTTGCATGTACTCACTCGAGCACGAGGTTCAGCCAGAAGCTTTTGAGAATGCTTTTTCAGGAATCTGGTGGTCAGTATCTACACTTCTGACAGTGGGATATGGTGATATATATCCAGTAACTCTTGCCGGCAAAATAATGGCTATTTTCATATCATTCCTGGGGGTTGGAATGGTGGCAATTCCAACAGGTATTATTTCGGCAGGATTTGTCGAGGTATATGGAAAAGCTAAACAGGGATCAGATAAGAGTTATATCGAAGAGGTAATTATAGATGACATTCATCCATGGGTAGGAAGGACCGTCCGTGAGCTCAACGCAGATGCGCTGGACATCGTTACTATGATAATTCGTGGGGATGAGAGAGTGGCTGCCAAAAATGATATGCAGATACAGGTCGGAGACCATATTATAGTGTATAGGGTTGAGAAGTAGACGCAAATTATTCGCATTATAGATCAAGGTTCCAATTGGGTTTATTGCCATGAATAATTTGAACTTTTATTTTGATAAGAAAAAGGTGCAGGATAAATGAAGAAATCAGCAAATAATAGAACGAGAATAAAGCTTCTTGGAAGCATATTGGCATTAAGCATATTGTTTACTGGATGCGGAACACCATTGTTTGTTTCAACCGATTCAAATGGGTCTGTTATAGATTCGACTGGAGCGGATTCAGGCGAAAAAGAGATTAAATATACTTCAGGAAGAGCTGCAGGAGAAGAAAACGATCAGAGTGAGCAGCGAGTATATTTTAGTAAAAAAAGTGGCTTCTATGATGAAGGACTTACTGTTGAATTATCATGCCCTGCTGACGGAGCGAAGATTTACTATTCGTTAGATGGAAGTGTCCCAACAAACAATTCCACACTTTACACAGGACCGATTTCGTTCTCTGACAAAACTTCATCGCCAAATGTGCTGAGTGCAAGAGATGATGTGAGTGCCGATGCGGAACCTTTTGTCCCACAGGAGAATGTCACAAAAGGAAATGTAATTCGTGCAATGGCAATTATGCCTGATGGTACTTCTACAATTGTTACGAATGCTAGTTATTTTGTCGGCATAGACAGGAAAGCAAAGTATGGTGACCTTCCTGTTATATCGCTTATTACACAGGAAAGTAATCTGTTTGACTATAAAACGGGAATATATGTGCGCGGTAAGGCATATGATGATGATCCGTCAAATGCGTACGTGGAGAGCTGGGAGGCAACTGGCAATTATTCAATGCGCGGAAGAGAATGGGAGAGAGAAGTCTATTTCGATTACATCGCATATGGTGATGGCATGAATTATGGAATGGATCTCGGCATGCGAATTAAGGGAAATGCAAGCCGTAGTTATCCGCAGAAGACCTTCAAATTCTACGCCAGAAGTGAATATGGCGACAAGAATGTAAAGTTTCCACTTATAGAGAATAATATGAGGAGCGATGGCCTGGGACCCGTGGCTAAGTATAAAACCTTCGTGCTTAGAAATGGTGGTAATGATGCAGATTATGCGAAACTGCGTGATCCACTTCTTCAGAAGCTGTCTTCGGCTAGGGATTTTGAAACGCAGAGTTCGAGACCTTGTGTTGCATTCCTGAATGGTGAATTCTGGGGCATATATTCAATAACAGAAGATTATAATGATGACTATTTTGCCAATAACTATGGTATAGATAAAAACAACGTTGTCTATGTAAAAAGAGGTGAGCTTGAAGAGGGTCAGGATAGTGACCTCGATGAATTCAAGGCAATGATCAAGTACATCAAGAATACTGATATGAGTAATCAGGAGTTCTATGAGAATGCCTCAAAGATGATTGATATGCAGTCATTTGCCGAGTATGTAGCATTCCAGCTGTATATATATAATCAGGATTCGCTGTTCACCTGGGATAACAACTGGGCGCTCTGGAAACAGCGCGAGGGTGAAGATACCAGATGGAAGATGGTTGCATTCGACACGGAATTTTCTACTGGAATCTATAATGAGGGCGACAATTATAACGAGAATAATATTAGGCAGGCACTGTATCTTGCGGATGATGGCGGACATGATCTGGCAATGGCATTCCTTAATCTGTATAAGAGGAATGACGAATTTCGTGCGATGTTTGTAAATGCAATGTGCGATATTCGAAATGTGGATTTTGAGAAGCTGAGAGTCAAGAATGTGCTTCAGGAGATGTCTGTTCCGTTTAAAAAATTATCAGAGGACAGTGTTAACCGTTTTGGACCAATGTGGGTATACCAGTGGAGAAATCCCAAGACTCATGTCGGTGAACAGATTCAGAATCTTCAGAAATTCCTTGATAACAGATATCAGTCATTCCCCAATCTTATGAAGGATGCAATGAACCTGTCATCACCTGCGGATGTTACTATATCTGCAACTAATCCTGAAATGGGAAATATTCTGCTTAATACAACACTTCTGGATATGAATTCATTCAATGACGGAAGTATGAAGGGCAAGTATTTCAAAGAATATCCAATCACGCTTACTGCGAAACCTGTTGAAGGCCACAGCTTCAAGGGTTGGGAGACAAGTGGCTGTACAATTCTCTCAGACGAAGGAGATACAATTAAGGTTGAGGTTGGAAGTGGCTGCGAAGTTACAGCTGTCTTTGAATAAACTCCAGACTGTATATATCACCAAATCTGATTTTGGTATTTACAACATGAAGAAGGCGGGCATCGGTATCTATTTTGGATACCATGCCTTCTTTTTTTACATATTCAGACTTGTCATAATAGGTGACACTGACAAGCTTGCCGCAGCTTAGCTCGCGGAATTTGAGGTCGAGAGCATCTCGGGATTCCTCGGATAGTTCAGCACGTGGGACGACTATCTTTTCTTTTGCGCGAAGAGCAGCTTCGTATCCTTTGAGCGCAGCAAAAGGCATAAATTGTTTTGCCCGTGTCTCACGGTCCATATGACTTAGGTTGTCCATGATAATGATGATGCTCCTTATTTGTGTGCTACTTGCGATGCCCACCAATTTGTTCATTTCGTTCCATGGTGGTTCCTTTTTTGTCCAGGTTCATGCCCTTTACAATGGCGTTCTTGCCGTATTTTCCCTTGATATCAATCATTGCCTTTTGCATGCGGTTTTCTCTCTCGAGTTCAACTGGATCAATAAAGAGATTGTACTGCGTGTAAGCTTCGTCAGATACATTGTTGAAAGAGATATTTATCCTTTTTATTCCACCTTCGGGTCTTACGATCTGCTTATACAGTTTTGCCGCGTATTCAACGAGAATGCGGGAAGAGCTTGTGGCAATTGGAGTTCGAATGGAACCGTTACTGGCAGGTACGCCGTAGCGATTGCCATACTGGATGTAAATTGTCAGTGACTCAGTGACAAGTCCTTTATCAACAAGGTCAAGGCATAGAAGATCGGTCATTTCTTTGATGATTAGTTCAGCGTCTTCTGCGGAGTATTCACTTGCTAAAACCTGTCCGCTTGTCAGCGAATTGTTCTTGGGCTTATAGGACTTGATATCGTGCATGGTTGTTGTTTCACGGCCCCACGCATGATCGTAGATAAGCTCGCCGTCTATTCCGAAGAGGGAACGGAGAGTCTTGGGGTCGGCCTTTGCAATATCACCCATTGTGTACATGCCGCTTGACATGAGACGCTTTGCTGTGCCAGGACCTATTCTCCAGAAATCGGTTAGCGGCTGATGATTCCATAGTTCCTGCTTGAAGGATTCCTCATTTAGCTCGCCTATATTGTCGCGCGCATGTTTGGCAAGGATATCAAGTGAAATCTTGGCAAGATACAGATTGGTTCCGATTCCGCCTGTTGCAGTTATGCCAGTAGTTTCAAGAATGTCAGCCATAATTGTGAGGGCAAGTTCTCTTGCGGTCATCTGGTACATCTCAAGGTAGTCTGTGACATCCATGAATGCCTCGTCAATTGAATAGACGAAGATATCTTCTTTTGCTATGTATTTGAGGTAGATTGCATAGATATCAGCGGAAGTGTCAATGTAGAGTTGCATGCGTGGAACTGCCATAATGTAGTCGATGTCTGGAGGAATCTCAAACACACGGCAGCGGTTGTGTACGCCCTGCGCCTTCATTGATGGAGAAACTGCCAGACAGATGGTCTTCTCGGTTCGCTCCGGATCTGCCACAACAAGGTTGGTTGTGAGGGGATTGAGGTTCCTTGCGACACATTCGACGCTGGCATAAAAGCTTTTTAAATCTATGCAAACATAAATTCGATTCGTCATAGTCTAAATATAACAGATGAGCTTTCTTTGTGGTATACTTTTGATTGTGAATAACATGTCGAATGCAATGCTATGTCTGAAATATGGCAGCAGCCAAGGATATCAGACTGAAGGTCAAAAACAAAAGGAATAAAATGAGCAATAATTACAAATTTCTTCTTTCATATGACGGAACAAGATACTATGGGTGGGAACATCAGCCGGATACGGATATGACAATCCAGGGAAAAATAGAAAACGTACTGACCAAGATGACTGAGAGTGAGTCTGTTGTTGAGGTCATTGGCTGTGGGCGTACGGATGCCGGAGTTCACGCGAAGGGAATGGTATGCAATGCAAGGCTGAATACCAATATGGATGTGTCTGATATTCGCGATTACATGAATCATTATCTTCCAGACGACATCTGCGTGCGTGAGGTTGGAATCGCATCTGACAGATTCCATAGCCGCTATAATGCGGTTGGTAAGACCTACGAATACACCTGCTATATCGGCGATACCAAGCCCATGTTCAATCGGAAGTTCGTGTTTGTTCCTGTGGATCATCCTGAGATAATGCAGATCCTTTCGTCAAAGAAGAATGACATATCACAGAAGCAGAAGCCAGACATTGCACTTATGAAAAAAGCAGCTGCGTATCTGATGGGCGAGCACGATTTTGCTGCCTTTTGCTCAAATCCCAGGATGAAGAAGTCGACTGTTAGAAAAGTGGACACTATTGATATAGAACAGCGCGGGGATTATCTTCACATGACATTTCATGGAACGGGTTTTCTTCAGCACATGGTTAGGATTCTTACAGGTACACTTCTGGAAGTTGGATATGGCAAAAGAGAACCGGAAAACATGCTTACGCTAATTGATGGCGGTAAAAGAGCTGATGCCGGATTTACAGCACCGGCTAAAGGCCTTTGCATGATTAAGGTGGATTATTAAGCGAAATATAAAATCTATATAAACTAATACCGACATGCCTTGTTTATGCATAAGGTTTCGTATATAATTTGATGTAGTTTTGAAAACTACGTGCAAATTTGGCTATGTTTTATTTGAAATGTTGCGTATTTTTTCGCACATGAGGATTGACATCATATACGATTCGAAAGGTAATAGGTGTATAGTATGAGTTATGTATTAAGCGCGTGCTCTACTGCTGATTTGACAATTGAGCACTTTGCAAAAAGAAATATTGAATTTGTTTCTTTTCATTTGACCCTTGATGGTGTGCCATATGTTGACGATTTGGGTAAATCAATATCGAGTGCTGATTTCTACAGAGCAATGGTTAATGGTGCGGAGACAAGAACCAGCCAGGTAAATGTAGAAGAATATATGGATTTTTTCGAGGGATTTCTCAAACAGGGTAAGGACATCCTTCACTTAACTCTTTCTTCGGGGATATCAGGATCGTATAATTCTGCTATACTTGCTATGAATGATCTCAAAGAAAAATATCCCGAGAGAGAAATATATGTTGTCGATTCGTTGTGCGCGAGCTCTGGCTATGGCTTGCTGATGGATAAACTGGCTGATCTTCGTGATGAAGGGATGAGCGTTGGTGAGTTGGCAGCATGGGCAGAAGAAAACAGAAAATATGTTAATCACTGGTTCTTTTCTACTGATTTGACGTTTTATATTAAAGGCGGAAGAGTATCTAAGGTTTCTGGATTTTTCGGAACAGTGCTTAATATTTGCCCTGTACTTAATGTGAATGATGAAGGTAAACTCATTCCTAGAATAAAGGCAAGGGGTAAAAAGAAAGCATATCAGGTTGTTTTGGATAGGATGCTTGAGCTTGCTGACAAGGGACGAAATTACGATGATAAGGTATATATTTCCAATTCGGCATGCTATGAAGATGCAAAGATAGTAGCTGATATGGTAGAGGAAGCCTTCCCGCTTATTAAGGGGAAAGTTGAGATATATGATATAGGAACAACAATAGGAGCTCATACCGGACCTGGAACAGTGGCATTATTCTTCTGGGGTAAGGAGAGAGAAAAGTAAGGAGAAAAATATGGCAATTTTAGTTACTGGCGGAGCAGGTTATATTGGAAGTCACACCGTTGTTGAGCTTCAGCAGGCAGGTTACGACGTTATTGTGCTCGATAATCTTGTGAATTCAAGTGAGAAATCACTTGATAGAGTGAGCGCAATCACTGGAAAGAAGGTTCCTTTTTACAAGGTCGATATTCTTGACAGAGAAGGACTTAACAAAGTTTTTGCTGAAAACAGCATAGACGCAGTAATTCATTTTGCCGGATTGAAGGCTGTAGGAGAATCTGTTCAGAAACCATGGGAGTATTATAACAATAATATTTCTGGTACATTAACGCTGATTGATGTCATGAGACAAAATGGCTGCAAGAATATTATTTTTTCATCTTCTGCAACAGTATATGGCAATCCGCAGTTTATTCC
>JAGHUF010000028.1 GCA_018064935.1 Candidatus Merdinaster equi | reverse complement strand
TGGTAATAATACAGGCGAGAATAATACTACAGAGCCTGCTGACACCGGTGAAAACAATTCTGGTGTAAATGGCGATGGAGATATTGGAGGTGAGATGCCTGAGAAGAATACCGAAGCTATTCAACCTGCTGATACGACTAAGAAGGATGGTGCAGCTAAGGGGCAGGCAGTTGTTGATTTTGCAGTCCAGTTTGTAGGAAATCCATATGTATATGGTGGAACGTCGCTCACAAAGGGTGCTGACTGTTCGGGATTCGTTCTGTCTGTTTATAAGGAGTTTGGTGTATCACTTCCTCATTCAGCTACTGCAGACCAGAAAATGGGCGTAGCAGTTGCATCGCTTGATGAGGCAAGACCGGGTGACCTTTTGTGCTACAGTGGTCATGTTGGAATATATATTGGCGGTGGAAAGTTTGTTCACGCAAGTAATCCTCGAACCGGTATTAAGATTGGCGATGCCAATTACAGAAAGATTCTGGCAATCCGTAGAATATTTGAATAGCATAAATAATAGTCTGAAAACGGCGAAAGGGGCTTGTGACAATCTTGTCAAAAGCCCCTTTTGTGAAAATGTACCAAAAAAGCAAAAAGCAATAGTGATTTGTGTAAAAAATCAAAAAAATATAAGTGACTTTATCCACACCTCACAGGGGTACATTTTAGGGGATTTGCGACTTATACACCGAGTTATCCACATTGTCCACAGTTTTGGCGGAATAAAAATGGTAAGATTTTATGGTAACTTTACGGAACAAATGTTTTGTAAAAAAATCATAAACTTTACTTTTTGGAAAGAAAAATTGTAATTGGATATTGACAACGTTTTTAAGGGAAAAACTGGCTGTAATATAGCAAAATAAAATATCTGACAATTCTCAGTTTGGTTTGCCAAATGACGCAATACTATGCTATAATCAACTTACAAATTCACTTGTAAAGGGGATGGTTTACATGAAGTTTATTATTTTAGGCAAGAACATTGACGTGACACCAGCTTTGAAATCAGCAGTTGAGGATAAGATCGGTAAATTGGAGAAGTATTTCACTCCTGAAACCGAGGTACATGTAACCTTGAGTGTTGAGAAGGAGAGACAGAAGATTGAGGTCACCATTCCTGTAAAGGGTAACATCATTCGTTCAGAACAGGTTAGCAATGATATGTACGTGTCAATCGATCTTGTAGAGGAGGTAATCGAGAGACAGCTTAAGAAGTATAAGACCAAGATTGTTAGCCAGAAGCAGTCAGCAGGATATTTCAAGCAGGAATTCGTAGAGAAGGATTACGCTGACGAGGAAGAGATTAAGATTATTCGTTCTAAGAAATTCGATATCAAGCCTATGTATCCTGAAGATGCATGCATTCAGATGGAACTTTTAGGACACAGCTTCTTCGTATTCTGTAATGCAGAGACTGATCAGGTAAATGTTGTTTACAAAAGAAAAGGAAACACATACGGTTTAATCGAGCCTGAAGATTAGTTTTGATTTTGCAAAGAGCACTCCTTGACGGGGTGCTCTTTTTTTTGACATTTTGAACAAAGGTTTCATTGCAATTAGCATGCTCGTATGATAAAATAGAACTCGACACAATGACAAAAAAATAACAATCATTGTGAGAAGAAAAATGGAGGGATTTTATAATGGCAAAAAAAGTAGTTTTAGCAGGCGCATGTCGTACCGCAATTGGTAAGATGGGTGGCGGACTTAGCACAACACCAGCTCCAGTGCTTGGTTCTATCGTAATCAAGGAGGCTTTAAACAGAGCAGGCGTTCCTGCTGAAGCTGTTGATCATGTATATATGGGATGTGTAATCCAGGCAGGTCTTGGACAGAACGTAGCTCGTCAGGCTTCTCTGAAGGCAGGACTTCCAATCACTACACCAGCTGTAACAGTAAACGTTGTTTGTGGATCAGGTCTTAACTGTGTAAACATGGCAGCACAGATGATTATGGCAGGTGATGCTGATATCGTAGTTGCAGGTGGTATGGAGAACATGTCAATGGCTCCTTACGCAGCTATGAATGCTCGTTATGGATACAGAATGAACAATGGTAAGCTTGTTGATACCATGGTAAACGATGCACTTTGGGATGCTTTCAATGATTATCACATGATGATCACTGCAGAGAATGTTGCAGAGCAGTATGGAATTACCCGTGAGCAGCTTGATGTTTTTGCAGCAAAGAGCCAGCAGAAGTGTGAAGCAGCTATGGCAGCAGGCAAGTTTAAGGATGAAATCGTTCCTGTTCAGACAGGTGTTAATAAGAAGACAAAAGAGCCAATCATCTTCGATACAGATGAAGGTCCTCGTCCTGGCACAACAGCTGAAAGCCTTGCAGCTCTTAAGTGCTGCTCAGGTAAGGCTGACGGTATGGTAACTGCTGGTAATGCATCAGGAATTAACGATGGTGCAGCTGCAGTTGTTGTAATGAGTGAGGAGAAGGCTAAGGAACTTGGCGTAACTCCTATGGCTACATTCGTTGCTGGAGCACTTGGCGGTGTTGATCCTTCCATCATGGGTGTTGGTCCTGTACCTGCAACTCAGAAGGCAATGGCTAAGGCTGGATATCAGATTTCTGATTTCGATCTGATCGAGGCAAATGAAGCTTTCGCTGCTCAGTCTGTAGCAGTTCAGAAGGATCTTGGATTCTCTGATGATGTACTTAACGTAAATGGTGGTGCAATTGCACTTGGACATCCTGTAGGTGCTTCTGGATGCCGTATCCTTGTAACACTTCTTCACGAGATGCAGAAGAGAGATGCTAAGAAGGGTCTTGCAACTCTTTGTATCGGTGGTGGTATGGGTTGTGCAACTATCGTTGAAAGAGATTAATAATTAGATTGCTGACACGCGGTTGCCCTGTATGGGCGACCGGGTGTTTTTGCGCGTAAGAAGGATGGCAAGTACATCCACACGAATTCAAAAAAATTAAGGAGAAGTAAAATGGATTACATTTTATATGAGGTAAATGGTGCAGTTGGTACCATTACTATTAACCGTGAGAAGGCTCTTAACGCACTTAATTCACAGGTTCTTGATGAGCTCAATGCTACTCTCGATGCTGTTGATTTGAACACTGTTCGTTGCCTTATTCTTACTGGCGCTGGTGAGAAGAGCTTCGTTGCTGGAGCAGACATCGGTGAGATGAGCACTCTTTCAAAGGCAGAGGGTGAGGCATTTGGTAAGAAGGGTAATGACGTATTCCGTAAGCTTGAGACTTTCCCAATTCCTGTAATTGCTGCAGTTAACGGTTTTGCACTCGGTGGCGGATGCGAGATTTCAATGAGCTGTGATATCAGAATCTGTTCTGATAATGCTGTATTCGGTCAGCCTGAAGTTGGTCTTGGAATTACACCTGGTTTTGGTGGAACCCAGAGACTCGCTCGTCTTGTAAGCCCTGGAATGGCTAAGCAGCTTATCTATACTGCAAGAAATATCAAGGCAGCTGAAGCTTATAGAATCGGTCTTGTTAATCAGGTTATTTCAGCTGAAGTTAACGAGGCAGGAGAAGTAGTTGTTTCTGCAAAGGATGCTCTTATGGCAGCAGCTAATAAGATGGCAGCTGGTATTGCACAGCAGGCTCCTATCGCAGTTCGCAACTGCAAGAAAGCAATCAATGAAGGTCTTCAGGTAGACATGTATCAGGCAATTGTTATCGAAGAGAAGCTCTTCGGTGACTGCTTCGAGACAGAGGATCAGAAGGCTGGAATGGGCAACTTCCTTGAGAAGGATAAAGAGAAGAAGCTTAAAGTTGTTCCTTTCCAGAACAAGTAAGGATAGAAAATCCACACAAAAAACGTTTTTAGAAAAAAATAATACAAAAGATAAATTTTATTTTCTTAGGAGGACAAAAAAATGAAGGTTGGCGTTATTGGTGCCGGAACCATGGGACAGGGAATTGCTAAGGCATTCGCTATGGTTGATGGATACGAAGTAGCTCTTTGTGACATCAAGCAGGAGTGGGCTGATGGCGGTAAAGACAAGATTGCAAAAGGTTATGCAAAGCTTGTTGAGAAAGGTAAGATGACTCAGGAGACAGTTGATTCTATCATGAATAGCATCAAGTCTGGTCTTAAAGAGGATCTTTGCGCAGATTGCGATTTAATCGTAGAGGCTGCTTTTGAAGATATGACAGTTAAGCAGACAACATTCCAGGAACTTGACAAGATCTGCAAGCCTGAATGTATATTTGCTTCAAATACTTCTTCACTTTCAATCACTGAGATTGGTAAGGGCGTAAACAGACCAGTTGTTGGTATGCACTTCTTCAATCCTGCTGATCGTATGAAGTTAATCGAGGTTATTGCTGGTGTTAATACACCTGCTGAAACTGTTGAGACAATCAAGAAGATTTCTGAAGAAATCGGCAAGACACCTGTTCAGGTAAATGAAGCAGCTGGATTCGTTGTAAACCGTATCCTTATTCCTATGATTAATGAAGCTGCATTCATCAAGATGGAAGGCGTTGCTAATATCGAGGGTATTGATTCGGCTATGAAGCTTGGAGCTAATCATCCAATGGGACCTCTTGAGCTCGGTGATTACATCGGTCTTGATATCTGTCTTGCAATCATGGACGTTCTCTACAAGGAGACAGGAGATTCTAAGTATCGTGCTTGTCCTCTTCTTCGTAAGATGGTTCGTGGTGGAAATCTTGGCTGCAAGAGCGGCAAGGGATTCTATGTATACAATGCAGACCGCACCAAGACACCTGTTGATGCGCTGTAAGATATAGAAATCATTATAAATGGAGGATAGAAATATCATGGATTTTGCTTTAAGTAAACAGCATGAAATGGCGAGACAGTTATTCAAGGATTTCGCTGAAAACGAAGTTAAGCCACTCGCTCAGGAAACAGATGAGAAGCATCAGTTCCCAAGAGTAACAGTTGATAAGATGGCTAAGTACGGCTTCCTCGGAATTCCTGTTCCAAAGGAGTTCGGCGGACAGGGAGCAGATGCACTTACATATGTAATGTGTGTTGAGGAGCTTTCTAAAGTTTGTGGTACTACAGGCGTTATCGTATCTGCACATACTTCACTTTGTGTAGATCCTATCATGACATATGGTACTCCTGAGCAGAAGGAGAAGTATCTTGCTCCTCTTGCAAAGGGTGAGAAGCTTGGTGCTTTTGGTCTTACAGAGCCAGGAGCTGGTACAGATGCACAGGGAATGCAGACCAAGGCTGTTCTTGATGGTGAAGAGTGGGTATTAAACGGATCTAAGTGCTTCATCACCAATGGTAAGGAAGCTGATGTATATGTTATCTTCGCTGTAACTGGTAAGGTTGAGAAGCGTGGTAAGATCAGCAAAGAGATTTCTGCATTCATCGTAGAAAAAGGAACTCCTGGTTTCACATTTGGTACCAAGGAGAACAAGATGGGTATTTGTGGTTCATCCACATATGAGCTTATCTTCACTGACTGCCGTATTCCTAAGGGTAACCTTCTTGGACAGCAGGGTAAGGGCTTCAACATTGCAATGCATACACTTGATGGTGGACGTATTGGTATCGCTGCTCAGGCTCTTGGTATTGCAGAGGGTGCTCTTGAGACAACAATCAATTATGTAAAAGAGAGAAAGCAGTTTGGTCGCTCAATCGCTCAGTTCCAGAATACACAGTTCCAGCTTGCTGATATGGCAACTAAGGTTCAGGCTGCACAGATGATGGTTTACAGAGCAGCTATGAAGAAGGCTGAGTATGCTACAAATCCTAAGATTTCTTACTCAGTAGAAGCAGCTATGGCTAAGCTTTATGCTGCAGAAGTAGCTATGGAAGTAACAACTAAGGCTGTTCAGCTTCATGGTGGTTACGGCTACATTAAGGAATATGATGTAGAGCGTATGATGAGAGATGCTAAGATCACTGAGATTTACGAAGGAACTTCAGAAGTTCAGCGTATGGTTATCTCTGCAAATATCTTGAAATAATACAGGAGGAAATAATCGTGAAAATCGTTGTTTGTATTAAGCAGGTTCCTGATACAAAGGGTGGCGTTAAGTTCAATCCTGATGGAACACTTGACAGAGGTGCAATGCTTGCAATCATGAACCCTGATGATAAGGCAGGTCTTGAGGCTGCACTTCGTTTAAAAGATCAGTATGGCGCTGAGGTAACAGTTCTTACCATGGGTCTTCCCAAGGCAACAGATGTTCTTCGTGAAGCAATCGCTATGGGCGCTGACAAGGGCGTTCTTGTAACAGATAGAGTTCTTGGTGGTGCAGATACTTGGGCAACCTCTACAACAATTGCAGGTGCTCTCAGAAAGCTTGAGTATGACCTCATCATTACTGGTCGTCAGGCTATCGATGGTGATACCGCACAGGTTGGTCCTCAGATTGCTGAGCATCTTAACATTCCTGTTATTTCATATGCTCAGGACATTAAGGTTGATGGAAACAAGGTTACTGTACAGAGACAGTATGATGACAGATTCCATATCGTTGAGGCACAGATGCCTTGTCTGATTACAGCTCTTTCAGAATTAAATGATCCTCGTTACATGACTCCAGGTGGAATCTTCGATGCATGTGCAGCTGAGATTACTACATGGGGTAGAGCAGACCTCGTTGATGTAGAAGATGGCAACCTTGGTCTGAATGGTTCTCCAACTAAGATTGCTAAGGCTTCTGACAAGGTTCGTAAGGGCGCTGGTGAGAAGGTTGCTCCTGATTCACCTGAAGAGGCTGTTGAGTATATCGTTGGCAAACTTGCTGAGAAGCATGTCATTTAATTTGCGAAAGGAAAGTGGTGAATAATTATGAAAATGAGTCCCGAAGAAATCGCAAAGTATGAAGGTGTCTTCGTATTTGCGCAGCAGGTAGATAATGAAGTAAGTGGTATCGCTTACGAATTACTTGGTAAGGCAAAAGAGCTCGCTGCTCCTTTAAATGCTAAGGTTACAGCAGTTCTTATCGGATACCAGGTAAAGGGTCTGTGTGACAAGCTCGCTGAGTATGGCGCAGACAGAGTAATCCTTGTAGATGATAAGGAACTTGAAACATACAGAACAGAGCCATATGCTCATGCTCTTTCATCTGTAATTAACGAGTTCAAGCCTGACATCATGCTTGTAGGTGCTACAGCAATCGGTCGTGACCTTGGTCCTACCGTTTCAGCTAGAGTACAGACTGGTCTTACAGCTGACTGTACAGTTCTTGAGATCGGTGATTTCCCTCTTGTAGCTATTCCTGGTAAGGAAGCAGAGCAGAAGCACAATCAGCTCCTTATGACTCGTCCTGCATTTGGTGGTAACACAATTGCTACTATCGCATGTCCAGACAACAGACCTCAGATGGCAACTGTACGTCCTGGTGTTATGCAGAAGATTGAGCCAATTGCTGGTGCTAAGGCTGAGATCGTTGAGTACAATCCTGGATTCACTCCTAACAACAAGTACGTAACCATTAAGGAAGTTGTTAAGGCAGTTTCAGATGTTAAGGATATCATGGATGCTAAGATTCTTGTATCTGGTGGACGTGGTGTTGGTAGCGCAGAGAACTTCAAGATTCTTGAGGATCTTGCAGAAGTTCTTGGTGGACAGGTATCATGCTCACGTGCAGTAGTAGATGCTGGTTGGAAGCCAAAGGATCTTCAGGTTGGACAGACTGGTAAGACTGTACGTCCTCATGTATATTTTGCTATTGGTATTTCAGGTGCTATTCAGCATGCAGCTGGTATGGAAGAGTCTGATATCATTGTTGCAATTAACAAGGATGAAGATGCTCCAATTTTCGATGTAGCTGATTATGGTGTAGTAGGAGATCTTAATAAGATCGTTCCTCAGCTTACAGCTTCAATCAAAGAGGCACTTGCAAACAAGTAATTCTTTTATGTAAAAATGATGGCAGGGCAGGTGGTAACATCTGCCCTGTTTTTATACAGATGATTTTATATGCTATTTTTGCTTCTATGAGGCAATTGATAGGTGGTTTGAGTGGAATTGAATCAATTCTGCTTACTCGATTAAGTCATTTAGAGTAAAAAAGGAAACAAATATGAGTGAAAGAATAAGTATTTCAGTTAAGAAAAGAATTGCAGCCATTATGGTCTGCGTTGCAATGATATTAACAAGCCTGCTTTGCGTACCATCAATCAAGGTTGAAGCTGCAAGCAAGCTTCAGCTCGTTACAACAATGGACTGCTCAGTCTGGTCAGCACCAAATACAGCTGAAAAAAACAGGGTTAAGAAGATTCCTGCCGGATATACTGTGACAGTATATGATGAGGTTTATACGAGTGCCACGGGAAAAACCTTCTACAAAACAGCTAAAGGCTGCTATATCTTATGCAAGTGTTTTAGCCCTTCACAGACACAGGGTCAGGTTCAGACGAAGCTGTCATATGATGGCCGCTATGGAAGCGCAGGCAATCTTGGTGGCAGAACACTTATTGTAACGTTGATAACTAATGATACTTCTACTACTTGGAAGAATTATAGTAAAATGAATGATTTCAAGAAGGCTCTTGCTATTTCTGCAAAATATCTTACAAGTCAGTGTGCAAGCTATGGAGTTCAGTCTGAATTCTTATATGACTGGGATGTGTATCCTGACCTTATGTATACTGCTGCAGTTAATACCGATATCAGAAATGATAAAAGAGCTTACTCTAAGATGCAGAGCGTGATAAGAAAAAAAGTTAATGAAGATGCACTCAGAGAGAAGTATCAGGCTGAAAATGTAGTATATATGATTCTGCTTGAAACAGACTCTACAAATACTGCACACAACTGCACATATATGAGTGAGCCTTCGTGGCGAGTTGACGAAGAAATCTGTGTAATAAAGACAGATGTCAACTACGGAAATGGAGTAGGACGTTTGCTTCCTTCAAGTATAGCTCATGAGATTCTGCATGCCTTCGGTGCTCCTGATTTATATGTAAAGAACGAGACAATTTCTCAGTCATATGTTGACTGGCTTAGAAACAATAAATTAAAGGACATCATGAAGGAAACAAATTATGGTGATACAATAAATGCGTCAATTACCAGCATCAGTGCCTACTATTTAGGACTTGGTGGAAAGCCAGCTGATGTCGATATTTTTGGTCTGGGATTATCAGAAAAAGTGCAGTACTAATTATTTTTGCGTGGGTGCGAATTGATTTAATAAAGGTTTGTAGATGATGAATGCAATTCTTCGATTTGTTCAACTGAATAAAGCGATGGACTATTATCTGGCTGATGACGCTAAGATAATCAGAATAGGGAATGTGGCATTTAACTATGATGGATCAAAACTAGAAGTTACTTCCCCCATCCCAATTGTTGTAAATGGACAACAGACGACTTATGCCAGGTTAAGCGTAGGGGATATTGTGTTGATTGACCAGTCAACAATGATGGCTGTATATATAATTGATGCAAAAAGCCCGAATAGACAGAATTTGTTTATCGAAGATAACTACAGCATCGGACGTTCCAGGGAGAATGATTTGTGCCTACAGGATTCCTTGGTTTCCGGGAAACATTGTGTATTGCAAAAACAGGGCAATAGCTATGTGATTTCAGATCTGGGAAGTACAAATGGAACAATAATAAATGATGAGATAATCCGTGGAATTACAAGAATATTGAATTCAGGTGATGTAATAAAAGTAGGTGCTTCAAGCTTCTTCGTAGATGGGGATAGCATAGTTTATCTCAACAGTGAAGATGCAGGAGAAACAAATGATAATTATATATTATCGCCTGACAGAAAAACAAAGCAGGTGGAGTCTGATACAAAAAGAGAATATCCATACTTTGTCAGAACCGCCAGAATTATGGAGCCCGTAGGCATAAAACAGTTTGAAATTGAGGCGGCGCCCAATATAGGCGAAAAGCCTTCAATGAAAATGGCTGGAATTGCCATGAATTGGCAGATGGTCGCCTTGAGCATGGGATTTCAGGGAGTCCGTTATTTGTCGGGAAAAAGGAAATATAACAAGATTTCCAAGGAGAGGGATGATCTTTATAACAACTATTTAAATGGCATTGAGAGAGAAGTGCAGGAACATATTGAGAAACAACTTATTTCTGAAGAAAGACTGCATCCGTCATATGTCGAGTGTATGGAGATTGCATCAGAGAGACTTCCAAGACTTTGGGAGAGAAGACCAGAATATGATGATTTTCTTGCGGTCAGAGTAGGAAAAGGCGCAGTTCCTGCAAGAGTTTCATTTCAATTGCCGAGGCATCAGCTCAAGATGAGCGAAGACGAATATGAACACCATCCTGACGAACTTGCCAGAAAGTATAATATGGTTGCTGATCAGCCGGTCGTTTTTGATTTTGCCAAACAGGGTAATCTTGGTATTGCAGCACCAATAGAAGATGCTGTTCGAATGACACAGTCACTCATAATTCAGTTGTCGGCAATGAATTGTTATACAGAAACAAAGATTTTGTGTGTATGCAGGGAAGAAGAGGTCGCGAATTTTGAGTTTTTAAAATGGTTGCCACATTGTATGGACAGAGGTCACAACATTCGCTATATAGCCTGCAATAGGGAAGAGGCAAAACCTGTTCTGTCAGAGTGGGGAAATATTCTGCGCGGACGCATGGAAAAACTAAGTGAGTGGAAAACTGGAAGAGAGCAGATTCAACTCCCATTCCTTGTTGTAATAGCGGCAGATGAAACTCTGATTGAAGATACAATAATTAGAAGCACAATTGATATGGACAGAAGAGAACTTGGAATTGCAGGAATCTTCTGGGCGGATCGTACTGCACAACTTCCATCGTGTGTGCACTGGACATTACAGGCAGAGGGGGCATATTGGAGCTTATATAAGAAAGAGAATGCTGGCGAGATGATCTCTTTTTTGCCAGAATTATATGTTCAGTCACATAATCAGATTGACTCTTATGCAAGACGTATTGCACCTGTTCGTGTAAAAGAGGGACAGGGTGATGTTTCCATGCCATCAGTGGTTGGTTTGCTGGAAGGAATTCACTGTGCAAAAGTTGAGGACATGGATATACTGGATATGTGGAGAAGTGCCCATGTTGAGAAGAGTTTGGCTGTTCCAGTTGGTGTCACAGCAAATGGAACCGTGTTTCACTTCGATATTCATGAGAAAGGACATGGGCCTCATGGTGTAGTTGCAGGTATGACTGGAAGTGGTAAGACGGAGATGGTTCAGACCTGGATTACAATGATGGCTCTTCAGTATTCACCTGAAGATGTGAATTTTGTGCTAGTCGATTTTAAGGGATCCGGACTGATAGAACCTTTTAGAAATCTTCCACATTTAGCAGGAACTATTTCTAATTTGGATAAGGATATTTCAAGGAATCTGGCTGCATTAAAGAGCGAAATGAAACGAAGGATGGAACTTCTAAAAGTAGCAAAGTCGGACATTCTTCGATATATTGAAATGCGCAAGGATAATCCGTCTCTGGAGCCGTTGCCTTTTTTGATATTGGTATTTGACGAGTTTGCCGACTTTAGAAAGCAGTATCCTGAATATATATCAGAGATGGATACAATTTTTAGAGAAGGTCGATCTCTCGGAGTTTATGTAGTTATTATGACGCAGAAGCCTGCCGGAATAATCACTGACCAGATTCGCTCAAATGTTAATTTCAGATGGTGCCTGAAGGTACAGAGTGAGTCAGATAGCAAAGAAATAATAAATAAGCCAGATGCTGCGGCAATACTGAATCCCGGACGGGCGTATATCAAGACTTCAACAAATGAACGTGATGTATATGAACTAGTACAGTCCTTCTATTCGGGTGGTAAATATAATCCGGAGAAGACGGACAAAGATAACAAACTTGGTACAGTTCGTGTGGTCATGCGTAACGGACTAAGGTTGGAATATGCTTCGTGTGGAGACGAGAAAACGGGCGGTATTACAGAATTAAATGCCATCATTGCATATATTGAGAAGCAGTGCAAGAAGCATAAGGTACAGCGCGCAAAGCAGGTATGGTCGGAGGCGCTCCCTGAGCAGGTATCGCTGGAGGATATCATTCCCGATTGTATGGAGAATACATGGGGATGGGAGAAAACTGAATACAGAAATGATGGCGCAAAAGAGATATATAGAGGACCAGTGGCTGTGATGGGATTGATTGATAATCCGGCGATGCAGTCAACTTTTCCTTTTGAACACGATTTCTGGAGGGATGGAAATCTTGCTGTTTATGGAGCAAATTATACAGGGAAGACTGTATTTCTGCAGACCATAATTACGTCACTTGCTGTGAAGTATACGCCTGGTGAAGTTCAGATGTTTCTGATTGACGGAAGTGGATTTGGCCTTCGAAGCCTGGAGGTTTTTCCTCATGTTGCCAGCTCGGCGGGAGACGATGAGCCAGAGGTTATCCGTAAAAGTCTGGATGTCCTTTCAAAAGAAATTGAGCGGAGGAAAAAAATGTTCCGTTCGGAAGGTGTTGGTTCGCCGCTCGCATACGAGGAGGCAACTGGTGAAGAGCTTCCGACGTGGATTGTTGTGGTGGATAACCTCAATCTGTTGCTTATGTCTCATTCAGATTATTTGAATTCATTCATTATGCTCGCCAGAGAAGGCGTGGCAAGAGGAATATACCTCGTATGTAGTTTCTCGGGCGTGATGGGTGTTAATATGCAGTTGCAGCAGAACATCAAGACGTCTGTTGCATTGGCACTGACAGATAATCAGGATTATTATTCAATTGTTGGACGTGTGAATAAGAATGCAGCTCCACTTCCAAAAGGTGGAGGATATGCTAAGGGTGATGGCGCTCCGTTGATTTTTCAGGGGGCATTGCCCTTGGAAGAGATTTCTGATGGAAAAAGAACACGGCGCCTTCGCGAAATGGCAGACCAGATGACAGAAGCCTATAAGGGTGAACGTCTTGTATGCAATATACGTATTCCGGAATCATTGGGTTATGATGAACTTCCGGGGGATCAGATATGTATAGGAATAGACTATGATGCTAATCCTCTTGTTCTGGATATAGATGCGGTTCAGGGAATGGCTGTTTCGTGTGGAGGTAGAGAGAAGTGTGAAACTTATATTCTGCCACTTCTTAAGCAACTGCATGAGAAGAAGATAATCGATAAAAAGTCAGGTGAAGGCAAAACAGCAGAAAAGATTGTCTATGTATCGAGCGACAATTCTGTTCCGTACCCATCTTATGTTCATGCAATTGGTTATGGTGAGCTGGAAGCATTGCTTATAGAATGTACAAATATTCTTCGAGACAGACAGGTGCGAAAGAAACAGGGAGAGCATGGCTTTAAACCATATATAATTGCAATAAATGATTATCTTACCTGCAAAAGAGCTGTATCAGAGAATGCAGTCCTAAGGCTTGAGTCCTACGTTAATCTGGGTGCCGAATTGGGGATATTTGTGATTGTTGCCGATTCGCCAAACAATTTACATACAGCATATGTGGAGGGAGATTTGCTTCTGGATACTATTAAGAAAAGATGTCCCATGCTATTATTTGGTGGTAATATTTCAGAACATAATTTCCTGAATGCACGGACCATTCCTGGATATTCGCCCGAAACGGATTCGCTCGGAAAGAATGAGGGATATATGTATTATAAAGAATGGATACATGCAATTATTCTTCGCGATTAGTGTAAATAAAAGACATTTTGAATGCGGTAGTTGAAAACTAATATGAATATAAAAATGAAAAAAGAATCTGCATATATGCTCCTTCAAATGAAGAGTAAAATAGGCAGAAGATATGTGCGGATGAATGATTTTGTTAAAGCTGGCACTGATGGTATAGCATCAGCACGTGAGGACTGGACCCAGGCGGGATATACTGAAGCTGATTTTGATGGATATCTTCATCCAAATCAGCAGTTTGAGAGGTTGCTTCTCGTGCTGGAAAGAGTGAAAGCTTTGCTTGTGCTGAGTGAATCAAATGGCACAGTAATCCTGATGAACACAGGGACGAATGTGCTTGTACTTCGTGTGGAAGAGGGAAGCTTTTCTGAAATGGACTACCGGAATGTTATTCCATTTTTTTCAGACAGAGTCAGAGAGAACACAGTATCCAGAATAGAGATATGGCTTTTGGATTCAGAACAGTCATGCGATATTGGACAAGAAGAAGCTGCTATTTATATGAATGCTTTTTTTACTCAGGAGATAATAGAACCACAATCACTTAAGGAGTCTTGATAGATTATGCCAGATACCGTTATTGTGACAATTAGAAATATGGACAAGAGCTGTGATATGGAATTGCCGGCAAAAATTCCAATTGCAATGTGGAAGGAATCACTTGAGATGGCAATCAGGCAGGCTTTTCCGGGA
>JAGHUF010000020.1 GCA_018064935.1 Candidatus Merdinaster equi | reverse complement strand
CGTATTGGGATACAGTTCAACTTCTCCAAACTTCTCATATATATCGACAGGAGTGTCAGTTCCAACACTATTTCTCTCTAATATTACAATTTTCATATAATGTGCTTTCCTTTCCGCGCTCTGATAATACAGCTGCTTTTCTGTCTGATAAGCAAATCATAAACCATAAGAAGCTGCTTTGGCGCCCTCGGTGCTTACAGCTTCGCTATATCCTCAATCAACGCATCTACATCTTCATGTTTAGTCGCAAAGCTTGTACAGAAGCGCACGCAATGAATACCATCTCCAAGCTTCATCTCATACTCATAGATGTGCTTCTCTCCAATCTGCTCCATCTGCTTTTCGGTCAGTATCACGAATTGCTGATTAGTATAGCTTTCAATATAGGACTTTATGCCTCTCTCCTCGAACGCCGCTTTTATTCTAAGTGCTTCTGTAGAAGCTGCTTTCATACAGTCAAAATATATCCCCTCAGAGAATAATGTATAGAACTGAATTCCTAGGAGCCATCCTTTTGCAAGCATAGCACCATTTTGCTTGATGTAGCTTCTAAAACCAATTTTTAGCGCATCATTTAATATAACAACCGCTTCTCCAAACAGAGCTCCACACTTTGTTCCACCAATATAGAACACATCGGAAACTCTGGCAATGTCTTCCATCGTCACATCACACTCTGGCGAACCGAGACCATACCCAAGTCTTGCTCCATCAATAAACAAATACAGCCCGTACTCATCGCATACGGACCTAATCTCATTAAGCTCGCTCAATGAATAGATAGTTCCGTACTCTGTTGGAAAAGAAATATATACCATTTTAGGCTCGGTTATATGCTCTTTTACATCACTCACACGAAATGATTCGGCTGCCTCTTTGATCTGTGCTGCCTGAATCTTTCCATCAGTTCCTGGAAGTGCTTCTATTTTATGTCCTGTATTCTCAACAGCTCCTGTCTCGTGAACATTTATATGACCGCTATCTGCGCATATAACGCTCTGGTAGGATCTGAGCGCCGAAGTTATTACAGTAAAATTGACCTGAGTTCCGCCAATCATAAAATGCACATCAGCATCCCTTCCTCCAAGATGCTTTTTAATTTCATCTGCGCCCTTCTTGCACCATTCATCCAGACCATATCCACAGTAGCTCTCATTATTTGTCTTCTCCAGAGCCTTAATAATTGCCGGATGCGCTCCCTGATTGTAATCATTGTTCCAACGTAATTTATTCATCTCTCTTCCCCTGTTTTGATGTATTTAGGTGTGAGATAAATCATAAACCAAAAGAAGGTGCTTAGGAGCCGCCGGCACTTAGATGCTGTATTTTAGCGTCTTACGTGCCGCTGCGTGCGACTAGCAGCGAGAGCGTGCCTTCGTTGGTTATGATTAAGCTCACGATATGTTTAATTAGCGTGCTCTGAGCTCCTGCATCGCTTCCCTCATATGCGCAAACCACGCATTTGTATCCGAATTATCCGAAACAAATTCAAGAAGCTTATCCAAATAACCCTGCTCAAAAGCAATTTGCTTGCTGATTGGATACACAAGCTCATACACCAGACACACGTGCCCTACAAGATAGTCGATTGCACTTGTCCTGTCACTTCTCTTGGCACAATGCCCCTCGTCGAAAGCTTTTTTGACCTCCTCGGAAACCGAAGATGTTCGCAGTTCCTGAGTAGATACGTTATATACATCTTCCGGCCTTGTCTGCGTGTTTACTCTAAGAATATCGATTTTATCTGCATCCCTCAGTATATTGGCAAACATTGTTTCCCGTTCTCCCATCTCAGGTATCCTGAACAATGAGTGAACGCGTATCGCCTGCTCTATCAGCTCTACATTTGTGACGTCTATGTCATTTTGAGATATGAACCTCTCGAATAATCCTTCTTTAAATAAGAGATCTGCTCCAAAGGTAGCATGATCCACACTGAGTGAATCAAAAAATGTGCCATACCTTTTTACCTGCTCAAAACGACCTATATCATGCAGCATTCCACAGGTCCAGGCAATCAGGATATCTTCATCATTTAGCCCTATGCTCTTCGCTATCTGCTCACACAGCTGAGCTACCATATATGTATGGCCAACCTTTAATGCAATTTTGGGGTCTTCTATATCGTAATTAGCTGTATATGCAGCGAATTCTCTTTTTACTTTCTCTCTATCCCACATTTTAATCATTGATAAACATGCTCTTTCTCTTATTTTTCGGACACTCACGGATTTCTTCAGCCTATACTCACCAAGGTCTAGTGCTCTCTTTCTGCCATCATTTCCAGGATTTTCTCATCTACCAGATCATTCGCCCATTCCATATCTACATTTTTACTTATGAGCTCTCTTACCTCATACAGATAATCATTCCCTGCCATATATCCGCCAACACCTTTAAGTACTGAATCTTCTTTATTGTATAAGAATACGTATACACTATAGCCATCCAGTACGTATTCATCTATTTCTGGGTCCAGATAATACAGCTCATTGAAGTCAATTCCAGATGCAATCGCATCATATGACGCATCTGTCAGTTTGCTTTCGCCAAGTTTCTCTCCTTCGAATTCAACTTCCACAGTATGATCTTTGTGAATAATAATATTTGAGCTTAGGCTTGAATAATAGTCATCTCCTCCGCCTCCAAAATCCATTCCGATGAGCAGATTATCACTGAGCTGGTCCGTGATATCTTCTCTCACACCAATGCCAGTGGATCCTGGATTTGCCGAAGGCACATTTCCCGTACCATTCCCGCTTGCTGTTCCCTGATGATGAAAATAATTTCCTTCATCAGGTGCTGCTCCGCAACCGCTTATAAGGCAAATTGTTAATATTAATACTGCAACGAGGGATATATTAGTTTTCTTCATCTCTTCACTATCCTAATCCTAAAAAGAGCACTCGCGGATAGCAAGTGCTCTTCTAACCATTTTTTAATATTTAAAACAATTAATTCTTTGTTCCGCACTTCTCGCAGAATGCACCGCTTAATGGAGCACCACACTTTACACAGAACTTACCAGCAGGTGCCTGTGCCTGAGGCTGAGCCATCTGAACTGGCTGCTGTGGCTGCACTGGTTGCTGAACCTGCTGAACTGGCTGCTGATATACTGGCTGCTGAACCTGCTGCATTGGCTGCTGATATACTGGCTGTGGCTTAGGAGCAACCTTGCCAAATGCCCAATCAGCAAACTTAGTTGCGATCATGATATTTGCTTCTGCACCACGTGCTACCTTGAAAACGGCAATTACAAGAAGAACAAGAAGGAATACTCCAAATGCAGATGATAATACAGTAAGGCTGTGTCCGTAGTATCCTGCAAATCTTGAGAATCCATCATTATAGAAATATCCTCCAACCCAGTTTACAAGTGGCTCTTTGAGGATATAAACTGCTTTGTCAGCAACCCATCCAAGCACAACTACGAAGAATGCCTGAATACACTGTCTTGATGCCCACTCATCCTTTTCAACTGCAATTACGAAGATTGTAAGTCCTAATAAAGGAATAACCTGTCCAAAAATTGCAAGAATCATTGCTACAACTGCATAAAAAGGAAGAGCAATACCGAATTTACCCTTGTTCATAATAAGTAAAACCTCCTTAAATTGAATAATCTAATTCCAATTTCTCATTTGCGTCTCATCGACGTACAAATGTATTCTATCACAATTGAACCATACAAGGTAGATACATAATACCAAAAATGCACAGATATTATGGTTCTCTGAGTTCAGCTATTATATCCCCATTTGCGTCAAGAAGCTGATCATTACCACTCTTTACCCGGATTGTCACTCCATCGCCAGGATTAAGTGACTGCCATGTATTTTCATCCAATTCGTACTTTGTTTCTTTTGAACTCTTATCATCCCTTACAACCATGCTGTAAGTCTCTGATTTACGTCCCTCTCTCTCATCCTCTGGAAGCTCCAGCGTAGGCCAGTAGGTATTATGATCATTTCCAGATGCCGTTTCCGTACGATCTTCAACCCAGGCCCATGCCATATAATAGTACTTAGTCTCATCTACCGGAACCTGGACTGGGCGCGTCTCATACTCTTCATAATACTCGGTGTCATAATGAGGCGTCTGGATTTCCTCAAAAGTTCCATCACCATTGTCCTCGTAGCTCACATCATAACCATTCTGAACTTCCCTGCTTTTCTCAACAAGAACCTCCGTCATAACGGTATCATAATGATGGAATTCCTCCTTGGTCCTCACAAGCTCAGCTCCAGGCGGAAGTTCCCACCCGGATTGTTCCACATAGCTGTATTTCTCGATCTCAATTGATTTCTCCCAAGAAATTGACGATACTGTCATATCTTTTTTCTTGCCAATACAGCTCACAACGCTAAATATAATAATTCCGGCCAGCACAAGAAGCAGTATGACCAGAAACAGAGGCATCTTCTTTTTGCCGCCTCCGTTATATGCCTTTTGCGCCTCGGCTCTTTCAGCAGCTTTCTGTGCTTCCTTCTGCGCCTTTATCTGCTGCATCTCATGATAATTCTTACCATTATCTGCCCCTCTGGGAGCACCACAGGATACACATACATCAGAGGAATCGGGATTATACGAATGACAATACTCACAAAACCAGTCAGGTCGTCCTGTCTTCTTAGCCGCCTCTTCCTGACTCAGATACGTCACACCCTTCATGTAGAATTTGACGCTCTCATCTCTCGCCTTGCCACATCCGGGACATTCCCTTAATTCTCCGTCTATTCCCTTTTCACTACAATACTGGCAATCCCAGTATCCCTTTACGAGCTTACCCATTGCATTCCTCCAATTCTAACCAATCAATGTGACATCCGTGTCAAAACAGTGTAAAAAATACCTCGTCGTGATTATCTTCCAGTAAAATGAACATCTATAACCGCAACCTCAGATTTGGTTGCTACTCTCATATTAGGGCCAAACAATCCAACACCTGAAGTTACAATACTGTGCATCTTGCTGTCTATATTTATATATCCAGCCGAATTCTCCCATATGATCCTACTTGTAAGATTAAGTGGGAAGAGCTGGCCATCATGTGTATGTCCACCAAGGTCCATATCAATACCCGCAGCAGCCTTCTCATGAAGTTCCCTTGGCTGATGGTCAATTGTAATAATCGGAACACCCTGCGGTGCCTCAGCCACAATCTGAGTTACTGATTTACGGGTATCTATACCGCGTCCTGGCTTCTGCGAGTCAGGTCTTCCGTAGAAATACACTCCCTCAATCATCACGCCCTCATCACGAAGATTAACTATTCCGCAATCCTCGACAAACTTATCCATTCTTGGATCACTTTCCTTTACATCATTTCCACTATCGAATGTAAATCCAGCCAGAATCTTCTCTGCAATATCATGATTGCCATATACAGCATACATTCCATACTTACTCTTAATCTGCCTGAAAATTGAAACCAGCTCGTCAGGGTTTTCAAGGGCATCATACTCATTATCAAAAAAATCACCCGCGATCACTACGACATCCACATCTGCCGCATTGATTACATCCACCATTCGCTGCATCTGTGCGCAACCAATGTTGTAACCAAGATGAATATCAGACACAAGTGCAATTCTCATGTCTTCTACATCCGCAGATTTCTCGATTGTCACTTCATAGCTTGTAGTTCTTACAATCTTTGCGTTGATAATTCCCCACACGCACATAATCACAATGAAAGCTGTGACAATTGAACCACCAATCACAAACATCTTACGAGAATGGATTTTTGCTTTTTTCTCAGGATTCTTGGTAAGCAGTAATAAACCTCTGACAAGGTCTGCTATAAGAATTCCAAAAGCCATATACAGGCTGACACCAAGCCAGTAGTTTCCAATACCCTTGAAAATTCGCTCTATTTCCGTGCCCGCTGGCATAAAGAAGCCTATGACAATGCACATACTAAGTATCCAATAAATCACGCCAATCACTATACGAACCGGCTTCTTGCCGAGCTTCTCATTACATGCTTTTAACCATTTGAATAGCCATATGGTCACATGCACATGGAACAAAATATAAAGTGGACTCAAATAAACTGCGTACATACTAATCCCTTTCCCCTAGTATTTTATCTAAATGTTACTCTATCAAGCTTATACGTCCAGCCATATTCTGTGGACGGAAGTACCATTCTTTGTACATTTATGACATTAACGTCACATTCTGTGCCCTCGGTTTTTTCTGCTTTCCCAAGAATTCTGACATCGAGCAGATCCCCAGCTAATTCGCCATTAGAATTATAGTTCTTGTAGTTCTCAAGCTCTGATTCCCATACAGTATCTACAAAAATATCCAAATCTCCCGAAACCAGACGATCCAGCATATCTCCTTCAGATGTACCAATAAGCTCAACCTTTGAAATTGCTGGTTTTCCACCATAATACTCATTATTAGCTGTCAGACAGATTTTCCCGTTTTCAAGCTTCTCATACACATATGGTCCAGCACCGATGGGCGCATCTTTTTTCTCCTCCAGAAAACTTAGATTTCCCTTTGTAAATCCGAACAGCTCCTTCTCATTCTCATAATCATATTTTGACAAGTCGCCATAATAATGAAGCGGAATAACTGGGATTCTCAAATCCTCCGGTGAAAATGTTTCAGCATCTGTAAGATGTAAGCCTACGGCATACTCTCCGAGTTTATCTATTCCGCTTATATAATCCTGCGCCTGCGAGGTTACAATACCTTTAGCATACTCAGGATACATTTCGTACAGGATATCCCATAGGCTCCTTCCATAAGCTTCCTGATTGGACATCATACTGTATTCGCCGCCATATTTCCTGTCAATTTCATGCCAGAAATCATCCTCGGACAACAATCCAATCTCATATTCTGCATCAGATACGAAACTCTTTATATTTTTAGCTTCTTTATCAGGTTCCCCGAATCCCCACATATACATTGCAAAGGCAATCTTATTGTTGCCACATTTTGCAAATTCATCACTATAATCAGCAGCGAAGCTGGAAGCAAGTTGCTCAATTATATCATGTGTAAAGCGAAGACCTGCCTCCTGAATATCCACATTCCAGAACTCATCCTGCTCATCAGCTGTGAAATAAGTATAATCCTCATTCTGCACACCAAGTTCATATATAAGCTCAGCCTTCGTCATGCTGACTTCAAGATAGTCCTGAAGACCTTCTATTTTCAACCTGGACAATGGCGAGGGAATATCATTATCAGGATCGAGTGCTGCATATATTGAGAATATAAGATCATCCGCTGTCAGTTTAACTCCATCAGAGAAATATATATCCTCACGAAGCTCAATCCTTACTTCCGCTCCTGATTCCTTGCCCTTTTTTACAGTTATTTCAGCCAGAGAATCACTGTCTCCAATCTTAATTCCTAGCCCTGGCTTTCCCTTTTCTCCTTCTTCAACAAGGTACGCATTAGTCAATTCCAGAACTGCCTTGTCCGAACTACATAGACCCGATGCAAACTGGCAAAAATTGCCTTCCAACTGAGTAAAACCTACCTTTAATGTATCTGATTCCACTTGTCTCTCAGCCTGACCATCGCCACTTTCCTCAAATGGGACAAGTTCTGGCATATCTCCTGCATTTGCACCGCCTTCTTCTGCACATCCTGCAAGAAGCATGGTGCATGCCAGGAATGCCGCAAGGACATATTTTATCTTGCCTTTTTTTCCTTTTTTGATACCAATACCCATGACTTTTTAATCTGCGTGGTTTTGAAAAAATAGGGCCTGCCTTGGCAGACCCTATTTGTGCTAACAATGTTGCTATACATTAAGGAACTGAGCTACCTGCTCTGCAATTCCCTTTCCATCGAGCTTGTATTTCTCAACAAGTGCAGCTGCTGGTCCAGACTCTCCAAATACATCCTGCATACCAATCTTACAAACCGGTACAGGATATGAAGCACAGAGAGCGTCACACACTGCAGATCCAAGACCTCCAATAACCGAATGCTCCTCAGCGGTTACAACCTTGCCGGTTTTCTTGGCACTCTTAATGATGAGTTCCTCATCGAGAGGTTTGATTGTGCAGATGTTGATTACCTCTGCACTAATTCCTTTCTCAGCAAGAATCTCAGCAGCTTCAAGTGCATTTCCAACACAGATTCCAGTTGCAACTATTGTCACATCTGTTCCCTCTTTTTCAACTACACCCTTGCCAATCTCAAACTTATAATTCTCATCGTGAATAACCGGAGTGGTTGCACGTCCAAATCTCATATAAACAGGACCTGATATCTGCGCTGCAGCTCTGACTGCTGCCTTAGCCTCAACATCATCTGCTGGACACATAACTATCATTCCCGGAATAGTTCTCATAAGAGCAATGTCTTCATTACACTGATGACTTGCTCCGTCCTCTCCAACGGTAACTCCTGCATGCGTTGCACCAATTTTTACATTCAGATGAGGATAACCTATGGAATTTCTAACCTGCTCAAATGCTCTTCCAGCTGCAAACATAGCAAAAGAAGAACAAAATGGAATCTTACCAACAGTTGCAAGTCCTGCTGCAATGCCCATCATGTTGGCTTCAGCGATACCACAGTCAATATGTCTTTCTGGAAATGCTTTCTTAAAAATGCTGGTCTTAGTCGCTCCAGCAAGATCTGCATCAAGGACAACAATATCAGGGTTTTCCTTGCCGAGTTCTACGAGCGTATTACCGTAGCTTTCTCTTGTAGCAATTTTTTCAGCCATGACTATTTGTCTCCTTTCGCAAGTTCTTCATCAATTTTATTGAGATCAGCCATAGCCACCTCATATTGCTCATCATTTGGAGCTTTTCCATGCCAGTCCGCATTGTTCTCCATGAAGGATACGCCCTTACCTTTTACAGTCTTCATTATGATTGCTGTCGGCTGTCCCTTAGCGGCTCTAGCCTTTGCAAAGGCATCTCTCATATCATCAAAACTGTGACCGTCAATTGTAATCACATTGAAATTAAAGGCCTTAAACTTCTCATCAATTGGATGTGGATTACATACATCCTCAATCTTACCATCAATCTGGAGACCATTTACATCAACGATAAGCACAAGATTATCGAGCTGTCTTGCTCCGGCAAACATCGCTGCCTCCCAAACCTGACCTTCCTGAATCTCACCGTCTCCAAGAAGTGAATATACTCTGAAATCCTTGCCGTCCATCTTAGCACCAAGCGCCATTCCAACAGCAGCTGACACACCCTGTCCAAGCGAACCTGAACTCATGTCAACACCTGGAGTGCTCTTCATGTCTGGATGACCCTGCAGATAACTTCCGAGTTTGCGTAGTTTTAGAAGATCCTCAACCGGGAAAAATCCTTTATGCGCAAGTGCTGCATACAATCCAGGTGCTGTGTGACCTTTTGATAAGACAAAACGATCTCTATCTGGGTCGTCCGGATTCTTCGGATCTACTTTCATTTCCTCAAAATACAAAAATGTATATAAATCTGCAGCTGAGAGAGACCCTCCTGGGTGCCCAGCCTTAGCTTCATGTACGGATGACAGAATTCCTTTACGAACCTGATTCGCTATTTTTGCGAGTTCAAAGTTAGTCATTTCTCCTCCTTTTTCCACCTGACAATCTCATTTGTCTGGAAAAAACAAATATCCGTATGCGAAAACCCACATACGGATATATTCTATCATAAATTGAAATCTTTTGACAGTTTTTCGCTAACAAGTGTAGCAACTTTTTCATGTGTGATTTTGCTCGGGTGCGAATCTGCTCCAAGTCCGTCTGCCTCATCCTGAAGAGGAAGTGCCATAAACTGTGCTTTTATCTCCGGATGGGCCTTGGCAAAGCTCTCAACCACCTTCTCTTCCGTAGCACATAAACTGGTCTCCATAGTTCCGAGTATCGCCAGAATATCACTCGTTGGATTCTTCTCGTGCAGGTACTCCAGGAACTTGGCGTACTCGCGCGCCATATGCTCCTCCCTCTCTGGTATAGACCTTGTGTAACTTGCATCATTTGTGCCCAGAAACAGAACTATTACATCAGGAACATATTTAGCAAAATCCCATTTTCTTAATTCACGTTTTCTTTTTTCATCAAGTCTTCTGTCCGTATATGGATACAGAACCGGCATAAGAATCGTCTCATCTGGCTCGTTTTTACTTGGATCTACATAATCAGAAATGATTCCTATTCCACTCCAGCTTACCAGCTGATACTCAGCGTTCAGTTTCCTGGCTGTTTTTATCGCATAAGCGTCCAGTGGATTCTGCTGGGATGTTGTAAAAATATCAACACCATTTAAGCCCTCATTACCATATCCACATGTGATTGAATCGCCTACAAATTCGATTTTCTTTCCAAGCGGCTTTGTAGGTACAGGTGCGATATCGCCGGGAATATCGATATATGCTATTCCCACACATCCGAATGCTGCCTCATTTAATTTGACTACTCTAATAATATGTCTTCCAGAAGAAAGCTTAACCGTTGCTTCCAACTCAGGAGTAGTAAGTGCAATTCTGGTGTATGAGTCATAATTACCGTCGACTATAACTGCAGCATGTCCAAAGTATGTTTCATCACAGTAGGATATATCTGGTTTATACCACTCACTATTGGGGTCTTCTCTCATAACAGGATCATCAGTCACAAATCCTATTTTGAGCTCATCACCCGTCATCTCAAATTCAACGAAGCTTCCCGAAAATCCTAGGAACAAGCCTTCATTTTCCTGAGAACACCTTCCACTGATTCTTACATATTCATCTCTTGCGGGATATTTCATCTTTTCACCACCTAAATTCACTAAGTATAAGTTGTGTCAGTTCAGACACTCCTTTTTTGCACATTTTACTCAATTGATTTGAGAGACTCCGCCATGTCTATTCTCTGCAATTTGCCAAACATAAATATATCAACAACAATCGCAAAAGCAAAGGTCATAACAACTGAAGCA
>JAGHUF010000099.1 GCA_018064935.1 Candidatus Merdinaster equi | reverse complement strand
CTCGGGAATCTGCTTCTTAAACTCAACTTATCAGCACAAAATCCCTACGTTGGCATTATCCAAATCAGGTTATGGGTCTAGATTCACAATCTACTCTCAGCCGGTTTTCCAGCTCCCCTTGTCTACTTCTTATTTTGTTATCAACCTCTACAAATATATGCTTTTTCAGCAAATAATGCAAGGCTACACTTCCAGAATAACCTCTTTCTCCAGTGAGAAAGAATATAGAATTACTTCTTTTACTTTCATATGCGTCAGGCGCTCAAGTGCCTGAACATATAACTCCATCTGCTTTTTATACCTGTTTGCAAGCTCATCGCCAGATTTAATAGCATCTGTTTTGTAATCCAATAGAACAATTTCCCCTTCTTCCTCAAAGAAAGCATCAATAATTCCTTGAATGAGAACTGTTTCCTCAGCTGGATAACTCTCCCTCACCTCATTTGCAGGAATTCCAAGGACAAAAGGCTGCTCCCTCTTTAATTTGCCGGCATTGTACGCTGCCCTCATCCTGTTTCCAGCATTGCTACCAAGGAATGTTTTTATTTTTTTCCGATTTATCAAACCAGCATATTCAGGTGAAAGTCTGCCTCTTTGAATCTGCTTCTCGATAAACTTATCAATCGCCTCAGTCCCACCGTCCATTTCGAGATTGAAATCCATGATTTCCATAATTCTGTGGAACGCGTTTCCTCTCATGGTTCCACCTTTTTCCTCTTGTCTTATGAAAGTTGGCGTATATTCTCTCTTATCTGTCTCGGCAAAAGGTGTTTCAACCCTTTCCCTATCCTCGTTGTCCTCCTCAAGAAGCTTCTCAATTGCTTCATGCTTAAGATCTGAAACAGAAACCTTGGATACAAGTCCCTCCAATGCTTTGCCAGAATAATCAAAACTTATCTGGCTTTTAAACCTGCCAGCAATCTCGTCAATATCTGCTCGATTTTTTATTGCCACAAGCTTATTCTTTCGTTCAAGGAGATTAAGCCCCTCCTTGACTTCGGCAAACCTTAAATCATTTTCGTTTACATAACTTACATTGAGTACATTGCTTGGTATACCTTCGTTTACTGCAATCATTATATAATCCAGCAAACACTTTGCATCTTCGACAACATCCACTGACTTGCTGTTTTCAGCAGAGAAACCAGACATAATCAGCTTTTCCTTAGCTCTTGTAAGAGCTACATACAGTATTCTCAACTCTTCTGCCAAAAGTTCCTCGTGTTCCAGTTTCGAAATTACATACTTATGTAAACTATCATACTGAACTCGCTTATCCACCTCATAGTAGTTCATCGCAATTCCATAATTCATATTGCAGCGAATTCGTTTTTTATCATCCTGAGTATTGAACTGCTTCCCAAGCCCACAGACAAAGCACACCGGGAACTCAAGTCCCTTACTCTTATGAATTGTCATAATTCGAACAAGGTCAGCCTTCTCATCCGCCAGCTCGTTCTGACCATAATCTATCTCATATTTGCTCAGATTATCTATATAGCGCATGAAATGGAACAATCCATGATAACATGTCTTCTCATAATTCCTTGCTTTTTCTATAAGCGCAAGCAGATTTGAATGCCTTTTTGCTCCTGATTTCATGACCTCCGCTATTTCTAGATAACCACTCTCAGTTAATATAATCTCAATCAGTTCATGTATTGGAACATAGGCTACCATACTTCTATAGCGGTCAATTTGGTTCAAAAAATCACCAAGCTTTTGTACAAGCTCGCTGGCTATAGACTCGTCTGATAATGCAGCAATAATCGAATCATACAGATTAACATCTCTTCTGCATTTGATGCTTGCAATTTCTGTCTCTGTAAAGTTCCCAAACGGAGATATCATTGCGCCATATAACGAAATATCTTCTCTTGGATTATCAAGAACTCTGAGAAAACCCATCACAGTTCTAATCTCAGCCGATTCAAAATATCCCTCTCGCGATGTTACGAAGGAGGGAATATCCTCCTCCTCAAGAATTCTTTTATAAACGTCACAGAATTCAGCCCCAGATCTGTACAGGATAACAATATCCTTGTATGAGCATGGACGCTTAATAAGTTGCTCAGTCCCGTCTGGTTCTCTTTGTACTTCTGTCACCTGATAAGTACCAACCAGCTCCTTTATACGCTTTGCAACTGCTCTGGCCTCCAAGACCAGCTTGTCCAGCTTCTCCTCGGCATTCTCGTCATTCGAGACGATCATCAATTCTGCTATATTGTCACCTGCCGAGGTATTTGCAATTTCATCTGCCTTAGTATAGTTCTCAGCTCCGAATTTAAGTTCAGCGTTGTGATCATACTCTATCCCGCCGAGTTCTTTATGCATTACTACTCTAAAAATCGCATTTACTGCATCTAAGACCTCTTTTCTCGACCTGAAATTCTGGTCCAGCTCAACCTTAAAATTTGGCGAATAGCAATTTGTATATTTCTCATACTTTTCGAGAAAAATAGCCGGTTTTGCCATACGGAATCTGTAGATTGACTGCTTGACGTCGCCCACCATGAATCTGTTATAATTGCCGTCTTCCTCACCTGATATACTGCTTAGAATAAGTTCCTGAATATCATTGCTATCCTGGTATTCATCAATCATTATCTCATCGAAGTTCTCACGAAGCTCTCTGGCCAACAGCGTCGGCTGGTTAGTCTTCTTATCTACCAGAAGTGCCAGAACACTGTGCTCTATATCAGAAAAATCAAGTATATTCTTATCTCTCTTCTCCTCCCAGATTCTTTGTCCTAGTTGCTGCGCGAGTGAAATAAGCTCATCGACGATTGGTTTACATAATTTTATTCTATTAATTATTTCATCTTTTGAAATAGCAAAAAGCTGCTTGTTTATGCTTTCCCAATCCTTTTTGCATGATGAACGAATGTCTGAAACGGCTTTTTTTAAGCTCGGATCGACTCCATCACTCTCTCTAATTTGTGGCGCTCTAGTCTTATCAGATAGTCTCTCCTCGAAGAGCCTTCGAATTGCCCACAAATCAGTTTCTTCAAGACAGCTATTTACAAAATCATATTCCTTTTCAACCAGTGGCTCATATTTTGCCGGGCCATCATTCTCCTCACATATACTGATTGCTCTCTCCAATCTCTTCTTATGCACTTTAAGCCTTGAGAAAAGAATATGCTTTACAGCATCAAATATCGGAAGCTTTTGTATATCATCACCATCCGCCAAAATATAATTAGCGCCACAATTTTCATAAAAAATGTCCGGAAACGGTGCACTGAGAGAGAAATTGTATATATCTATAATCACTTCCTCAAGAGCCCCTTTGTGTCCACCAAAAATTTTATCGGTCAGCAAAAAAATCTCTTCTTTTTCGGCAAATTTTTCTTCAAGAAGTTCCTCTATAACATCCTGCACCATCAGCTTGACTTCATATTCATCGGCTATACGAAAACCTGGATCTATATCTGCTTCTCTAAAATAGTTACGGAGTATCGTCTGACAAAAACTATCAATTGTACAGATATTGGCATGCGCCAACAAAGCAGACTGCCTCTGCAAATTCTCGCATACAATGTCGTCCTGTGATCTTGCATCGATTTCCTCATCAATTCTTTTGGCGATACGCTCGCGTAGCTCAGAGGCTGCCGCTCTTGTAAAAGTAACAACTAACAGCTTATCCACATCTAGTGGTTTCTCCTCATCAACAATGCGCTGAAGAATTCGTTCTACCAAAACTGCTGTTTTTCCTGATCCAGCCGCAGCTGATACCAGGAGGTTACAGTTTCTTGCTTCAATTACCTGCTTCTGTTTATCTGTAAAATTCACGATATGTCTCCATTCATTTTTGCTAAAATCGCATCAACGTCTTCTTTTTCCAGATTTCTCTTTTCATCTCCAAGTGATTCATCAAACATACAAACACTCTTATATGCACAGTATTTGCACGCATCACTGTCTTCATACTGATATGGGTTTCTGTCGATATTGCCGCTCTCAATGCTGTCAGCAATTGAGCCAATCATATGGTTAACATAATTCGATATAATGTCATATTTATCGCGCTCAAACAGATGCTTTTTATCTTTAATTTCACCATTTTTATCAGCCTTAAGTGACAAAACATCGGATTTAGTGCCAACCTCCTTTAGTTTACGATCCATCAGAAGTGCACCTTCTGCTCCATCCGTAATAAGCCCCTTCATAAGCATTGCATCGCGAATCTTGGCATCAATTTCCTCATCAGTCATAGCTGCCTTATCAGATTTATGCATCGGATCTTGGACATGATAATATAGAATTCCTGATGGCACGATCTCCTTATCAGGATGAATGGCACCCTGTTTTTTTAGTGCAGCATCCATATATATAACCAGCTGAAGACTTAATCCGTGATAAACAGAGACAATATCAAAATCTCTGTCGCCAGATTTATAATCAATAACTCTAACGTAAACCCGATCCTCAGTCTCATATAAATCAACACGATCAATCTTTCCTCGCATCTTTACTGATTTATCCCTTGCAAAAGAAAGATTGTCTAATCCTACCGCCACCTCAAAATCCATTTCGAAATCGTGGGGCACAAAGTTCCCCTGTCGTATCTGATATGTAAGATTTGATATACTCTTTTTAATTACAGTGGTTATTTTATCTATTTCATAAATATTCCGCGCTGTACCATAAAAAGCATTTTCAGAACCCTTTGGAACATACGCAAGCATTATATCTTCAAGAATTCGCTCCGCATCATCTTCCGTATAATCAAACCAGCTAAGCCCCTCAGCAACAAGCTTTTCACTAAACAGTTTCAGGATATCATGGTATACATTCCCCTTATCGCTTGAAGATATCTCGAACTCCTCACGCTCCTTCAAGCCCAAACCATACTTGAGGAAATATGAATACTGGCAGGCAGCATATTTTTCAAGCCTTGTCACTGAGCCGCTCATTTCATTTCCATACAATACTCTTGCCACCTCCATTGCTAATACTGGTGGCTGTCTGTCTGCAAATGCAGTCAGGGTAAGGATCTTAACTGCGTCTTTTGTTATATCATCATTCAACAATTGTTGTAATGCAAATAGTTCATTCTCGCCCTCTTTGTCATCATCGTATGCGCCGTAAATATAGGGTTGCAGCTTTGGTGAAAAGATTCTGAGTGCATCCTTATAACTTCCCATTAATCTTGTTTCATCATTTCTTCCAAGCTTTTCCTCAGTCATTTTAGGATACATTTTTTTCAGTATATTAATCAGATATGACGGCCTGATAGTTTTCCCTTCATTGTCCACATGGGCATAACTCAAAATGATTTCATCTGCGGGCTTAGTGAGAAGCATATATAAATACAATCTCTGAATGAACATCTGCTGCTTCGGTGTTGGTGCTAATTGAAAATCATTATCTGCCAAAAAATCTCTATCGTAGTCAGATATTATTCCGCCACTGGAACTTCCCTTGGGAATATTCCCATCATTAACGCCGGCAAAAAACAGAACCTTTATTTCATCCAACCTTGTTCTCTCAATATCTCCGCAAACAACACTGTCAACGTTCTGGGGAATACTTCCCGCCTTTAATTCGGATAGACCTGCATCAAATATTTCATAGAACTGCTTCCAGCTTACCACCTCATCTCCCATGAGATTCTCAATTTGCTCAAGCAGTTGCATTACAAGCTTGTATACATTCTTATATTCTTTTTCTCTGGCAACATCCTTTTTCTCGGCAAACTCATCAGACATGGCCAGAAGCTTGTCCTGCACACCACACTTGGTAATAAACTCATATAAGCAGAGGACCTTATCATGCACCGTCTCTGGTGTTTTCTCCGGGTACAGAGCACCTATTTCTTCGACAAACTTTGCTCTTATAGCATTAATCTTTTCAAGACTCTCTTCGTCCTGAGCGTTTTTTCTTGTATGCAGAGTAAATACACCCTGGTATTTCTTCTTTCCCCTGATACCAATAGCCCTGATATATTGCTCGAACAGATCGGTTTCCTGCATGGAAATATTAGATAGTCCGCTCCTTAGATAGTGGAAAACAGCTTGGTAGGAAAACCCTTTAATTCCAAGCATTATTGCGCTCTTAATGAATTCAGACAATGGATTTAACAATAGCCCTGAGTTCTGATCTATATAGAGAGGAATCCCCTGTATCTGAGCCTCTCCCCGTATCACATCCGCATATGTTGGCAAATCACCTGAAACAATTGCAATATTTCGATATTCGTAGCCGTCCTCTCGAATAAGTTTCTTAATCTTTCTTAATATGAACTGCACTTCCTCATATATTGTGTCAGTATGAAAAATAGATATTCCATTCGGAACTGCGCCATAGGATTCTTTATTATATCTGAACAGATTTTTCTCAAGAAAAGAAAGCGACTCGTTATTAGCATATCTGCCAACCTCGGCTTCATTGCCAATTACTATATCCTCTTCTTTATTGATTCCGGACTGTTCCTGTAGTTTACATAATGATACTATCGTTTTCTTACTTAAATTAAATAAATCCTGTTCCCCCTTAACTTTATAGGGATTATCCACTGGGTCGACAGTGATTGTAACGCTGACACGTTTACATAACTCCATTAATGTCTGCAAAACAATCTCCTGAACAGGAGTAAAGCCAGTAAATCCATCAAGCAGAAATTCACTGCCTCGTATCATTGACGATTCTGGCAGTAATCTGGCAAGGCGCATCATTATTTCTTCTTTGGTGGAATACTTCTCATACAGTGCTTCCATAAAATAGAGATAAAGCTTTTTTAACTCAATCAATTTATTCTGAAGAGAACCTTTTACTTTGCTTTTTTCAATCATCTCATCGAGTTTCTTTTCATCTACTCCATACTGCATAAACTCAGAAATGACCGATTTGACCTCATGAATATAACCTGTCCGGTTCAACTTTTCTCCAATATAGGGAAACTCATCTATGTGAAGAGCTGCTATTCTCCTAATAATCAGATTCTTACCTGTGTCATCCAATATAGGCAGACTCTTTGCATCCAGCTCCTCTAAGATACGAAATGCAAGACGTCCAAAAGACAGAACATCAATATTAAGAATTCCTCCATCAGGATGCATGTTGACCATTTTCTTCTGAGTCATCATAGTATACTGATCAGGAACCAGAATAAAAAAATTTCTGTCTGGATTCTCCGATGCACTTCTTATAATATCCTCATATGCTTTTGTACTTTTCCCTGCACCAGAACGGCCCAGATAAAATCTCAAACTCATGTTATGTTAACCTTTCTTATCGTGTATATCATTCGGAATACGCTTCGCTTCTTCCTCATGATTATACGTTCGCCAAATACAGATTAACATGCAAGCATGTATCTGTACTTGGCTCATCATGTATAACAAAAAAAGAGATGCACCTGGCAGCTGCACCTCTTAAAAATCTAAAAATAAGTTTTATCAACAGGTCTTTCTATCATCTGAACCTTATTGCCAAGGTTTAAAGCCTCAACTAATTCTCTTGCTTTTTCAATCTGCATTTCATTAATCAAAATCGTACATTCTGGTCTGATTCCAATTAGTTTTCTAAGAAGCCCTGGCTCCTCCCACTTTTCGCAATAAGATATCCTGTTTTTTAAGAATTCCTTTTCGATCTTATCTTTAATTTCCAAACTATTTACAGCACACAGTGCAATTTCATTATGAACTTTCAAATTGGAATAGGATAACTGTTTCATGATACAATGTCCCTTCATCATGATGCAAATCCCGCATCAAAATTCTCACAAAAACTATTAATAGAGTAATCTATTTATCATCCGTTTTCAAGAGTAAATAAACAACAATAAGGTCTTTGAACCAACGCTATGCAATTGCATGACAGCTATAGAATATCACCTGATATTTATCTGTAATCTTCTTAAGCAAATCATATGCTCCCTTAGTTCTCTCATCATCCATGTTAACAAAAGGGTCATCCATAATTAAAAATGGCTTTTCCTTCTCATACATAGCATCCGCATATGCTAATCTCATGCATAATCCCAACAAATCCTTATTTCCCTCTGAGAAGAAATAGGCTTCACGGTCCATCCCCTGCTCATACACCTTTACGTTGGCTTTTGCATCTATATGAATATTGTCGCCATCTTTACCAGTAACCGTCTTATAATAGTCGGTAAATGCACTTGTCAGCGGTCCTGTATATTTAAGAATTAAGTTCTCTCTCGCTGTCTCGAGATATTTTCTTGCCAAAGAGGCTGTCTCTAGCTTTTTTCTCATTTCAGCTATCGCTTCTTCAAGCTCATCTATTTTGCTCTGATCGATGTCCATATCCTCTATCTGTTCTGATATTTCCTTGTATTGAGCTTCATAACTCTCTTTCATGCTCTTTAGTTTTTTTTCAGACTCAGTTAGTATCTCCAGTTCTTCCTTTATACTGTCAATTTCAGGAATCTCATCTGGGATAACTGGCACCCCGACTTCAAATTCTGGGTTTTCAGAAACAAACTCATGGATTTTCTTCTCACATTCCGTCTTTTTTCTGAAAGCATAATCATAGTCACGAATAGCACTTGGGAGTTCTCCAAAAATATCTTTCATGCGCTCTCCCAATTTATGTAAACCGAACACTCTGACAAAGTGATTACATTCATCCTTACACTTTTCAAGTTCCTCAACTGTTTTTGAAAAGTTTTCCTTGCGGGATATTAGGTTTACATAATTCTGATACTCGAATTTTATTTCCCTTATAGCATCGGAGAATTCCTCCTCGCTGCTGTTCATTCCGTATTTTCTTATTTCCTCATATATACTTTTTGCAAGCTGATTACTCTCCTCAAGCTTTTGTTTATAAGCTTCAGATTCTTCCGACTGTTCCATTTCACGGCACAGATTCTCATATTCAATTGCTTTGACAAGCAGATTGTTAACTGGCTGGTTGTATTCTCTTACAGTAATATTTTCTCCGTAAAACAACAATCTATTATATATATGATTATCCAGCGCATTAGCTTCGCTAATAAGCTTAGCTTTCTCCGCAGATAGAGCACCTACCCTATCTTCATGGACTCTTTCCTGGTTCTTATACTCTACGTATGCTCTGCGATAATCCCCCTTCTTCTGCGCAGCCCTAGCCGAGACAATTATTCCCGTAATCAGGCATACAACACCGCCCACAAGGAACCACACGTACTGATTTTGTCCAAATCTATTTAACATCATCAATACTCCACCAATAAGCAGAAGTATTCCAAGCACAATAAATAGCACTCCCACACTTGTGTCGTTTCCACGATATTCCTTGGGCGCGTTCATCTTGTGCCTATCAAGTTCAGCCTTTGCTTCATTTATTTCAGATTCCTTGAAAAATAATTGCTGATTCAAAGCATTTATATTCGATACCTTGTTCTGAATATCTTCTACCTGGTTTCTGACCTGCTTCTCTCCATGAAAGATATTCTTAAGCTCTGCATATCGATTTTTTTTATCATCACTTACTCTATGACTCTCAAAATCTCTTCTTATTTCGCGCAGCTTTTTGCATCTGTTCTCCAGCTCACCCAAATGCTTCTCATCAGGTATACCTTCCTGGAACATTCTCTGATATTTCAGCAGACTCTTTTCTTCATCATCGGATAATAATTCACCTTTGCTTCTGGCTTCTAACTCATCTATCTTCGAATATACCTCCCTGATGTGCGCGACCTCTTCCTCACCAGGAACACCTGCCGGAAAAATATCTTGGACAACAGAGTAGGCTTTCCTGCTCTCATCCACATCCTGCTTTAGCTTTGAGTACTCTTCCACCTTTAGTTTTGCTTGCTGAACCAGCATGGATTCCTTATATTTTGAATCCAGTTCATCTTTTTTCTTCGCAATTGAACGAAGCTCTGTATCGGGTTCCTTCATACGCTCAATCAATTCCTGCTGGTCACGCTCAAGCTTGTTCCTCTTATCAAGGTCAGTCTTCATCCTAGTCAGCTGATCCGTCGCTTTGCGAAGTTCTCCCGTAGAACGCTTATCAGTCAACGCATTACATCTGTCTTTTAACGCAACCAGGGCCTTATTATACTGGTCAAGGTCACCTATTTCTGTCCCCAAACCACCTATTTTTACGCCTATCTGGTCCGTCAGCTGCCCATCCTGTAACCCCGTCTGTGATATATATATACTCTTTTGAAAAGAATCAGCATCCAAATCAAATAGCATCTCGCCGAGACACTCTCCCTGCGTAGGAATCTCCAGTCGGCTTACAGCATCCTGAAGCATAATCTCATCGTCATCTTTTTTCTTGCCGAATCTTCTGGTAAGTATATATTCCTTTCCACCAGCCTCATATGTAATTGAGCCACCATAGGTTCCCCCCTGCCATGGAAGAAATCTATGTCTTTCCTTGTCGATATTGCTCTTTTTCCCTTCACCCTCAAAGCCATAAAACATAACTCTAAGAAATGATGCCATGGTACTCTTTCCATAACCATTTTTCTCACAAATCATGTTGAGGCCTCTGTTAAATTCATAGCTATAGTCAGAAAGAGTCCCAAAATTATCGATATGAAGTGAAATTAATCTCATATAAATCCTCAATTCTCTATGCAGTAAAAATCAGTCCAGTTCTTCTCCAGAAAGTGCCATAAGTCCCATATTAACTACTGCACCCTTCATCTCTTCTGTCATTTCTTCATCTGCCAAAACTAATCTTACAAATTCACCTTTAAGCGAGGCATCTTTCAGGTAATCCTCCGGAATAACCTGATATACAGTCTCATCCTTTACCTTGAAGAAATAAAAATCACCTTCAAAGCGTTTTTCAAGATACTCAATGTCCCTGTGAGATTGCGTATCAACCTTGCCAACAAGCACTACTTTAATTAACATCTCAGCAAGGGCACCTTCCTCGGCAAGCTTTTTCTCAATAGCTTCGGCGATTTCAGACATTTTATCTATACCAGTCACATCTACCTGTACCTCGCGAAGCTGCCTCCTCGCAAAGGGAACAAATTGATGTCTTGCCTCCAAAGTCTGTTCGTCTATTTCCAGCACCACAAATCCATGCTCTCCACATTCATCGAACCCTCTTCCTTCAAGGCATCCCGGATAGCAGTAGAATCCTCTTCCATCAAGTGCCTCATATTTATAGGCATGAATATGCCCGAGCGCCATATAATCTATACTTTTATTCCTGTAGGACGTAATCGGAATGACCTCTGCTTTTTGTCTTGTCTGCGATGCAACCTCCTGTCCATGCAGCATGACAATATTATATTTCTCCGGATCAGCAATTAACCCAATTGATGATGATGCCGCATTATCGGCATTTAATTCTCTTCCATACAATGCAATCTTTTTCTCATCTCCAAGAAAATATGTGGTCCACTCCTCATTAAAGAGATGTACATTCTCAAGCTCTTCAACTTCATTTAGGAAGCTTTTCCCGTCATGATTTCCGCGCAGAACATAAAAATCAATCTCTCCAGCATTTTCTATAAGCTCGCGAACTAATTTTCTTGCACTCATTGAAGGCGCTGAAACATCGAAAAGGTCTCCAGCGATGAGAATGCTGTCTGCGCCCTCCTCTTTTGCATAGTCCAAAACTTTGGTGAAAGTGTGCAGTAATTCGCTCTTTCTTTCCTTTGCTTTGGCTTTATCTAAATGGGTTTCCATACGCGAATCCAAATGTACATCCGCCATGTGAATTATTTTCATCAAAATCCTCCTAACCTACCACATTTCCATCGCCTTCAAGTATGTGGCATATAGAATGTTCAACCATATCTGAGATAGCATTCTCGGTGTAAAAAGCCATATGTGGCAGCATAAGAACATTAGGAATATCTTTTAGAATCGACATTTCTCTATGTCCTATATTTTTATACTTGTAATCCCCATAGAAAATGCCAAGTTCATTCTCAATAACATCAAGTGCTGCGCCACCTATTTTGCCCGTTTCAAGCGCATCGATAAATGCAGGTGTATCTATGATGCTTCCCCTGGCTGTATTTATTATCACGACACCATCTTTCATCGTTTTAATTGTGTCTGCATTTACCATATGAAAACTGCTCTCTGTTGCCGGAGTATGGAAGGTCAGGACATCTGACTTTTCAAATATTTCTTCAAGGTTTACATAAGTTGCCAATCTTGCCGCTTCTTCATTTGTAAATGGGTCATACGCAAGCAGCTTACATCCAAAGCCTGACAGATTGCGCAATACATGTGTACCAATCTTGCCTGTTCCAACAACCCCAACAGTCAGATCCTTTATCTCTCTGCCTATATTACCAGGCAAAGAATAATCCATCCCCTCTGCCCTCTTTATAATAGACTTCATTCTTCGCAGCACCATTAGTATCAGCATCACCGTATAGTCAGCAACGCTTCCAGTCGAATAAGTCACGTTACTAACAAGCATGTTATGCCTTCTTGCCGCATCAAGATCAATATGGTCATATCCAATCGTTCTTGTGGAGATATGCTTTACTCCAACCTTCTCCCAGTTTGCTATTATCTCCTCTGTCACCGGCTGAGTGATTACTGATACACCCTCACAGCCTTCTGCGAGCAATGCATTTACCGGTGTTGGTGCCTCTTTAATAGCTACTATCTCAACATTATATTGTTTGCTGAATTTATCAAAAAACTCTGCCTCATCAAATTCTCTGTAATTATATGCAGCAATTTTCATAACTAATGCTATATCCTTTCTAAACTATATTTCCTTTTCTATTACACTATTCCTCATTTCTGAGAAGCTTATTGCGAAGAGATGCCATTAGGGCTATATTTCACATTATTCCCACTTGACTGACTCTATGCGTTTAGATATATTCAAACTATCAGATAAATAATAGGAGGGCCAACAAATGCCTACAAATAATGAAGACAAAAAATTAATTCCCAGCTTTCAAGTTGATCATACAAAGATTGTTCCTGGAATATACGAATCAAGACTCGACACTTTAGGTGATCAGTTTGCAACTACCTTTGATATCAGAATGAAGTATCCCAATACTGAGCCTGCTATTCATCCTAATGCTATGCATACTATCGAGCATGTGGTAGCAACATTTCTTAGAAGTGATGAGGAATGGAAAGACAAAGTAATATACTGGGGACCTATGGGTTGCCTTACCGGATGTTATCTCATTGTAAAGGGTCATCCAACACCTCAGGAAATCTACCCACTTATGGTTCGTGCATTTGAACACATGGCTGAGTATGATGATGTAGTTCCTGGTGCCTCTCCAGTGAACTGTGGAAATTACATTCTCCATGATCTTCAGATTGCCAAATATGAAGCAAACCAGTTTGTAAAACGTCTGAAAGAAGCTCCCAGCTTCGAATATCCAAAGGCTGAAAGAATCATTACCGAAAAAGGTAAAGTCTTCTTTGATTCTTAATCACTAATTTACTAATCGAATCAGAATCGAGTGCCGCAAGGCATGCGTATTTTAAATATGACGGCTGTTATCAGCCGTCATATTTTTTATAAGTATATCTCCATATATCCCTTTATCTTGGTCACATCATATCTCTCAACGACACCCAAGTTTGAATCATAACCCTTACCATAGTAGTAAACCAGATAATGTGAATATCTTCCCATCTTCTCCATTATGATACAACACTCGGGAAGCTTAACGTCCTCTCGTCCACCTGTGTATATTATCTCTTCAGAATGGTCAATACCATAATAGTTAAGCGCACTTACTATTTTATCCATGGTTGCCTGCCACTCAAGACAGTGCATGGTATTAATTGCCTCCTCTAAGGTAATTCCAGCCAGCATTGCCACACAGCTCTGTCCACACAATCCGTCATGTGGCTGAATTAATACCTGCATCGAATCAATCACACGAATAGGATTGGCTGTTGAATAAGGCGAATCCTGCGCACCTGAACGTGTAACTCTGAATGCAATCTTATATTCCTTATTAATCTCAAAGGTTTTACATACCGATTCCTGAACAGGAATTCTATAATATCCATTCTTTATATGCTCAAGGTTACATACAAAGGTTGTCTCCTCAATACGAACCTTAACAGGAACATCACCTTCTTTTTTGCAAATCTCCCATACATTAAATGGGATTTCCACAGCATAATGTCCTTCATCTGTTTTTGTTATTTCACCGTAGAATATGTACTTCATCTCTACCCCCCATAAGTATTTAATCGAAAAAAAAGCACCCTCCATATGGAAGATGCTTAAGTAGCAGGGGAAGAGGGATTCGAACCCCCGTGAACGGTTTTGGAGACCGCAATACTGCCGCTGTATGATTCCCCTATTCTTTTCGACAGCTCCCTTTTTAGAAAACCGCCGAAAATGATTATAGCATGATGCATCTTCATGTGCAACTATTCTTTTATCTAAAACATATTTCTATTGCATCAGAAACACTCTTAACACCTATGACCTCAATTTCATCCGGGCATCTTAAGTTCTTGAGGTTTACATAAGGTATGAGACATCTGGTAAAACCGAGCTTGGCTGCCTCATTAATTCTCTGCTGAGCCATGTTGACTGAACGAACTTCTCCAGACAAACCAACCTCTCCAAATGCAACGGTTTTTTCGTCGATTACGCGATTTTTGAAGCTGGATGCAACAGCGAGTGCAATACCCAAATCAAGTGCTGGCTCTGTGATTCGTATACCACCAGCTAGGTTTACATAAGCATCACAATCACCTGTATGGAGTTCTACTCTTTTCTCTAAAACTGCCATGAGCAGGTTCACTCTACCGAGATCCGTCCCTATAGCCTGTCTCCTTGGAATACCAAAATTACTCCTCGAAACAAGTGCCTGAACTTCAGTGAGAATTGGTCTTGTTCCTTCGATTGAACATGAGACAATCGAACCACTCGCCTTTTCCGGTCTTCCAGATAACATGAATTCAGAGGGGTTTGTCACTTCACACAAGCCCTCTTCTCTCATCTCAAAGACTCCTATCTCATTTGTTGAGCCAAATCTATTCTTGACTCCCCTCAGAATCCTATATGAGGCATGCCTGTCACCTTCGAAATACAGAACAGTGTCAACCATATGCTCAAGCACTCTCGGTCCGGCTACAGTCCCTTCCTTGGTCACATGCCCAACAATGAATATCGAAATCTGATAGCTCTTTGCTAGTCTTAGCAGAATACCTGTTGCTTCTCTCACTTGAGAAACCGATCCAGGTGCTGAACCTGATGATTCGCTAAACATGGTCTGTATGGAATCAATCACAACAACCTGAGGCCTGACATCTTTGAGAATCTCTTCTATTATCTCAAGATTCGTTTCACACAAAAACTTGAGTGTATCAGGACTCTTTCCAATTCGCTCAGCCCTCAGCTTAATCTGCTGAAGCGACTCTTCTCCTGAAATATATAAAACACTCCTAGCAGCCGCCTTATCTTCATCGGAAGTCAGTTTCTGACACACCTGAAGCAGTAAGGTTGACTTACCAATTCCTGGATCACCTCCAACAAGTACAAGGCATCCCGGAACAATTCCCCCACCAAGTACTCTGTCGAGCTCTCCTATACCAGAACTAATTCTCTCTTCATCGCCTATCTCAACCTCAGAAATCGAAACAGGCTTCGCCTTACTTCCGCTTGTAAGTCCACTCTTGTTCTTATCTGAACCAGATGTGATACCTACAATTTTCTCTTCAACAAAGGTATTCCACTCTTTGCATGAAGGGCACTGTCCCATCCACTTGGCTGATTCATGTCCGCAGTTCTGACAAAAATATGCAATTTGTCTTTTTTCCTTTGCCATTACCAAGCCTTCCGGATGTAACAAAATTAACTAACAGATTAGCTATTTGATAACAGATACTTTTACTTCACCTGATCCAGCAAGTTCTACAGACAGACTCAGCTTACCACTAAGTCCTGTTTTCATCTTACCAATCTCTTTATCAGCTACGAATACCTGGTACTCTGTGTTTTCCTGAAGCCCAATAGTAATCTGCGCATCCTCATCACCAACAACCTTGAAGGATAAACCTTCCTCATTATCTACAAAATTCTTAACTGTTGTTCCTGGCTCTGACTCATATAAAAACAGACCATTCTTCTCAAGCTTGGTCAATGTATTATATGTCTTTACTTTGTACAAATCTCCACCATGAGGAAAATCTTCAAGCTTGGTTTTCTCCTTAAGTGTGTGATTTCCAAAGCTGATAGATCCATCTGCCTCAGAGATAATCAAATCATTTGCTGCCATTTTTTTTGCCCTCCATCTTTGTTGTTTTTGCCTCTTTTTCTTTAACCGAAAAACAAATAGCGTCCTCCTTGAGTACTGCAGTTACCTTCTCCCCAGCGCGTACACGCCCTGACAGTATCTCCTCTGCAAGTGGATCCTCTATTTTAGTCTGAATTGCACGCTTTAATGGACGTGCACCCATTTTCTTGTCTGAATACTTATTTACAAGGAATTTCTTAACAGTAGCTGACAGTGTCAACGTAATGCTAAGATGTTCCTTAGCTCTTCTCTGAAGATCTTTAGCAAGAAGTGCCACAATATCTTCCATATTCTTGTCGGTAAGCTGTTCAAATACCATAATCTCATCAATTCTATTGATGAACTCAGGTTTGAAGATTCGCTTAACCTCTTCCATGACACCATTCTTCATCTTGTCATATTCAATCTTGTCATTTGTCTCACTTGCAAATCCAAGATTCTTAGGTGCAACTATCTTCTGCGCCCCAGCATTAGATGTCATAATGATAATCGTATTTTTAAAGGACACTTTTCTTCCTTTTGAATCCGTAATATGCCCATCATCCAGAACCTGTAAGAGAACATTGAATACATCTGGATGTGCTTTCTCAATTTCATCAAACAGAATAACTGAATATGGATTCTTGCGGACCTTGTCAGACAATTGCCCACCTTCATCAAAACCAACATATCCAGGTGGTGAACCAATCATTTTTGAAACTGAATGAGATTCCATATATTCGCTCATATCTACGCGAATAAGGGCATCCTCAGTTCCAAACATTGCCTCCGCAACGGCTTTTGTTAGCTCTGTCTTACCAACACCTGTTGGTCCCAAAAAAAGAAATGATGAAATAGGTCTTCTAGGATCCTGAAGCCCCACTCTTCCTCTTCTAATCGCTTTTGCTACTGCACTAACGGCCTCTTCCTGTCCAATGACTCTCTTATGAAGAATATCCTCCATCTTAAGAAGCTTCTCGCTCTCTTTCTCGGTCAATTTGCTGACTGGAATTCTGGTTGTCATCGAAACAGTACGTGCAATATCCTCCTGTGTAACGGACAGAATTCCTTCTTTCTTGGAAGCACATTTTTTTGCCGCAGCTGCATACTTCTTCTTAAGTGCATCAAGTGCCTTCTTCTCTACACCTGCACCCAGAAAATCTTCCATCTTAAGACACTTATCTATAAGAGCAGATTTCTCATTAATCTGGATACTAAGCTTCTCAAGTACAGGGGGCTCCTTCACACTTGTGAGTGACAATGCAGCAGCAGCCTCGTCCATAAGATCAATAGCTTTATCAGGAAGATTTCTGTCATTAATATATCGCTCTGACAGCTTCACACATGCAACAAGCGCTTCATCTGTTATTTCAACGCCGTGATGCTCCTCATACTTTCCTCTGATTCCTCGGAGAATTGCAATTGATTCCTCCTCGTTTGGCTCCTCAACCATTACAGGCTGGAACCTTCTTTCAAGAGCGGCATCCTTTTCAATATATTTGCGATACTCAGCCATTGTGGTTGCCCCAATAAGCTGCAGTTCACCTCGTGCAAGCGAGGGCTTGAGAATATTTGATGCATCTATAGCACCCTCTGCGCCACCTGCTCCAATAAGAGTATGTACCTCATCAAGAAATAGAATTATATTTCCTGCCTGGGTCACTTCATTTATTACCTTTTTTATTCTCTCTTCAAACTCGCCGCGATATTTGCTTCCGGCTACCATGCCTGAGAGATCCAATGTCAGAACTTTTTTATCCCTGATGCTCTCTGGAACTTCTCCCTGAACTATTCTTCTTGCAAGTCCCTCAACTACCGCTGTTTTTCCAACTCCGGGTTCTCCGACAAGGCAAGGATTATTCTTGGTTCGTCTAGACAGAATCTGAATTATTCTCTGAATCTCATTATCTCTTCCAACTATAGGATCGAGCTTGCCCTCTCTAGCCAGATTGGTCAAATCTCTGGAATACTTACCTATAATTGATTTCTCGCTCTTGCCCTGAGGTTTCATGCTTCTCTGAAGTTCCTCCTGAATGGGCGCCCCGTCCTCTCCCATTGCTACAAGAACATCGACATAGAGCTTCTGTGGACTGATTGAAAGTGAGTTGAGAATTCTTACAGCGACATTATCACCATCTCTGATGATTCCCAGCAGAATATGCTCTGTCCCTGTCTTCTCGCTCCCGAATCTTTTGGCCTGTTCATGCGCAATTTCAATAACATGCTCAGCCTTTGGCGAATAGCCATTCTTGTCCTCAACAACTGTATCCGAAGGTGCAATCGAAACGGTATCCTGAATCATCTCACAGATTTTATTTGCATCTGCTCCATTATCGAGGAGTACTCTTGCTGCAACACCGGTCTTCTGCTTTATAAGTCCGACCAGTATATGCTCCGTCCCTATATACCTTTGTTTAAGACTCATTGCAGTCCGCGCTGCCATATTGAGCGCAGACTTTGCCTTATCAGTGAATTGTTTCATTTATTACTTATCCTCAATATCTAAGAATTCGAATTCTAAATCATCTCTTGGAGTAAGGAAATTTTCCGGCTTCCATACATCTCCCTGATGACTCTCTGATACTGTAGCATTTCTTTCGAGGATATCTTCAATTTCATCATCCTCATCATCGAGATCGTAACCACCTTCAGGTTCAAAAACTTCTTCCTCATCTTCAAGTGGCTTCTCCATATTTCTGTTATTAAATGCCACCTCAGCCGGATGCTCTGAAGGAGCAGTAACATTCTTAATTGAATTAAGCGCTGCACTTATTGAAGAATACTTCATTCCAGGATCCTGAATTCCATTATTTCCATTATCCTCGTAGGCATACTGTACTTCATCCTGCTGGTCGTATCTTCCAGCTCTTGGTGCCTCTGAATAACCGCCATCAAAATCCTCATCAGGCTCATATATCTCATCCTCGTCCTTAGTAATAGACGGCTTCTTGTTAAGAGATTTCAGCGAGATTGGACTTCTCTTCTTGTATACAGTCTTATTCTCTTCATCACTTGAACCAAATCTGTCCTTAATTCTTCCAAATAATGTCTTGAAATCAGGCAGACCACTTCCTACATAGCCTCTTCCACCATCGACCATTTTGCGCAGATTCATATTCTGAAGAACGAGAATTACAATCGCAACAATGCTTATGAGAAGAAGAATAACAAGTATTACAACTACAGCTGTATGACCACTGCTTGACTGCTTTCCGGTCGTTACTCCAGTACTTTCTCCATTCTCTTCAGACTCTTCCTGATACTCTCCCCTAATAACTGTAAAAGTATAGGTCTGAGTTGTTCCATCAGCAGCCTGAACAGTAATAACTCCATAATTCTTACCAAGTTCAAGTTCTGAAAATCCTGAATTATCGATAATAGTTGCTCCGCTCTCGGTATTTGGAACTCCAAAAACAGAAAGTGCACTTACATCTTCACCAACCTGAATTGTATAGCTAGTTACAGCTGGATCAAATGCCGGATTGATGCTTCCATCACTTATGCTGAGTGAATGAAGAGTAGAATCCGACAATGAGGTATCAACCTGTGTGACAGGCTCTGTTTCCTCAGGCTCCTGCGTAGTCTCCTCAACTATGTTAGCGGCATCATCAGGACTGGTATTTCCAGTTGGATTGCCGGTGTCCTCAATTAAGTCACTTCTTATATATCCGGTTGTTCTGCTATCAACAATAATCTTGTACCAGATTCTTTCATGATTTGCTTCATCATTACCGGTTCCCTGTACCTTGCCACATATCTCAACACGTGCACCTGTAAGCAGGCTGGTTATTTCTTTTTTGTCTGTATTAGGTTCAGGACGAACCTTTGCTCCATCTGTCAGAGTACCCCAGGTATTAACGTATTCTGCATGGACTGGTTTACCAAAAGTCAAAAAAGCAAGCACTGCAATCACAAAAAATATGCCAACACGTGCTGCCAATGTACGATTAAATGATTCCCTTTTACTCACAACTAACCTCCACCTAACGCCTCGCATGAATTTCTCTTCGAACTATCTTCCGAAGTCTCCGGATTCTGTTCTGTCTCATCCAATAATCGACTTCATGTCATTCGGCCTATAGATTCATAAACGCATTACCAATGTCATGACGCATATATTTATTATCAAATTCAACCCACTCAGTAGCATCATATGCTTTCTCTCTGGCTTCCTTCAATGTTGCACCGAGAGCTGTAACACCAAGAACTCTTCCACCGTTTGTAAGTATCTTGCCATCCTCACTGAATTTCGACCCAGCATGGAAACAATAATAATCATCGCGGCCCTCGAATTTCTCGAGTCCCTTGATTTCAAATCCCTTTTCATACTTCACAGGATATCCATCTGACGCAAGAATTACGCATACGGCTGCATTATCTTCAAATTTAAGTTCCATTTCACCAAGCTTTCCATCGATGCATGCATCAACAACATCAAGGAAATCTGTTTTCATTCTTGTGAGAACAACCTGAGCTTCTGGATCCCCAAATCTTGCATTGTACTCAAGAACTCTTGGTCCTTTTTCGGTTAACATAAGTCCAAAGAAGATAACCCCCTTGAATTCACGTCCCTCTTTTGCCATCGCATCGACTGTTCTCTGATAAATATATTTCTTACAGAAATCATCGACCTCTTCACTGTAGAATGGACTTGGTGAGAAATTACCCATACCGCCTGTATTAAGTCCTGTATCTCCGTCTCCAGCTCTCTTGTGGTCCTGAGCAGATGACATTATTCTTATTGTTTTTCCATCCACAAACGAAAGTACACTCACTTCTCTTCCGGTCATGAATTCCTCAATAACCATGCGATTTCCGGCACTTCCGAACTTCTTATCAAGCATTATCTCCTGAACACCAGCAAGCGCATCCTCAAGTGTCTCACATATAAGTACACCCTTACCAAGCGCAAGTCCGTCAGCCTTAAGCACGATAGGAAATGATGCTTTTGTCTTCAAATATTCTGTTGCATCATCAGGATTATCAAATGTCTCATACTGAGCTGTTGGAATATCGTACTTCTTCATAAGGTCCTTAGAAAAAGCTTTGCTTCCCTCCAGAATTGCGGCATTTTTCTTTGGTCCAAACACACGAATTCCGGCGGCTTCAAGCTCATCCACGAGTCCGCCAACTAATGGGTCATCCATTCCGACAATAACAAGGTCAATCGCCTCTTCCTTACAGAATGCAACGATCTTATCAAATTCCATTGCGCCAATCGGAACGCAGGTTGCAAGTGATGCGATTCCGGCATTACCTGGTGCACAGAATAAAGTGGTTTCCCTTTTGCTCTTCTTAACTGCAGTGGCAATTGCATGCTCTCTGCCACCACTTCCTACGATAAGTACCTTCATATAAATCCTTTCTACTTCGAACACTTACTTTGCAATATGTACATGCCCATCAACGACACTTACGAGTCCTCTCGCAATTGCATCAATTGCCTTCGGCATAATTATCCATTCGGCCTGCTCCATAACTCTCCTCTGAAGAATCTCTGGAGTATCTCCTTCCTCGACATCAACCGCTTTCTGGAAAATAATCGGTCCCGTGTCTGTTCCTTCATCCACAAAATGAACTGTTGCTCCTGTCACTTTATTTCCTCTTGCAAGAACCCCTTCGTGAACCTTAAGTCCGTAATAGCCTGTTCCGCAATACGAGGGAATGAGCGAGGGATGAATATTGATAATCCTATTTGTATACTCTTTGATTATTGCCTCAGGAACTACAACAAGGAAGCCTGCCAGGACAATCAGATCCGGAGCAGCCTCCCTTATTCCATTCATAAGTGCATCATTAAATATAGCTCTTGTCTCGTAATCCTTAGGCGAGATGCATACTGCATCTATTCCATGCTTCTTCGCTCTTTCAAGAGCATAAGCCCCAGGATTGTTGCTGATAACACGAACAATCTGTGTATTTGCTATACTTCCATTTTGTACGCCATCAATAATAGCCTGAAGATTAGTGCCCCCACCGGATACACATACAAGTACCCTTAGCATAAGGTCACTCCTTTTTCTCCGTCCTCAGTATAACCAACAACATAAGGTGTCTCACCAGCTGCTTTGATTGCTTCCATTGTTTTATCAACATCAGCCTTATCAACGGCAACTATCATTCCAAGTCCCATATTATATGTGTTGTACATCATCTGATCTTCAATATTACCAGTCTTCTGAAGAAGCCCAAAAATAGGTGGAATATCATAACTGTCTTTCTTGACAACAGCGCGAATACCATCTTTAAGCATTCTTGGAATATTCTCGTAGAATCCACCACCAGTAATATGGCTGCAAGCCTTAACCTTAACTCCAGCATCCTTAACTGACTTAAGAGCCTTCACATATATTCTTGTAGGCTCGATGAGTGCCTTTCCAAGAGTAGTTCCAAGTTCATCATAATATGTATTAAGGCTTTCTACTGTCATAGGGAAAACCTTTCTTACAAGAGAAAATCCATTTGAGTGAACACCGCTACTTGCAATACCAATAAGTACATCGCCAGCCTTAAGTGTTGATCCGTCAATCAGATCTTTTTTCTCAACAACTCCAACAGAGAAACCTGCAAGATCATATTCATCCTCAGGCATAAGTCCTGGATGCTCTGCAGTCTCACCACCAACAAGTGCACAGCCAGACATCTTACAGCCTTCAGCTACGCCCTTAACTATTGTTGCAATCTTCTCCGGATAATTCTTGCCACATGCAATGTAGTCAAGAAAAAATAAAGGTTCACCTCCAGCGCATGCAACATCATTTACACACATGGCAACGCAATCAATTCCAATTGTGTCATGCTGATCAAGAAGGAAGGCAAGCTTAATCTTAGTTCCAACTCCGTCTGTTCCTGATAACAGAACTGGCTCCTCCATATCCTTAATTGCTGCAAGAGAAAATGCTCCTGAGAATCCTCCGATTCCACCCATGACTTCACTTCTCATGGTTCCCTTAACATATTCCTTCATCAGCTCAACTGACTTATATCCTGCTTCAATATCTACTCCGGCTTTCTTGTAATCCATTTCGGTCTCCTTATTATTGATACTATTTATTTATGATCTCGAGGATTTCTATTGTTATGCTCTGCGCACACCCTCAATCCTTTTTATCTATTTTGTATAGTTCTTATATCCAACTTCCTGAAGCTTGGCATCCTTCTTCTGAACGCCTTCCTTCATTTCCTTTGTGAAAGCCTTAAGCTTATCAAGGAGTTCTGAATCAGAAGTTGCAAGAATCTTAGCTGCGAGAATTCCTGCATTCTGTCCACCATTAATTGCTACAGTTGCAACCGGTATACCCGACGGCATCTGAACAATGGAATAAAGCGAATCCTTTCCTCCAAGTGAAGTTGTATGCATAGGCACTCCGATTACAGGCATTGGAAAAATTGCTGCACACATACCTGGAAGATGTGCTGCCATACCTGCACCTGCGATAATAATCTTAAATCCCTTTTCTTCTGCAGTCTTTGCATACTCAAAAAAAACATCTGGCTCTCTATGAGCTGAAATAATGGTCATCTCATATGAGATACCAAACTGTTCAAGAATATCTGCCGCCTTGGACATAACGGGCATGTCTGAATCTGAGCCCATTACAATACCGACCTGTGCCATAATTAATCTCCTTTTTTATCCCCTCTATTGTGTATTAATCACTCTCCAGGGACAATATATTGTATCATCAGGCGAGAGTAAGCCCAACATAAATTTTACTAGAATTACACCTTTTTATCAAGTGGCGCATTAAGTTCTTCACAACCTTTTAATACAAATCTGCCGTCTTCAATAATTGATACCCTGGTTCCGTCTTCGCGCACGCCTCTGATGAATCCAAGTTCCTCATATGGAATCGTAATATCAGTATGGCAATCAAAATATGCCTTCGAAGGGTCACTCTTTCGAAGTAGTGAAACTTCATTGTCTCTGGCAACAATCTCTTTTCCATCCGGGTTGAATACTGCTACATCCTCTGAGTACGAATAGCAGGTGTCGCCAAATGCAAAATGAGGTCCCGTCTTTTCCGCAATAAGTATTGGCAGAATATTCTCTATACCATATTTTCCTGCTGCTACATAAGCTGTTGTGTTGGTTCCAATCGCAAATTCACCCATTGGAAGCTTGTCATGGTGGAACAGAATATTCTCGCGAATGTAGTCCTCACCCTCTTTTTCAGTCGCGAAATTCTCGCACGAAACTGCACTTGTAAATCCGTCTACAATCTCAAATTTGAGATTTTTATAAAAGAGTCCTTCCAGATAAACATGGCTCACATGAAGAATTCCATTTGTTCCTTTGAGGACTGGCGATGTGAATATCTCACCAACAGGAATATTTACATCCGCAACACAGTTTTCAAATATAGCCTGTTTGTCAGGATTGCTTAGTTTACATAACTCAACAGTAAGATTGGTCTCATTCCCATTTTTGCCGCCAATCTCCACACGGGTACACGTATTAAGCGCATCTATCATAGCCCCCTGCATTCTACTGTAGGACTGGTAATCAAGCGTATTAATCCGAATTATCTCATCGAATATTTCCGCATATTTCTCTCCAATCTCCGGCACAGGGAATGCAATTACAGTAAAGCTTCTCTCATCCCATGGAATATAACTATGAGTAAGTTCAGATGCTTTACTTATGAGCTGAGTTCTAATCTCTCTTTGCTTATCATCATATTTAGGCGCACATATGTTATTCTTTGGGCTGAAAGGCTTTTCTCCAAAAGACTCAATTACAGCCGGACCTGCATGTTTATGCGCCTTGTCCTTATATGCCTCAAATGCCTCTTTTCTACATTCAACTCTTCTTGTTTTATAATTCCCATCGAGAATAAGCGCCTCATCCTCACGGTGATCGTAGCTAAGCTGCTTATTATATGCCGCACCAAAGCACCCCGTAGTTCCTGATGAGCACGACCACAGGCTGCTCTCTGCACATCTGTACATAGTTGGTCTAAGGCCGATTCTCTCAAAATTCTGAATTGCTTTTTTTACCATTCTTTCAAAACCAACGGGAAATCTCACATCAACAGTTTGTTTCTTCGACAAATCTTTCCCCGCAAGCTCGAATCCCTTGCAATAACCACCGGTATATGTATCTGCCATCAGTGCAATCTGTTCCTCCGACAGCTCGTTCATATGTTTCGCTGTATTATACTCATTATCAGTGATATAGAAGCCGTAATAATACAGGTACCTAAGGTCAGTCAAATCACTGTTCATGATTATGTCGTAGAAGAATCTGCACTCCCTGTCATCTGCATCTACGAGCGCACCTACAGTTTTATTTTCTCTGATATCAGAATAATCGAATCCATAGTAGTACAGGATGCTCTTAATCGTATCGCGCTTGGGAAGCTTCCCCGTTTCCTGAAGCTCTGAGACAAACGCCGAATACAGCTCGAGGAACAGTTCTCCTCGAATCACAATGCTCTCCAAATCGCCCGTAAAAGAAGCGCTTACCACACAGGTAACCTCATTGATTATGGCGCATAAGAGCGCACCAAGTTCCTCCCCGAATAATTTCTGCATATAGGAAGGATTGTAATAGCTGCTGTCATATTTATCAGCCAAGCGCTCTGAATACAGATTCCTGTTCTCCTCCTTGAGCTGTTCGAGGGTAAACGATCTTCTCTGAGGAATCTGCTCATACGCCTTGATAAGTTTACATAACTCATCGGTACCAAATAAAAATAATCCTCGCCCCGGCTCAGGCATACTTACAACGCCCTCACCTTCTGCTGCCTCACCAGACAATTCTGCTTTCATTTCTTGAAGACGATCGCATATCAAATTATATCTTTCAAGTACATTTTGCTCGTCCATTTAATCTATCTATCCTACCTCTCCATATGCAATAAACTATGAGTTTACGCGTACATTCCAATATATAAAATAATGCTGCACACAATGAAATTAAGGAGGTTTAATCCAATTCCAATGTAGCAGAACAAATAAAACACATTTTTTACAGCCTTTCCAAAGGCGCCACAAATCAAGCCTCCCAGCGACAATAACCAGGAGACCATTAATCCTGCCCCTTCTCTGACTGTCGCATTTCCTCCCATGTTATATGAGACAATAATCAAAAAGACAGTAAGAAAAAGAGAAAGCACCCCAAGTACGGTTGACATAATACCTTGGGGTGGGTTCTTTCTATTCGTAAATATAAAATGATGTTTTTCTTTTTTTTCTGTAGCCATTAATTTTGCAGTTTATACTACTTTGCTCCATACTCTGCATAATATGCGTCAATTGCTGCCTTTAATGTATCATCAATATATACCTTTCCCTTGTAAGGACGGTTATATAAATGTTCTACAACCTCTGCCATGGTAACAATTGCAGTTGTTTCAAATCCGTAGGTCTCAGATATCTCTGCAAGAGCACTCTTTTCTCCCTGACCTCTTTCCATTCTGTCTACGCTTACAACAAGTCCGCACACAGACACATCACCCTGTGCCTTAAGGATAGGCATTGTCTCACCGATAGATGTTCCTGCAGTAGTAACGTCCTCGATGATAAGAATCTTGTTGCCATCCTGAATAGGGCTTCCAAGAAGGATTCCCTTATCGCCGTGATCTTTCACTTCCTTACGATTTGAACAATATAAGATGTCCTTATCATACAGATTACTTATTGCCATTGTTGTGGCAACAGTAAGAGGAATACCCTTATATGCTGGTCCGAAAAGAATATCAAAATCAAATCCAAATTTAGCTTCAATTGCCTTTGCATAATAGCTTCCAAGCTTTGCAAGCTGGCTACCGCTTCTATAGAATCCGGTATTTACAAAAAAAGGTGTTTTTCTTCCACTCTTTGTGACAAAATCACCGAACTTAAGAACGTTACAATCCACCATAAATTCAATAAATTCCTGCTTATACTGTTCCATTTTCTTATCCCCTTTTATGTTTTTCTAACCAATATTATGCAAGTGCAGATGCAATATCCTCTTTCATTGCAATAACTGCTGCTCTGCTGGCATCAGCATATCCTGCCTCACCATAAGAAGCATATGCCTCCTGCTTGTATGCAGCAATTATTCCACGAGAAGAATTAACAATTGCTCCAAGTCCATCCTTGTTAAAGAAGTGTGTCAGATCTTTGCCCTTTCCACCCTGTGCACCATATCCTGGCACCAGAATCATTGCCTTTGGCATAATCTCTCTAAGTATTTTGCCCTGCTCAGGATATGTAGCTCCTACAACAGCACCAACACTTGAGTAACTACTTCCTTCACTCACGAGCTGCTCTCCCCACTTATCGACCATCTCTCCGACAAGTTCATATAAATGACGATTGCCATCGATAATCTGATCCTGGAATTCTCCGCTACTCTTATTGCTGGTCTTTACCAGGACAAATATTCCCTTTCCTTCTTTCTTGCATACATCAATAAATGGCTGAACACCATCAGATCCAAGATAAGGGTTAACTGTAGCATAATCCTCATCAAATCCTGCATATGTATTAGCACCAATCTGGATATTGCCAAGATGTCCAGTAGCATATGCTGCAGAAGTTGAGCCTATATCTCCTCTTTTGATATCACCTATGACAACAAGACCTTTCTCCTTGCAGTAATCCACTGTCTTCTTATAAGCTACAAGACCAGGAATTCCAAGCTGCTCATACATTGCAATCTGTGGCTTAACTGCTGGAATCAAATCATAGACTGCATCAACTATCCCTTTGTTATACTGCCAGAAAGCTTCAGCAGCACCCTCTAGTGTCTCACCATATTCCTTGAACGCCTTCTCCTTAATGAAAGAAGGAACATAATCCATCATTGGATCAAGCCCAACCACGATTGGAGCATTAGTTTTCCGAATCTTCTCAATTAATTTGTTTACCATTTTACAAATCCGCCTTTTCTAAATCTTTCAGAACATATGTGTTCTCAATATAATAATCAAATTGCTCTCTGCTTATCCATTCAAAGCCACCGAATTCCTCCGACAAGACAAAATTGTCCTCCTCGGCATCATCGATGCTACATATATATGCAATTCCCACACACTGCGTGTCTGCAATCATCTGTGACCAGACATAAGATACCCTCTCAATCTTTCCATATACGCCGAGTGTATCTATAAGAATTCTTTCCATGGCATCATTAGGCGACTCTCCGAAGCTAACTTCACCATCAACAAACTCCCACACAAAAGGATCTGGTATGCGATCATCCATCCACCTCTTGATTACGAGATATTTGTCATCTTTTTTTACAATTCCCTTTACTCTTAAAAATAGGTTTTCCAATTTCATTCCTCCCTGAAACCGGCTATTTTGCATTTACGATATACAGTGTAAACTCACCCTCGTTCTCCATGCTTCGGGTGGATATATAATATACAGCGTCCGAATCCTTAACGGTCAAATCGTTTTCGCTCTCATAAATTCCCGCCGTTTCAGAATATATTTCTATGTAACATAACTCATTTTCCGCTATGTCTATTATATCCCCCACTTCAACATCCTGCTTCTTTATTGTCACACGAAAATCCGAAGTAGGGTCTTTCGCTTCAAACTTAAAATCCGAAATCATATATGTCTGGCTGTCGTAAGGATAAAACAGAAGCATCAGTTTCCCTTCACTAGGTGCCTCTTTTGCTCTGTAGGTTGCCTTTCCATCGTTCAACTGACCGACCTGATACTGACCACCGCCGTCCGGATTAAACAAAAGAACAAGGTCGGATAATTCCTCTCCATATTCCCCTTCGACTTCAAAGGTCAGTTTTACCGTACCTTCCTCGGCAAAAATATCCGACAAACTGTCGTTGCCGTCTCCGAAGCCATATTTATCAACCAGCTCATTTACCAGACTCTGCTTCTCATCCGAAAGTCCTATCTGAGTTGCTGCATACTTAAGATAATGTCCGATATCCTTATAACCTGCATCCGAGCTTATACAATACAGAGCCTCTAACCAGAGGTCTAAATCCTCCTTCATAGTCAAAGCCGTGTTCGTATCCGAATTAACCATCTTATAGCATAAATAATTCAGAACATTGGCATTGTCATGAACACCGCCCGAATCCACTACCCCCTGGCTCCTGTAATTCATGGACACTTCCGGAACAAAATAAGTTCCCCCAATATATTTGGGATCTTCGAACTTATACGGGTCAGACATTGACCTCATTGCGTTATCTCCGCCAACGTTCCATTCCGCCGGATTTTCAATGCCGTTTCGAATATAAGTGGCAAGAACCCCCAATATATCACCGTATCCCTCGTTAATCGCACCGGATTCATTGCCCGGATTCAGGGTCTTAATACGGTTGTTCATTCCGTGCCCATATTCATGACAAAATGCATCCGCATCGAGATATACAGGGCATGTCGGAGACGTTAAAAAGATTGCCCAGTCATTCACAACACCGCCATTGGACGCATTCACGCGAAACTGATCAAGCTCTTCCGGATAGCTGGGAGTCACGCACATATATACCAGCACCGCAATCGGTAACTCCGTAAAATCCGTGGATGTATATCCATACAGATCGTAGAAGGTATCCCTCACGGTAAGCATACTGTTATAGCTTGAAATTACATAATTGGGGTCAAAGAAATAAGAAGTACCGTTAGGCGATTCTGTGTTTTCAAATCTCCAACTGTTTATATCCTCGGGATTCTCTGAACATACCAAATTGGTTTTCTCGCAAAATAGCATATCAAAGCAATTTGATGCTATGACTCTTCTATCAATATCGCCCAGATAATAAAGACCGGTTTCCTTGTGCTTCATTACCGGCACCTCTACCTCCATGGTCTCTTCTCTCGTACCAAATGGTGTAGGGGAACTGGCATGTTCCTTAATCAATGACAAGTCCAATGTGTATTTATACACTCCCGCAGCTTCATAATCCTCAAAAAAACCGGAAGTTGTATAGGTGGATTCACCATTTTTTGCCCTATCTTCAAAATAAGTCAAGGACGGAATTTCAACCGTATAAACGCTTATAACGCCGTCGTCCATCTGCCTTGTCATTTCATCTGAAACAGCAGCGACGCAGTATAACATATAAGGCTTCTTCTCATTGGACAAATTATCTGTGTAGATATACCATGCAGGTACGGTCGTACCGCCAAAATAATTTTTTAGGGACTCATCTTGTATTCCGGATAAAACGATTTTCTCTTCATAAATCTTAGCTTCACTCGAAATCTTCTCACGAACCATTGCAACCGCAGCCTCTTTGGTTACAATTTCATACGTCCCGAACAAATCCTCATTTTCCGGATATAAGCTGTTTGTAAGAGCCCTGATTTCTCCCTCCTTATTGACCATAAGGGAAATGCATCGGTTTGTGGATACGCCTACTTCTTCGCCGTCAATTGTATATACCTTTGCCACAGAGAAGGTGTAGGTTGTATTCCCTGATACCGGACTTGTCTGCTTATTGGTAAGCACAAAATCATTATCCTTAACCGATAATAATTCCGATATATCTCCGATAGCCTTTACCACATCCGCTTCACTTGAAACTACGCGGTTTGAAATCTTATTGCCAATAAACCGAATCGTTCCGTCTTCAGCCTTGTAAATATTCAGTTCATCAACTGTTATTCCATTTATGGCGGCCAGTTCTTCGAGCGTTGCAACTTGATAATTCTCCTCATTTGTCGCAGCTTCGTTTTCATCCGCCACGTCCTTCGAGCTTTCGCCTTCATCTCCCTGCTCATCTGCCGCACTTTCATTATCCGGCAAAGAAGTATTACCGTTATCGTCTCCGCATCCGGCAAACAACATAACACATAGTGATATCAGTACAGCAAATAAAATTCTTCTTTTCATAAAGTCCTCACACATTTCAAAAAACCGACCAACTGGTAACAACGATTCTTATTATCTGGTAGCCAAAAAATCATACTCCCGAAGTGCGGTCTCATCATCCGGATACACAACGAGATAACTCTCCATCAATACCTTGGCTTTTGTGAAATCTCCAAGGTACTCATAACAGATAATTTCATTATATTTCAACGTCTGCATAACATCCGCATCATTCATTGCAATTCCGCTCTCAATTGAAGATAGAGCCGCATCATAATCTCCAGTCGCAAGCCTACACAGACCTAACTGGTTATAAATAGATGCACTGTCACCGTTTGAAGACAGATAGTTGGTATATATTGATGCTGCAAAGTTAATGTCACCCGTTGCTTCGTAGGACTGACCCAATGCAAGCACTACTTCTTCGCTCGAATTATTCTTATTTGCATTGTCGAGATATGAGCACGCATTCTCATAATCTCCCATATAATAACAGATTCTTCCTCTGTCATAGTCCGACATAGTCTTTGATCCATTATTCATTGCTTTTTCAAGATATTCCATTCCAATATCTGCGTGGCCATTGTCGGATAATGCGCGGAAGATATTGATATACAAAGAACAATTCTTGGAATCTGAATTTACTGCCTTATCAAAATCAGAGACAGCAAGTTCATAATTATTCATCGCAAGAGAACAGCAACCTCTTAAATAATATGAATCTGCTTCACTGCTCTTAAGCGCAAGAATTGCCGAATAAGCAGTGTAGGCATCCTCATAAGCGCCACTCTTATAATAGGCTGTAGCAAGATAATAATTGATGTCATACTCGAGGTCAGTCAGATTACCATCACATTCAGACAAGGCACTGGTAAGTGAATCGATTGCTGATGCATAATCAGTCTTGCCAATATATGCAATTCCTCTTCCTCTGAGTATAAGTTCTTTATTCTCTCCAGCCGCTTCAGCTTCGTCAAAACATGACAGTGCAGCATCGTACTCACCGTTCTCAATTTCACTCATTCCGGCACTAACATGCTCACTTCTTCCATTTTTCCCACATCCAGCGAGAAGTGCAAGACAGCTCGTTGCAATCACGACTACTGATAGTTTTCTCAGTAGAGAGTTGATAGTATATTTCTTTTTTACCTTATCGTTAACAACACGTTTCATATATTAACTACCACATTAATAATTAAACACTTCGACCGTGAAATGGTAAGATGAATAATTCAAACCACACCTATCATAATAACACAAAGCGTTTTCTCATTCCATTTCCATAATGTTTTTTCTAATTGAAAGAATAAAAGCTGGCGATACAGATAACTCATCAACACCAGTATTGATGAAGAACTCCGTAAGATGTCTATCCGCGCCAAGCTCACCGCACACAGATACTCTTATTCCTTCTTTGTGAGCATTTTCAGTTACCATCCTGATCATCCTTAGTACTGCCTCATGGTAAGGATCAAAATATGCACCCAGACTGGCGTTCTGTCTGTCCAATGCCAGCATATACTGTGACAAATCGTTTGTTCCTATACTGAAAAAGTCCACTCTTTTTGCAAGAATATCACTAATCATTGCCGATGCCGGTGTCTCAATCATTATTCCCTGTGTTGGTGAACCAAATCGATATCCATCCCTCGCAAGCTGATGCCTTGCCTCTGTCATAAGAGCTTCTATCTTATCAAGCTCTGATACAGAAGTAATCATTGGAAAGAGAATTGAAACATTACCATAGGCAGATGCTCTGAGTATAGCTCGCAGCTGTGAAAGAAACATTTCCTGTCTTTCAAGACACAAACGGATTGCTCTTTTTCCAAGTGCCGGATTGTCTTCATCATCCAATTTGAAATAATCCGCCCTCTTATCAGCTCCTATATCAAGGGTTCTTATAACAACCGGCTTTCCATCCATAACTGTTGCGGCAAGCTTATATGCCTCAAACTGTTCTTCTTCTGTAGGAAAATCATCCTTGCCCATATACAGGAACTCGCTTCGAAATAATCCAACTCCACCTGCGTCATTCCTTATAACCTCAGTCAAATCTCTGACATCACCGATATTTGCATAGATTTCGATACTTCTTCCGCTTCTGGTTCGATTAGGCTTCCCCTTCAAACTCTGAAGCTTCTCTTTTCTTCGTATTTCATTCTGCTGCCTATCAAGATATAACGATATCGTAGCCGTATCAGGTTCTACAACAACACAGCCAGAAACAGAATCAATAATCACTCTTTTTCCATGTAGCTTATCATTTGCATCTGGACATATGATTGTAGGAATTCCAAGATTTCGCATTAGTATCGCAACATGCGAATCAAAGGTTCCTTCTTTTAGAACAATTCCAATCACATGTGTCTTATCAAGCATCATGGCATCAGAAGGAGTGAGGTTCTCAACAACAAGAATGCATCTCTCAACGGGTGCAGAACTCCCTTCATTATCTTCTTCCAATGCTTTGCTTACTCTCTCTGCCACATCCAGAATATCCTGCGCTCTGGACTTAATAAGTGAATCCTCGACAGCAGACACCTTCTGATAGAAGAACGAGGCAGCAGTCTCTATAGCTTCTTCCGCACGAATTCCACCAATTCTTATCTGTGATGTTACGCAGTCTGAAAAGACCACATCATTTAAGAGCACAGAATATGCTTCAAAGATCTGCGAATATGCACATCCAAGCTCTCTCATTGTCTTGGCCTTTAATTCTTCAATCTCCAAATTAGCCTTCTTTAGTGCTTTAAAAAACCTGGCTTCCTCTTCCTGCACAGAAAGGCAGGGACCTCCGAAAACGGAGCGCCTTGCCTTTCTCATAAAATATGCTTTTCCAATTTCAATGCCATCATATATGGCCTTGCCTGAAATCTTATACATCCACTATCTCCAAACTACCTGTCTTCTCGGAAGTAATTAACTCCAAGAGATTCAGGTGGCTGGTACTCTCTCTTCTTACGCATGCTCGTAATAATTAGCACTACAAATGTTACTAGATAAGGTACCATCTTGAGGAATTCGCTTAACACACCACTCGAGTTTGACCAATCCTTCAGAATATACAAACCACCGAAGAAGATTGAAGCCAGAATTCCGATATTTGGCTTCCACACTGCAAAGATTACAAGTGCGATTGCAAGCCATCCTCTATCACCAAAAGCGTCATTGCTCCACATACCGTTCGCATATTCCATGACATAATGAAGGCCACCAAATCCTGCAATTACACAACCTATACATGTCGCCAGATATTTATATTTTGTAACGCTTATACCAGCAGCATCTGCTGTTGCCGGACTTTCTCCCACTGCACGAAGGTGAAGTCCAACTCTAGTCTTATTGAATACGACATATGCTCCTATAGCAATAATTATAGCCAGATAGGTCAAGAAACCGTAAGAGAAAATTACCTCTCCGAAATCTCCCATTCCATCAGCAAATGGCAAGTGCGCTCTGAAATAGTTACTTGTAAGTGTCAAATTAATTGAAGTTGACTCTGCTCCGGCAAGCTTTGAAATAGAACCTCCAAAGAAATTACCTATTCCAACTCCAAATGTTGTCATTGCAAGACCTGTTACGTTCTGGTTTGCTCTTAAGGTTACAACAAGGAAGCTGTATATCAGTCCCATAACCAATGACCCAAGCAAGCTACACAAAAGTGGTATTACAATGATCAGAAAACCATTTGGATCACTTCCCTTTAATGATTGCTCATACAGAAATGCTCCTATAACACCACTGATACCACCAACATACATTACTCCTGGAAGTCCAAGGTTAAGATTACCGCTTTTCTGGGTAATAATCTCACCAGTACATCCATACATAAGAGGAATACCCTGAAGAACTGTACTATGAATAAATGCACCTATCATGACTGCTTTCCTCCCTCGTTTTCCTCAACACCACCGCTGCTCTCTGATTCCTTCGAATCTGTAACATCCGAGCTAATCTTATCATTTTTGGCACTAAAGCAAATCTTATAGTTGATAAAGAATTCGCATCCTATCAGGAAGAACAAGATAATACCTGTCAAAATATCAGAGAATGATGCATTTAATCCAAGAGATGATGCAACATCACCTGCACCATTACTCATGACAACTATCAGCATACTGGTAAAAATCATAACAATAGGATTGAGCTTAGCCATCCATGCAACCAGAACTGCCGTAAATCCAAGTCCACCTGCTGTATTTGGCGAAATAGTATGCTCAACTCCGGCAACCTGAAGAAAACCAATAATACCGCATATTGCACCAGATATAAGCATGGTTCTGATTATTACCCACTCGACCTTGATTCCAACATATCTGGCTGTTTTCACACTTTCGCCGACTACCGTAAGCTCATAGCCGCCCTTACCATACTTTATATATACAAATACAAAAGCGGTTATCAGAAGCGCCATGATAATAATTAGTATATGCTTATTTCCGAATAGTGCTGGAAGCCATCCTGCATTGGTATCCTGATTAATTATACCCATCTTCATCGAGCCAGAAGGAACCGCCCAGGCAATAAACATGGACACAATTTGTGCTGCAATATAATTGAGCATAAGGGTTGAAAGCGTCTCATTTGTATTCCATTTTGCTTTGATTACTGCTGGAATAAACGCCCATAGCATTCCACATACAATTGCTGCCACCAGCATAAGGATAATTAACAGACCATCGTTAATCTTTCCACCAAGGAAAAACATGACAACAGCTGTTCCAAGCCCTGACATAAGCACCTGACCCTCTGCACCAATGTTCCAGAATCTCATCTTGAATGCAGGTGCAACAGCAAGACCAAACATCAGAAGTACTGATGTGTCACGGAGTGTTGTCCATATCTTTCTCTCTGTTCCAAAGGCACCCTGAACTATGGTGAGCAAAACTGACAAAGGATTCTTACCTGTAAGCACAAGTGTCAGCAAGCTTCCAAGAAGGAGAGCTAGTACGATAGCACCGATACGAATAGCCCAAGCTGCAGCTACTGGCATCGTATCTCTTTTCGCTATATGAATACGAAACTTATTCATTGCTCTTCTCCCCTCCCACCTTGGTCATCAGCATGCCAAGTGTATTTTTATCAATTGTTCTTCCGTCTACTATTCCACTAACCTGACCTGCGCACAGCACCAGAATTCTGTCGGCAAGTTCAAGCAATACATCCAAATCCTCTCCAACATATACGACCGCACAGCCCTTCTCTTTTTGAAGATTAATCTGGTCATATATTGCATACGACGAGTTAATATCCAGTCCTCGTACAGCATAAGCTGTCATCAGAACTTTGGGCGAAGTTGAAATCTCTCGTCCTACAAGCACCTTCTGAACATTTCCTCCAGATAGTCTTCTGATTGGAGTCTGAAGATTCGGTGTAACAACCTGAAGATCATCAACAATTTCTCCCGCCAGATTTCTCGAGAACTTTCTGTCAGCTATAGGTGCTTTTCCTCTTCTAAAGGAACGGAGCATTATATTATCAGTAATATCCATATTACCTACAAGTCCCATTCCAAGTCTGTCTTCAGGAACAAACGACAGCTTAACACCTTTTTCTGTAATCTGTGTAGGACTCATTCCTAATAATTCTTCCTCACTGCCATCATCATTCACAAACTTTATTGATCCTGACTGTGTAGGCTGAAGCCCGGCAATAGCTTCTAGAAGTTCCTTCTGTCCGCAACCTGATATTCCAGCAATTCCCAATATCTCGCCGCTCCTTACTGTAAAGGAAACATCCTTAAGCTTCTGTATTCCATCCTCACTTACTACATTTATTCCTGACACAATAACTCTGTCTTTGGGGTCAACCGGTTCACGCCTTGTAATATTTAAGGAAACTGACTTTCCAACCATCATATTGGTCATCTCTGTGGCATTTGTTTCCTTTGTCACAAGATATCCTATAAGCTCACCACTTCTAAGTACAGCCACTCTGTCGGACAGTGATTCAACCTCGTGCATCTTATGCGTAATAATGACAATTGCCTTGCCATCATTTCTCATATTTCTAAGAACATCAAACAATTTGTCGGTTTCCTGAGGGGTAAGAACCGCCGTAGGCTCATCTAATATTAGAATCTGAGCCTTTCTATAGAGCATCTTAACAATCTCTATAGTCTGCTTCTGTGAAACCGACATATCATATACTTTCTGATTGGGGTCCACATCAAAACCATACCTATCGCATATTTCCTTTATCTGGGCTGTTGCTTCTTTTATATTCAGCTTACCATCAAGTCCCAGAATAATATTTTCTGTAGCTGTGAGTACATCAATCAGTTTGTAATGCTGATGTACCATTCCAATACCAAGTTCATAGGCATCTCTGGGAGATTTAATTCTAACCTCTTCCCCATTTACAAATATCCTACCCTCATCAGGCGCGTAGATGCCGGATAGCATATTCATAAGTGTTGTTTTTCCGCTTCCATTTTCTCCAAGGAGTGATAATATCTCACCATTTCTAATCTCAAGGTCGACATTTTTGTTTGCAATAACGCTACCGAATGTCTTGGTGATATTCTCCATTTGAACGGCAATTTGCTGATTACTCATCTCGTTAATACCTATGTTCTTTCTTTGTTCATAATAACTTATATTATTACGTTCTATTTTTTTCATACAACTGAGTATGTTGTTTCATACCACAGCTATATATTATATTCTCGTAACTGAAAGAAAAAGGGTGGTAGGTTTTAGCCTGCCACCCTGCATACATCAATAACAATAATTACTGAAGCTCTGTGATACCGTCAATTCTTAAATCAAAGTAAGGAGCAGAACGGAAACCATCTGCAGACTCAGCAAAATGACCATCAACGATAACATTGTGATCACCTTCATAAGCTGGATCAGAATCAACATCAGCCATGTACTCAGTAACTGCAGAACCACCTACAGTGAATGTAGCTGTATCGAATACATGAAGTGTACCATTTGCAAGTGCAGCCTTAGCTGTCTCGATTGCATCAGCTGTTCCCTCTGCAACATTACCGCTTAAGTCAGTAAGACATACAGATCCTGTAGCAATTGTACCAACATAATCGGTAGCAAAGGTCTCACCATTCTTAATTGCAGTCATAGCATAGGTGAAGTATGGAGCCCAATCAATTCTTGAAGATACAAGGAATGTATTAGGGCAAGCTGAAAGAGTTGAACCATTGTAAGATACGTTAGGAACGCCTGCGTTCTCACATGCGGTAGGAGCACCCATAGAATCAGCATGCTGAGAAATCAGAACACAACCATTGTTAATAAGCTTATTAGCGCCTTCCTTCTCGGCAGTCTCATCATACCATGAGCTTGTATATGTAACATCCATAGTTACTGTAGGGCAAACGCTCTTAGCACCAAGATAGAAAGAAGTATATCCTGAAACAACCTCAGCATAAGGATATGCACCAACATAACCCATCTTAGCCTGATCAGCTGTAATCTGACCGTTCTCGATCATCTCATTGAGCTTAAGTCCTGCAGTAATTCCAGCAAGATAACGTCCTTCATAGATTGAAGCGAACGCATTGTGGAAGTTGCTCAGACCTTCTGTATGAGCCTTAGTTCCTGTTGCATGAGCGAACTGAACTTCAGGGAATTCCTTAGCAGCCTCAATGATGTAATCCTCATGTCCAAAAGAATCAGCAAATACGAAGTTACAACCAGCGTCTACAAGCTCCTCTGCAGCAGTCTGACACTCAGCACCCTCAGGGATGTTTGTCTTAATGATATACTCAATACCCATTGCTTCACATGCTGACTTAGCACCATTAATGAAGTTGAGGTCATAAGTTGAGTTCTCATCATGAAGGCAGATGAAACCAGCTTTTACAGTTACGCCATCATTGGAAGCTGTCTGTGTGGTATTTGATGCGTTGTCACCACATGCACAGAGTCCAAGTGCCATTGCAGCACTTAATGCTACAGCAGCAATTTTCTTCATTTTTTTCATAACATTTCTCCTCTTTTTCTAACTAGCATATTGCACACCATCCGCATAATCTCTTTCCTGTTATGCAAATAGCCTGCCTGTTTGCTTCGACTTTTCTAATATAGCACCTACCTATCAATTGTCAACCGAATAGGAGGAGATTTGTTCTATTAATTTTTATTTTTCTACATTCAGGTCAACGGGGCGTCCTGACCAAATACAATCTCACCGCGCTCTGCATCCATTGACTCTACTATTGCCAGAGAATGAAGTTCCACGCCTGTATCTCTTATGAGCTTTCCACCTTCCTGAAAGCCTTTCTCAACAGCGATTCCTATTCCCTCTACAGTAGCTCCAGATGCTTCAACAATTTCAATCAATCCCTTTAGTGCACATCCATTTGCAAGGAAATCATCTATAATCAGCACATGGTCATCAGGTGTCAGATACTTTTTAGATACTATAACCTGGTATTCTCTCTTGTGAGTGAATGAAGATATCTGCGTACTGTAAACATCACCATCGATATTTATGCTTTGAGATTTCTTGGCAAAAACTACCGGAACATCGAACTCAAGTGCAGCGACACAGGCAATTCCAATTCCTGATGCTTCGATTGTCAGAATCTTATTAATCTTCTTGTGCGCAAACAGTCTCTTCCATTCCCTTCCCATTTCCTGAAATAACTTAACATCCATCTGATGATTAAGGAAGTTATCAACCTTAAGCACATTTCCTTCTTTTACAATTCCGTCTTTTCTAATTCTGTCTTCAAGTAGTTTCATACCAATCCTCTATTCCGGGTATTTTGTTTATCCTAATTTATTATTTAAGGAAACCTTTTATGATTTGTTCCTCAGCCTCTTCTCTAGATAATCCCAAAGTCATCAGCTTATCAATCTGATCCCCTGCTATTTTGCCAATTGCAGCTTCATGAATCAACGATGCATCTATATTCTGCGCATCGAGTCCTGGCCTTGCAAGAACCTTTGCATTATCCATGATAATTGCATCACATTCTGAATGTCCACTACACCGAGCATTCCCTTCAATTCTTGAATCAAAAACCTGTACCGAAGAGTCTCTGGCAACTGATCTTGATACCAGATCAACCTTGCTTCCGTCCCCGTTTAACTTAACCTCATATTCACTGGTGGCCTTCTGGTCTCCATGTGTCATCAATCGTTCTCTCACGACAAGCGAGGCATCTTTTGACAAATCACATTTTGTGGTTCGAACGGTAGAATCAACACCCTTTATCTGTACCATCTCCATCTCCATGATGGCACCCTCATCAAGTGTTACCTCTGTAACAGGATTAAGTATTCGCTTTCCCTGCCCATCTCCTTCACCATAATGTTTCTCAACGTATTTTACTTTTGAATTTTTACCAATAAAAAACCTATGAACTCCATCATGCTGTGAATCCTGATTTCCGCAGTTGTGAATGCCACAGCCAGCCACAATAACAATATCACAGCCTTCGCCTACGAAGAAATCATTATATACAGTTTCCTTTATACCACTCTCAGATAACACTACTGGGATATGAACACTCTCATTTACAGTTCCATCTTTTATTTTAATATCAATTCCGGAACCATCTTCCTTAGAGATAATGTCTATATTCGCTGTAGTATTTCTTCCCGCAAGCTTGGAATTAGCTCTTATGTTATAAGCACCTTCCGGCACCTTGTGAAGATCAGCTACTTCTTCAAGAATATGCTGTTCAATTTGTCCTACCATTTATATATTTCCTTAAACTTAAGAATTGAGTTTGTCGCAGGCTGTTACTGCTGCGCTTGCTTTTAGTAACTCGGGAAGAATCTCATCCTTAGGACCTCTTTTACTAATCTGTCCTCCGGCTACAACTACGATTTCGTCCGCGATGTTCATTATTCTCTCCTGGTGCGAAATAATGAGAATTGATCCGTTCACTTTCTTTCTCATTTTTTCAAACACCTTTATAAGACTCTGAAAGCTCCACAAGTCGATGCCAGCTTCCGGTTCATCAAAAATAGCAAGCCTTGTTCCTCTAGCCAGAACCGTAGCAATCTCTATTCTCTTGACCTCTCCTCCTGACAGAGATGAATTAACCTCTCTCTTAATATAATCCCTGGCGCAAAGTCCAACCTCTGACAGATAATCACACGCATCATTAATTGTCAGTTCTTTTCCCGCTGCAAGCTTAAGAAGATCATACACTGTAATCCCCTTAAATCTCACAGGCTGCTGAAATGCAAAGCTGATCCCCTTTTTCGCACGCTGGGTTATATCATATCCAGTAATATCTTCACCTTCATACAATATTTGACCCGATGTAGGACTCTCAATTCCCATAATCAATCTTGCAAGAGTAGATTTTCCACCTCCATTTGGCCCAGTAATGACTATAAACTTACCATCCGGAATATCCAAAGACAGATTATTGATTATGTTCTTCTTATCTCCATTATCAGCAGTAACCTCAAATGAAAGGTTCTTTATTTCCAGCATATTAACTATAAACCTCAACGCATAAACACATGCGTTTCCTATCACTTAATATCCTTTTAATAATAGCACATGCGGTCACTGTAATAAAGACTAATCAAAATGAAGTGTTGCCGTTTCGATTGTCTCAGTAGTTTTCCCACATCCAAGCACATAGTATGCCTTTCCTTCATGATATGTTTTTGAAGCCTGCGCATTACACTTGTCTGGTCTTGATGTAGATGTTGTATAGTGTCCATTTGAACATACATAGTAGGTATATACCTCAGTTCTTGAGTTGGAAGCCGTACACATATTATGATTACTGCAATCGTGGAAATCCCCATATCCCGACGTACTTCCACATCGCGTACACACATACTTACATCCGGCAGTTCCAAAAGAAGTCGAATTACAATAGGTATATGTATAATATCCAGGCTCATGGCAAAGCACAGAATAACATCCACCTCCCTCTTCGCCATCACCAGTGTGATCATGGTAGGTATACTCAATTCTCACTCCCTCCATCGCCTTCTGGAAGCCATTGGCATACCCATCATTATATCCCGTCTCATATCTCTGACCTGAGAGCTGAACAATACCACTTTTTATCTCTCCAAAGCTTGCATCGCTATTTGTTCTTACTCCCTCGTCAGTAAGGGCCGATGCCAGTCCTGTTTTCCCCTCACTGACAGATTGAAAACACGAATCTACCCGTCCAGACAGCTGGTTTATCTGATCTGTCAGATTACCCTTAAGTGTTTCCATATCTCCATTATACATATTGTAATTATTAGTAATTGTTGTATTAAGTTCTTCTCTCGTGCTGCTAATTTCGTCGTTTATCTGCGTTTTTGCATCAGACAAAAGCTTATCAAGCATTGCTGCTCTATCCTGAAGGTAAGCAATCATGCTCTGCGCGTTATCCAGCTCTCCACTTACCGCTTTGAGATTGTCTGCAACTTCTTTATTTGCAAGGGCAAGATTTACTTTAGCTACTTCCAATGCTTTTCCAAGATCTTCTTCTGTCGTTATCCTTATCTGAAGTTCATCCTGAAGAATAGTAAGTCGCTGAGTTATCCTGTATATTTCCTCATGTGCATTCACAATGGATTTCGTCAGCACATATGTTTCTTCCGAGATATCCGCAAGCTGCCCTTCCTGGTTTCCAGATGCGCTGGACACCTCACCTATCTCGGACTTAAGCCTGTCGATGTTGGTTTTGAGTATAATCAGTTCACTCGACAATTCAGCAAGTTCCTTCATCTTCTCTTTTAAGTCCACGTCCTCCGGAAGTATACTTGCAATTTCACTGATCGAATCCTGCATACCATCAACTGTGTTATCTAGAGTATGCACCGCGGTTTCCATATCATTAGCCGTTGTCTGCATAGTCTCCATAACTCTGGTTACATCTTTTACCTGTTCACTGGTCTCCTTCGCATTTCTATCTGCCAGAAGCGTTGCGTTTCTACTTTCATTATATCCATATAAACCAATCCCAAGGCAAAACAGAAAAGCTGCTAACCCAGCAATAAACAGACATAGCCCTTTAATCCTTGTCCTATCTTTTTCTGCAGCGCTTTTTTCCTTCGGGCTTTTTATCATCGCTGTTTTTCTATTATCTACTTTATTATTAACCTTTTTTCTCTTTGTTTTTTGCTTAATTTCCATATACTCCTCCCAAAATAATTAAAGCTTAATACTTATGGATTTATTCAAAGAAAAAAGAACATAAAAGAATAATGGACGATACGTCCAGAACTTAAGATCAAATGGCCAGAAGCCATTACTAGAACGAGAAACAAAAACTGAAATTAGATATTGTAAACAAAAGTATAATCACTTTTGTATCCATTGTCAACCTAATTCTTTTTCTGATTTTTCACTTAAAAAAGTGTATAATTAAAATGATTGACTGTAATAATAAGATGAAAGGATTCATTATATGTCAAATTCAAAAAAGAAAAATCCCATACTAACTATTCTGTTGATTGCAACTCCATTTATTCTTGTTGCTTTGCTTGTTGTTTATCTGATTATTAACAACAACTATAACAAGACCGAACGATATGCTACTCTGACCCAGGATTTCCTTAAGGACGGTGTATATGAATTCGGTGATGTGGCTGTCAAAATCTCAGACCGTGGTGGTGATAGTGGCTCGTGGCTCAAAGACCCAATTTATGATGAAGATGGCAATGAGCTTCATGGTGCTTCTGTAGGAACAATTTATGAAGCCCTCATTTACAATAGTTGTAGCGATACTATTTCTGACTGGACCTTACAGGTTCCAATCAATGAAATGATGTGGATAAACAACAACTGGAACAGTAAAATGGAAATCCACCAGGATGTTCGTGGCGAACACGGCGGTGAAAGGGTACTTGCAATTGACCTCTCGGATTATGGTGATTATGACATAAATCTCGACTATTATATTGATCACACTGGTCCAATGATTCCTCTGTATGAGGGTGATTATTTTATATACCTGCCAGAGGAAATAGCTGAAGAAAAGCCAATTAAACCTTCGCCAAATACCGATGCAGGTCTTGCCTGTGCAAGATTTGGATTTATTACATACATACCAGATCAGACTCTTGACTATCTGGCAGATTTTTCCGGTGCTAAGCTCACATACTATTTATATGCTGACCCATTCACAAAGTTTCCCTTCTGGGTATTGATAGGTCTTTTGTTTATATGGCTCATTACATTCATCGTATCAATGCTCGTACAGTATTCAGTTAATAAGGTAATATCTGAACAGCAGAGAATGAAAGAGCATGACGAGATGATGCTCGACCAGTCCATGAGACTCATCGTAAACATGATTGAGACTAAAGACAGCTTGACACATGGTCACTCAATTCGAGTTGCTGAGTATTCCAGAATGATTGCCGAAACGCTTGGCTACTCTGTTGATGAGTGCAAAAAGGTATACTATATCGGATTGATGCATGACTGCGGAAAAGTACAAATCCCCGACTCAATCCTTAAGAATCCCGGCAAGCTTACTCCTGAGGAGTACGAAATCATGAAGAAGCACACAATTTATGGTGCTGATGTATTAAGGGACTTCACTTCTATCCCTGGAATAGATATTGGCGCCAAATATCATCACGAAAGATATGATGGAACAGGCTACCCAAGTGGTATGGCTGGTGAAGAGATTCCTCTTATTGCACGAATAATTGGAATTGCTGATGCATTCGATGCAATGAGCAGCGACAGATGTTACAGAGACAGACTTCCTTCAGAAGTTATTATCGATGAGCTTGAGAAAAACCGTGGAAAGCAGTTCGACCCACATCTTGTTGATCGCTTCTTGAAAGTTATCAAATCAAGAAATCTTTTGTCTTAGATTTGTCTATTCCATTAAATTAATAGTTACTGGTTTTCATCACCAGCAAATTTAGAATTGATAATTTTATAGATGCCCCCAATTACGGCATAATCAAGCAAACAAAAAACTGCTAGCCATTTACAAGGTGATATAAGGCCCGCAATTAAAAAATGAAGACCACCAACAAAAGGTACTCCTGAATGATTACGACCGTCTTTTCTTGTTTTTTTTAAGAAAACAGGTATCTGAACTACGAAATAAAGCAATCCTATAGCTCCTAAAAAAACAGGGACAACCCATGGATGTAATTTAAACCACATACTAACTCCTTACAAACATATTACCAATTAGTTCAAATCAATAAACTGAGATTTGATTCGCAAACGTTTATGTATGCCTAATGCCCATCCACCTTTCACATAATCATTAATGAAAATGCGTTGTGACACAAAAACCGCCTGCTGCCTCTTCAAAACTACTGATTTTAAGGCATTTGGCGGTTCTTTTATTAGTGGACCAGGCGGGGATCGAACCCGCGTCCGAAGAATAATTCCCTGTCCTTCTACGAGTGTAGTTTGTTATTTGACATTCCCTCCATGTGACGGGAACAAACACCCTTCACACTTTAGTAGCTTCATAGTACGCCCGCTGCCGCAAAGCTTAAGCAGTGTCGTTTCCTACGTAGATGAAGCCAGGTTCCTAATGCGTAGGTGCACTAGGGCTGACTGCTGCCATTAGGCAGCGATTGCTAAATTATCTTCAGCGTTTAGTTTAATTTGGCCATTTACGGCGTTCCTGCCGACTCGCTTCTTCAGCTGCATATCCCCCGTCGAAACCATTACTGGCCCTTAATTAATCCTTACCGGATAACGGCTGGATGTATATATACTACCACAGTCATATGACTATGGGGCACATCAATTATAATACTAACTATAAATTCTTAATCTTAAACTCTCTTTCGTGCTCTCTTCTCTGATCCTTCTTGGCTATATCTGCGCGCTTATCATAGAGCTTTTTACCCTTCGCAAGACCAATCTCAACCTTGACAAGCCCCTGCTTAAAATAGACCTGAAGCGGCATCAAAGTATAACCCTGCTGAGACAGTTCGCCGCTAAGCTTCATAATCTCGCGTCGGTGCATAAGAAGCTTGCGCGGTCTCAATGGATCCTTATTGAAGATATTTCCCTTCTCATAAGGGCTTATATGCATTCCATAGATAAATACCTCGCCCTTATCTATATGCACAAAGGCTTCCTTGATTGAACACTTACCCATTCTAAGGCTCTTAACCTCAGTTCCATGTAGTGCAATACCGGTTTCATATTTCTCTTCTATGAAATAATCATGATATGCTTTTTTATTATTTGCTATTAATTTTCCCTGTTCTGCCATAACTCACACCCTGTTTAGAATGTTATCACATTTCTCGTCACTTATGTTGAACCTATAGTTCAATTCTCCATGTTTTAAATCCACATGAATTATCCTGTGCCAATTAATTTTGCTCTTTCGCCACTCCAAAATCAATTATCTTCTCCAGCCTGTCAACACGCTTCACCACAACCATAACTGTCTGACCAAGACGATAACTCTTACCGGTGCTTAAACCGACAGCCTCAAAGCTATCCTCACGGTATTCATAATAGTCCCCCGGCAGCTTACTCATTGGAATCATACCCTCAACAGTGTTAGGAAGTTCAACATACACTCCCCAGTTTGTGATACCTGAGATAATACCCTCGTAGATTTCGCCAATGTGGTCCTCCATATATTCGACTTTTTTGAGTTTATTGGTCTCCCTTTCCGCGTCCTCAGCTCGTCTTTCAAGTCTTGATGAATCTGACGAAACCTTACTAAGAATTGCCTGATAATGCTCAATTCTTGCATTGTTCATCCTACCTCTTAAGGTTTCCTTGATTATCCTATGAATCTGAAGATCCGGATATCTCCTTATCGGAGATGTAAAATGGCAATAGTATTCAGCTGCCAGTCCAAAGTGTCCAAGACATTCGGTTGTATACTTTGCCTGTTTCATGCTCCTTAATGCTATTCTCGATATCATAACTTCTTCAGGCGTACCTGCGACTTTTGATATAAGCTTCTGTATTTCCCCCGGATGAACCTCTGTTCCACCGGCATGAAGGGAATATCCAAAATTCTTTACAAAAGCATGAAGCTTCAATACTTTCTCTGCATCCGGTGTTTCATGTGTTCTGTACACAAACGGAACCTCGAGATAATTAAAATGCTGTGCCACTGTTTCATTTGCTATCAGCATGAATTCCTCTATTATTCCAGTTGCAATATTCCTGTCATAAGCTCGAACATCAAGTGGATGCCCATTCTCATCCAGAGTAATCTGCGATTCAGGAAGATCGAAATCAATTGAGCCTCTTTTTTTCCTCTTCTTGTGGAGTATCTCTGACAATTTCAGCATGTCCCTGAACATTGGCACCAAAAAAGCATACTCCTCTAGGTACTCAGACTCATCGCACTCCAGAAGGTCTGATACCACATGGTAGGTCATGCGTCTGTCGACATTAATCACACTCTCTACAATATTGTAGTTTACTACATTACCTTTGTTATCAATGTCCATAAGACACGACAAAGACAGCCTGTCCTCCCCCTGATTGAGGGAACAGATGCCATTGCAGAGTGTATGTGGAAGCATCGGGATAACGCGGTCTACCAGATACACAGAGGTTCCTCTGTTTAACGCTTCCCTATCCAGCGCAGAATTCTCCTGAACATAGTTCGCAACATCGGCAATGTGAACACCAAGATGATATATATCGCCTTCCACACTAAGGCTTACAGCATCATCCAGATCCTTACTGTCATCCCCATCTATTGTGACCATCTGAACAGCTCTTAAATCTGTTCTTCCATTCATATCTGCTTCTGACACAGGTTTAGCAACGCGGACGGCCTGATTGAGCACGCGTTCTGGGAACTCAGTTGGCAGATCATGTCCTAAAACCACAGACATTATATCCACCCCGGGATCATTTATATGTCCTAAAATCTGGATAACCTCTGCCTCTGGATTCTTCTTGACACTTCCATAATCTGTGATACGGCACAAAACCTTATGCCCATCTACAGCACCGAGGTTTTTTTCCTTAGGAATAAAAATATCACTTGTAATCTTCTTATTATCTGGGAGAACAAAACCATAGCTCTTATTCTTCTCAAATGTTCCTACTACCTGAGT
>JAGHUF010000026.1 GCA_018064935.1 Candidatus Merdinaster equi | reverse complement strand
CGCTTCCTGTTGCTAAAAGCAGGGACAAAATCACATATCCCAAATGCTTTTTCACATATGTAAGTACCCTTTTTAGATTCAGAGCGCCTTTATTATCGGAGCTTTTAGCCTTCATTTTGCATAGCCTCCTCCCCGAACTGTGACGCATAGATTTCTCTGTAAACCTCGCAACTTCTCAATAACTGTTCATGCTTTCCACATCCAGCAACATCACCGTCATCAAGCACAATGATATTATCTGCCTGTAGCATCGATGCCGTTCTCTGTGAAACAATAAAAGTAAGCGGCCTACTGTCAAGACCACGAATAGCTCCTCTGAGAGCAGCATCTGTCGCATAATCAAGTGCTGACGAACTGTCATCCAGAATAAGTATTCTGGGATTCCTTGCAAGTGCTCTCGCAATAGTCAGCCTCTGCCTCTGTCCACCGGACAGATTCTTACCTCCCTGCAAAATCTCATAATCAAGTCCGCCCTCTTTCTCTCTGACGAACCCCGACGCCTGAGCCGCATCAAGAGCCTTCCACAGCTCATCATCAGTCACAGGTCTGCTCATACCCATAGTGAGATTATCTCTAATAGTTCCGCTGAACAGAACTGCTTTCTGTGGAACACATCCAATTAATTCACGGAGGTATTCATCGCTGAGCGACTCTATATTTTCACCAGAAATTCTTACCTCACCCTTTGTAGCCTCGTAGAATCCCGCAATAAGATTAACAAGCGTCGATTTACCCGCTCCGGTTCCGCCTATTATTCCAATGGTTTCACCCTCTTTGGCCATGAGATTTACGTTTGTGATTGCTTCATCACCCTCCTCATGATAGCGAAGGCTCACTCCTTTCAGTTCCACAGAAACTGGTGCATCCATAGCTCTTTTCTGCGCATCTGCATCTACATTTTTTTCTTTTACAGGTATCTCAAAAACTGATTCAATACGGGCAGCTGAGGCTACCAGCTTATTAGTTAAAATAATAAGATTGGCCAGCTTGATGAGTTCGACGAGAATCTGAGACATATAGTTGATAAGTGCTACTACAGCACCTGTTGTTATAACTCCATTATCAACACGAATTGCCCCGACATATATCAAAACAATGGTCGCCAGATTAATCAAAACAAAGGTAAGAGGATTCATGAGGGCTGATATCTTACCAACGCGGAGGGACAGCTTTGTTAATGTCTGATTTCTGTCTTCAAACTTCTCAAGCTCATCGTCCTCTTTGTGAAAAGCCCTGATAACTCTCACTCCGCCGAGGTTCTCTCTGGTGCTCGATAAGACCTTATCCAGGCCACCCTGGACCTTCTTAAATAAGGGGATTGTAATACCCATAATAATTGAGACAACAATTGCGAGAAGTGGAATGATAACCACAAAAATAATAGCCCCCTGCACATCCACAGTGAAGGCCATAATCATCGCACCAAATACAATAAAAGGAGAACGAAGGAGAAGGCGCAGCGCCATATTTATTCCATTCTGCACCTGATTTGAGTCCGCGGTCAGCCTGGTAATCATAGTTGATGTTCCTATATCATCCAAGCCTCGGAACGAGATTTTCTGGAGATGCGAAAACAGTTCCAGACGCATCTTAGCAGAAGAGTAGGTTGCTGCCTTTGCCGCAAAAAACTGTGCAGTAAGCGAGCTAGCAAGACCAACCACTCCCAAAATAACTAAAATAAAAACCTTACCGAAAATGTAAGGTTTATCAGCATTAGTAATGCCGATATCAATGATATCGGCCATTACCAATGGAACAAACAATTCAAAGGTTGCCTCCAGCATTTTGAAAAGCGGAGCAAGAATTGCCTCAATTTTATAATCTTTTAAATATCGTAATACTGTTTTCATCAGAATTAGTATTTTACAGTGAACATATTCGCAGCAGATGCAAGCGAGATAGTATCACCATCCTTAAGTTCATAAGGCTGACCAGCTGTAAGCTTAGTCGAAGTATTAACAAAAGTACCGTATGATGAGCCTCTGTCAAGAGCATAGAGCTTACCATCTCTATTGAGAACTTCTACATGGACATTACTGATTCCAGGTGTATCCTGTGGATAAACAAGATGGCATCTCGCCTTGCTTCTACCCATTACAATGCTTGTTGAAATCTCAAAATTACGTCCTGCATAATAACCTGCGCTTCCGAAAACAGAAGGAATTACAGGAATCTGCTCTGAAACTGGTTCCTCTACTATCTCAGCACTAGTCACATTAGCCTCAGAATCCGCCTGCTGCTCATTCATCATAGCAACTGGTGCTCCTGGCATAAATGGATTCATCATTGGACGGCCGCCCATGACGGGTCCTGGAGCAGACGCTTGCTGAATCTGAATAGTTGTAGCTCTTCTTGGCTGTTCAAACTTAGGCATCTCCGTGGCCATAACCGGCTTAGGACTCTGTGCCTTAAGTATTTCTTCTTCTGTTGCAACCTGAGCAGATGATCTCATAGCCATTGCAATCTGCTGCTCATCTGCAACTTTACTCTGCTTATCTCCTCTTGCAGCTTCAATTTCCTCGATTGAAGCAACTGGATTATTGCCAGCTGCTGCCTGAATCTGTTCTGACAGTTCAGACTGACTTGCTGTCTCGGCTTCAGCTGCTACAGATACCGAAGCATTCTGAGCCGCACTCGTTTCAACTGATGCATACTGACTCTGCATCTGACCATTTCCAACAGGTGCAAACTGATTCTGCGCCTGATTAGCTCCAGCAGGTGCAAACTGATTCTGCGCCTGATTAACTCCAGCAGGTGCAAACTGACTCTGTGCCTGAGCATTTCCGGCAGGTGCAAACTGGCTCTGTCCCTGATTCATTCCAGCAGGTGCAAACTGAGCGCCAGAATTCGCTGCAGGTTGTGCAAACGCACCCGGAACAGCTGCGGGAGCGGATGACTTCTGAGGAGTCACAATACGTCCATATGACATATACTGTTCACGCTCTTTGGCAATCTGTGCCTCAAGTCTCTTACTTCTTCTCACTGTACTTATCATGAAGATAATCATGAATATAAGAATCAAAGCGATAGCCGCAATAATAATTATTGTGATTGGCTCAATTGTTCCCAATCCTTTGCTGGAGAAATTATCGATCTCATCAGGCTGAATCTCGATGACTGAATCATCGTCTCCTGTATTCACAGTAGGATCCACTGTAGTCTGTGTGAGATCACTATCTGTCTTTTTCACATAGTCGATTCCGAGGTCATCAAGAACATCCATTACATAATCTGCATGTGTAACAAGTCCCAGATAATTACCCCCATTAGGATCCCTAATGATTGACTCATTAACACCGATTACATATCCTTCTTCAGTAACTGTTGGGCCACCCGAATTACCATGATTAATATCTGCATCAACCTGGAAATACTGTACATTATCTGCTACTACCTTGGTTCTTGTAATAGTTCCTGTTGTAATAGTCTCATCTTCTGTGAGCGAAGATAAGTCTTTGCCCAAATTATAATTATCCGAAACCAGATCAGACACACCCGGGAAACCAAGGGTATAGATTGTCATGGTTGGTGCCATGGCCTTGCTCTCTATCAAAGGAAGTGCTACTCTTCCTTCAATTGGCTTATAGGTCTTAAGCACAGCAATATCCAGCTTCGCATCTGCAAAAAGAACATCTACAGAATATACAGAATCTGTAAGCGACTCACCTGTTGAAATATATACAGGTTCATAGGTCTCTTTGTCGCTGTAATTAGGATTAACAACATGATAGCAAGTTACCCAGTAACAGGTTTCTTCTCCCGGTACTCCAACACCAAAAGCAGAACCGGTACTAACCATCTGTGGCGACTCATACATAACTCTCACAACGCCATTTCTTGAATCCAGTATGGACTGCTTACCCTTATCTGCTTTTGCGTCAATGGTGTTAATACTCAGCGCACATGCCACGACAAACACAATTGACAACACTGCTGCAAATAATCTGTTTCTATTTGACTTCATTTAACAATGTCTCCTTCATTAGGAATTGGTTTATTGTATTATAATTCTATTCCGTTCTTCTTGCAGAGTTCTCTTGCGCTCTCAACAGAGTCCACGCCGGTCTTGTTCTTAATAGGTGCAAACTCTTTTTCTCTTACAACCTCGAATGGAAGTGTGTTCTTCATCTGGTGAATCATATCCAAAACCAGCTGTTCAAACTTATAACCATTTGGCTCTTCCGGCTTAACAACCTCACCCTCTTCATTGACAAATGGAATCTTCTTCTCAACAACGTGGAGCGGAAGCTTCTTCTCGAAGATTGCTTCTAACTCATCAATGGAGAACAGATAATTGAGAATTACTCCATAGTTATATGCTGGGTCACCCTTCTCGTTCTTCGCATCCATGAGTTCTTCTGTCATGTCATAGTATTCAACAATGGAAGGACGTCCGTCCTCAAGACACATTGCTCCGACTTTCTCATCTTTTGCGACCTTTCTTACAACCTTCGCTCCTGATACTACTCCGGCATCAATTACTGCACCGACAAACACAGGGTCTGCAATTCTCTGTAGTACATTGTCAACAGCAAAAATATTAAACCACTTAACGCCCTGCTCTTTTGCTTTTTTGGCAAGTCCGGCGCGCACCATTGAAACATACCAGCCAGCATTTCCATTAGGTGAAGTAGCAATTCTTCCCTTTTCCTCAAGATAGATTTTACCCTCATAATCAGAGGCAGGCGCCATATCCTGCTTAAAGAAGTAAACATACTCTGGATTGTATCCGAAATAGTTCTGCTCCTTGAAGAAATTCACTGTCGCGTCATTATTCTTATCAGAGGTCATTATGTACAGAGGAATAAAAGCATCTGCCACTTTGACAACATCCATCAGATTCTCAACAAGTCTCTGAAAAATATATACATGCTTAGTTAAGCCAATATCATACATTCCCTTAGGATTGTCTGAGCCAAGTCTGGTTCCCATTCCGCCGGCAAGCAGAACCGCACCAACTTCGCCTCTTTTTATAGCTTCAATTCCAAGTGAATAAAACTTGTCCTTGTTTTTCTCAATTTCAGGTAATTCCATTGAATCGATAGGAGAAATCACACCCCTCTTGTTAAGCTCATCTCTATGATTTATGGAATCAACGATAGTAAGATCTGTCTCTTCAATCTGCTTAAGCAGGCTCTCCTTCTCCTTCGAGTCAAGTTCATCATAATATTTCAAAATATGTTCCTGACCACAGCTCTTAAGTTTTGCTAATGCCTCATTATAATTCATGCCGTCTTCTCCTTTGCAGTTAAATTAACGCACTTATGAAGAATTATAACATATTTTGCAGAATTCGGGGGATATGTATTGATTTGAATATTGAAAGATTCGTATCAACAAGATAATCTGTATGGCATTTTCTTTTCTTAATGACCCATGCAAAAGAAAAATCCCGCATCCAAATTGTTATGAATGTGGGATTACGACTCGCGTACAAATAGGTATTACTCAACAATCATATTGTCAAGTCCATGTTTTAGTATTACCAGCGGCTCACTTTTCATATAACCACTCCTTTTTGTAATCAATTATATGTTGACGATGCTTTGCATAATATCATGCAATGTGATATGTGTTTGTGATACATTTTGTATTGTCAATTCAAAATGGTTCTATTATCAAAATCTATTTTCACTTCATTGAGATGACTATTCATTATGTATTTACAAGCACTCACCAACTTCATCCTCTATGCTTTTAATGGAATATCAGGAATATCTAAAACACGATGAAAAAGAAAGCTACTGGTATCACTTGTTTAGACAAGGGCTGGACATTCTTGACTTGGATCCAATTATTTATGAGATGTTGTCCATGAATAAAAATAATATAGGCTACTGGCTTCCAAAAATCAAAAATGCTGTAAAGACATCTGATTTTTTCGCGATTCCCGATACCACGATTGTAAAAGTCCCTATGCCTATTTTGCAATTAACCAGAACTGACTACTTCTCTCTCACTCATACAACAAAGGAAATAGTTAATAGATATTGCCAAAAGGTATTTGGTCTTAATACTAATCGCAAATATTTTATTAAAACGGGAACTTATTCTAGTAAATTCGACTTTAGAAATGCTTGCATAAGAAGCCCTCAGGAAGTATTAGAAATTGGCGAATACTTGTTGTTTATTCAGTTTCAAGCTAGTCAAATGGCAGCTCCATTATCAAAACCTTGCATTTACGGCGTATCTACTACGAATGAATGGTGTGTAAGGGACTTTATTGAAGACAAAGAGAATAACCCTACTATCTATCATGGACTTCCGCTCCATACAGAATATAGAGTTTTTGTAGACTGTGATACAGATGAAGTAATCGGAATCCATAACTATTGGGATTCGAAAGTGATGAAAGATCGATTTGGAAATCAATCTGACAAAGACGAGCCGGATAAAATCTACGACTATATCATTTACACATCACACGAAGAGACTTTGTATAAAAGGTATGAAGAAAACAAAGATAAGGTTGTAGAAAAAGTCAAAGAAATTCTTCCGCTCATGAAATTGTCAGGACAATGGAGTATTGATATAATGCAAAATAACAATGATTTTTGGATCATTGACATGGCAATTGCGGAAAATAGCGCTTTCTATGATTGCGTTCCGTTGGAATTAAGAAGAAAAACAGATGAAAACTGGTTGCCTCAGATAGAAATGTAATGACTATTAAAGAAATCAGAAAATTAACTAATTTAAAACAACAGGAATTTGCTGATAAATATGAAATACCATTAGGCACTCTAAAACAATGGGAGTCCTCTCCCACTTCTTCATATCATAGAGAGTGTCCGATATATGTGAATCATCTACTAGAAAGAGCTGTTAGAGAAGATATCAGGAAGGAATCGCAAAATTTCCAACCTTAGCGCAATAGAAGTGTTGCAATGACTTAGTTGTAAGAATTATATCGCTCGGAGGGCGTAGAATGTCAAATGAGCTACTGCAAGGGAAATGCGGGTTGCATTTGGTATTGTCTTATTCAATTATAATTTTATATTCCTTTTATTTTTGAATTCTTTACATCAAAGAAACAAAAAAAGTCCCACTCATGGGCATTTATTCGTTCAAGGAATTCTTGTAAATCAATGATAGCTTCGCTATTATAAGTGATGGAAATGCAAGA
>JAGHUF010000003.1 GCA_018064935.1 Candidatus Merdinaster equi | reverse complement strand
ACAAACTGGGATTTGACTGTATCTTGTAAATCGATATAATTACCAACCCATTCCTTCTTTTACTACTTGTGTTTTCTCCTTACCAATCAGACTATCTAATAACAAGAATGCAACATCATTAGCTGTTTGCGGACAATATGATGTAATTATATTTCTATCAACAACAATTGGTTCATTAATCACATCTACACCAAAGCCTGCTAGTTCCTCTTGGCGATAGCCACCACATAAATGATAAGTGGTAGCCTTTCGACCGTCCAAAACACCAGCTTTTCCAATCGGCAATGCAGCTACACAAATACTAGCAATTGTTTTATTTTTGCAATCAAATTCTCGTATTAATTGCAAGAAACGCTCATCATATGCTTCCTCAAAATATCCATACAAATGGTCTCCTCCTGGAATTGCAAGAGCATCATAGTCATCCACAGAAACAGCATCAATTAATGTGTTAACTTTTATCGCATTATTCCAAAAGGCACTTTTCACCATTTCTGAAAATCCTGCTACATCAATGCTAACATCATAACCATATTCACTTTGGGCCCACCCACACACATCGTAAAATGGTGCAAATTCCATCATTTCAAAACCTTTACAGCAAAACAAAAGAACCTTCATTCAGAGTATCTCCTTGTAATATCAAATATATTTTGTTTATGTCTACATACAATTGAACTAAAATTCAATTGTCATCTCTCGCTTAAAGAACTCAATCAATTCTAATTTTGCTACTTAGTATTATAATACACACAAAGGCAGAAAGGGACATAATACAAAAAAGTCCCTACCTCATATGAGATAGAGACCTCTTACTTATCGTACTATCAAGCTTAATACTTTCATAAAGCATTAAGCATTTGCATATTCCGAATTCTCCGGAATAATCGCATCATTGAACTTATCCAGAATTGCATCCTTTAACAACTGGCTGGTACCACCAATCTCTGAAGATGGAGCACATGCATATTCCGTGCCAGAGGGACACTCCTTGTGACAAATGGGCGCTCCTTGTGACAAAAGAACCGTCCCCACACGCAGCAACAAAAAAAGAGATGCATTCGCATCTCTTCTTTGTTGCTATCGCGTGCGTGAGAAGATTCGAACTCCCGACACCTTGGTCCGTAGCCAAGTGCTCTATCCAGCTGAGCTACACGCACATCCATCATCTCCTGTGGTCAAGCCATCAATCGACAACGAATTTATATTACACTTGAAACCTCACGTTGTCAACAACAAATACATATAATTATATTACCTTTCCATACTGTACCAGTCATCAAAAGAAATATTAAGGTCAACATTTGTTGAGATTCCGTTTACTTTACCTTTTTCACTAAACTGCCATACCGTGAAATCATATGGATAGTAGAAATAACCATAATATGCCGCCCACCACTTGGGATAATCGTTCAGTCTAGCTATGTCGAGCATCAGTATCATACTCTCCATATTTCCATATATCAGCGGCTTATATCCATTCTCTTTTACTTTTTCGCAGAAAGCTATGCAATTATTTGTCCACTGCTCCTGCGTAAGTCCTTTGGTTCGTGCGGTATCATCATTAACATCTTCAATATCAATAGCAAGTGTGCACTTGATGTTGTATGGCTCGAGTGCCTCCATTGCAAACTCTGCCTCTTCGACTGCTTCTTCTTCATTGAGCGCCTCAGAGAAAAAATAAACCGCTACGTCTATTCCATTTTCAAGAGCACCCTTGATGTTCTGCTCGAATTTCGTATCAAGCACCAGCTTACCGCTTCCGTACCCACGGATTCCAAGTCTTATAATTGCATAATCAATTCCGTCAGCAGCAACCTTGGACCAATTGATATCACCCTGGAATGAAGAGACATCTATTCCACGTCTAACAACGCTCTCTCCATTAACCTGATAATCATACCACTGCTCACCTGGCGTAATCACCAGATTGTTGTCAGTCCACTTTCTAGGTGTCACCGCTTCATCAATCTGAACAAAATGATAGATTCCGTCCTGAAGAAATACTATTTCACTCGGGAAGAATGATCTGAGCATTGGAACAGTTCCTTCACCAGAGAGAATCCTCTCCTTCATCTGAGCACGCATTTCATCAGCCGTCTGATTTTTGGCTTTTTCCTCTGCCTCTTTAATCCCTCTGTTATATTCAGACTGAGTGTAAACAGGTCCCTCTCTGTAATCCTTAAGTTCCTCTTCCATTGCTGCCACTTCAGCATTGGCAACATCTCGCTCAGTCTTTGCGCTTGTCAGTTCTTCTTCTAGTGATTCTTTTGCAGAATTAAGGAAATAATATATAAGTCCTGCTCCAACAAGAGCCACTGTCAACAGAACAACAAGAACCACCGTCAAAGGGCTCCCCTGTTTGTTTTTCTTTTTACTTGGTGTATTAATGTTTTTATTATCCATCACTATTTCACCAGGTTTGTGCAAAATCTTGCAACTTCTCGTATTTCTGATGTCTTGACTATTGTCATCAAGCATACTTCACACTAATTACTGTATTTCTCGCTCTGAGCCTTGATAAGCTCAATATCATCAAAATAATTAATTCTCATTGCCGCACGCACTTCATCAAGAGTCTGTGCCGCAACTGCTCTTGCCTTGTCTGTTCCCTGCTTAAGAATCTCATACACTGCGGGAATGTCTTTCTCAAGTTCTGCACGCTTAGCACGGATTGGAGAAAGTGTTTCCTGAAGAACATTGTTAAGGAACTTTTTAACCTTTACATCGCCAAGTCCGCCCCTCTTATAATGCTCCTCAAGCTCTTCAATACCTGCATACTCTGGAAGATACTCAGCAAAATGATCTTTATTGGCAAAAGCCTCCAAATAAATAAATACTGGATTGCCATCAACATTACCTGGATCCTCAACTCTCAGATGATTAGGGTCTGTGAACATACCCATAACTGCCTTCTTTACAGTCTCCTCCGTATCAGATAAATAGATACAGTTGCCAAGCGATTTACTCATCTTAGCCTTACCATCTGTTCCAGGAAGTCTAAGGCAAGCCTTGTTATCTGGAAGCATAATCTTAGGATCCACAAGCGTTTCACCGTATACAGTATTGAATTTGTGAACTATCTCCTTAGTCTGCTCAAGCATCGGCATCTGATCCTCACCAACAGGAACAACCGTAGCCTTAAAAGCAGTGATATCTGCAGCCTGTGAAATAGGGTAAGTGAAGAAACCAACCGGAATACTTGCCTCAAAATTTCTAAGCTGAATCTCATTTTTAACGGTAGGATTTCTCTGAAGTCTTGCTACAGTAACAAGATTCATATAGTAGAATGACAGCTCAGTCAGTTCTGGAACATGACTCTGAATTAATATATTACTCTTTGTTGGATCAATACCAACTGAGAGATAATCAAGCGCAACCTCTATGATATTATCTCTGACTTTGCCCGGATTCTCAGCATTATCTGTCAGCGCCTGAGCATCGGCAATCATAATATAAATATCATCGAATTCTCCACTGTTCTGCAGCTCTACTCTTCTTCTAAGCGAACCAACATAATGTCCAACATGGAGTTTTCCTGTAGGTCTGTCACCTGTAAGTATTACTTTTTTCATATCAACAAATATTCCCCTTTCATAACCTGCCGCATTACATCTGATGGCGCACAACCTGATACTCGTCATCATTCTGATAGAACGGACAAGTGAAATCATTACCCGTCAGGAATCTGTACATATCATCCTCATCAAGATTCACATCACAGGTATAACATTCATAATCTTCATCATATGAATAATTTGCGCAGCTGTCACAGCAAGCCATTGTAATATTTCCTTTTGCTTTTGATAAAAGCACTCCGCCAGATAACAACCTCATTCTGACTTCATGCTCATGCACGAATATTCATTATCGCACACAGAATTAAGTATACTCCAAATTGCTTCACTTGAAAACAAAAAGCCTCCCTCAAAAAAGAGGGAGGCCATAAAAAACATATAAATATAGAACAATTTATCTGAACAAACTCATAAGGTCAAAGCATCTGACATTAGTCCACATTCTGTTGACTCTGTCATTTCCTTCATTATCAAAGCATCTCATTACAACAGACCTGTCTACAACAGCTTTAGGCGGATACTGAGCATACAGCTGCCTCTTTGTCTGGTCGATCGTAGTTATTATACAGTATTCATCATCTGCGTCAGGATCATCCATGTCGAAGAAGTAACCTATTTTATATTCCACAAGCTCCTCTTCTTCATCCTCAGCCTCTTCTGCATCGACTGAATCGGCATCATCACCTGCATCACCTGCATCCTCTGCATCAACGGAATCGGAATCATCTACATCTGAATCAGCCGCATCATCACTTGCTTCCGCAGCATCTTCTGCATCGTCCGCTACATCTTCTGTATCTTCTTCGCTTTCTTCAGCCTCTTCTTCATCCTCTTCCTCTGCTCCGTAGCACCAGTCAATGTACTGGAATATCAGATTCGAATCTCCTCCAGAGATGACTGAGGTATATCCAATATAATACATGTTTCTGATTGCATTTTCAGGCATTGAAACATAGTTTACGAATGCTTCAGCTGCATGCTGTTTTCTAAGGTCCTGTGATATTCCTTTTTTGAGCATTACCCATCCGTCAAACCACAGGTTTGTTCCTTCATCGGGAGCTGCGTAACACAATTCTATGCCATCCTCGTCGGCCTGATCCATTGTATAGACCGCGTCGCCCGACCATTGTGCATTAGCCAGAACCTTACCTGTTACCATGTCGGCCTTACCAGCGTCTGTCTCAAAGGAATAAACATTATCCTTTACTCGCGAGAGCATCTCCTCAACCGCGTCAACTGATTCCTTATCAGTTCTATTCAGGTAATCGGACAATCTCTCCTGATAGTCATCTGAAGAGACAAACTCCTCGTCGGTAATATCATCATAATAAACCATTGCCAACGCACTAAACAGGCACTCGCGAACGGAATCCTTAATGGTAATCTGCTTATTATACTTGTCAGACAGCAGGATATTCCAGCTTGAGGCATCTTCTTCATCTACCAGTTCCGGATTATAAACTATTCCATAGGTTCCCCACATGTAACCGGAAGCATATTCACTCAAGGTCTGTCCATCTATATTGAGTGTGTCATATACAGAACGAATGTATGGCGACAATCCCCTCTCGTAGTAGTTGTTCTCATCCTCAACATCTCTGAAATTTTCAGAATAAGGAACCAGCATGTCTTCTCGCATCATCTTCATAATCATATACTCTGAAGGGCATGCAAGATCATAGACATCTCCTATAGTCATCTGATTATAGAGTTCCTCATTGGTTCCAAAGGTTGAATACTCAATCCTGACCTCAATTCCGTAAGTATCATAATACCACTCCTCAAAATCCTCATACATTGCATTCACGCCAAGGATTTCTGTTCCATCTTCAAGGTCTATTAAATCTTCCTCCTCGTCCCATTCGCCGAGATCAATATATTCCTCCCAGTTACTAATACGAAGAACTACTACATCCGAGCTATCAGCGCCTTCTTTTCCACATCCGGTCATAGAAGCACATCCCAGCACAAGGGTCAAAATAAGTAGAAAAGCAATTAATCTTCTTCTCATGCTCTCTCTTCCCCCTTTCTGCTCGCACTAATATTCATATATACAACTGAGCCGACAACCACAATGAACAGAATTGCTGACAGAGCCCACAATGCAGTCTTTATCTCAGTCTGCGATCCTCTTGTCGCATTGACAACGTAGGTCGAAATTGTATCAAATGTAGCTGGCTTAGTGTAGGTTGCGATGAAATAATCATCAAGTGAAAGGGTAATTGCTGTCATAAATCCAGACACAATTCCCGGTCTGATCTGAGGAATAACAACCTTCATAAGTGCCTGTCTTGGTTTGCATCCCAGATCAAGAGCTGCCTCATATAAAGAATGATCCATCATCTTAAGTCTTGGTGTAATTGACAGATATACAAATGGTGCGCAAAGTGCAGTCTGTGCAACAACAAGCGGAATGAATGTTCCCTTATCCATATGACACATTACAATAAGGAAGATACAAACCGAAAAACCTGTTACAACATCTGCGTTCACGATAGGAATCTCATTGAGAAGTTCAACCGTTCCGCGAATTCCTTTTTTGGAATAAAATGCGCCAATAGCACCAAGCGTTCCAAGAATTGTTGATAAAAGAGCAACTCCTAAGGCTAACAGAACTGTACCAAGCATCATACTGATGAGCTCATCCTTGGTAAACAGAGTCACATAATTGTCTAATGAAAATCCTCTGACCTGTCCAATCATGGTTGCATCAGTGAAGCTGTAAAAGGCCAAAATCAAAATAGGCAGGTACAAAAAAGCAAGTACCAGATATATAAATCCATGCTGTAATAATTTCTTCATCATACTCTGCCCCTTTCTCTACTATCTTTATCTCCAGCCATTCTATTGGTAAGAATCGTAAACAGACCAATCAAAATCAGAAGAACTGCTGATATAAGCGATCCGTTGTTCCAGTCATATGAACTGAAGTAACTTCCAATAAGACTACCCATGATATAAGTACTGTTATATACCATATCCAAAACAACATAGTTGGTCATGGCTGGTAAGAATACCATTGTGATACCACTGATAATACCCGGCACAGACAATGGAAGAATTACTTTAAGGAATGTCTGACGTCCATTTGCTCCAAGATCCCTAGATGCCTCTATCATGGAGTTGTCCAGTTTAGTCAACGCATTATATAGTGGCATAATCATAAATGGCAGGAAGTCATATACCATACCAATCACTGTATTCAGGAAGGGATGAAATGCCAGATTCCCTTCAAGAAGAGTAAGTATTTCCTTTAATGCTGTTACTCTGAGTGTGAAGTTAATCCACATAGGAAGGACAAACACCATTAGGAATGAATGCTTTCTTGAATATTCTCCCTTTGCAAGGATATATGCCACTGGATACGCAAGCAGAAGGCATATGATAGTAACAATTATTGCAAGTACCAGGGAATACAGAAGTGTTCCCATCGTTTTGGTATTACAGAAAAATGCCACAAAGTTAGTAAATGAAATGTGACCTTCAGAATCTGTGAATCCATAATAAATAACTACAAGAAGCGGAACAACAACAAATACTGCCAGATACAGCAGATATGGAATTGTCAGGTGCTTCCTGTCAAAGTGAAATTTGTTCATCTGCACCTCTCCTTAAACCAATTCAAATTTCATGGTCTCTTTTGGAAGTGTTACGCTTACGCGGTCTCCCTGATTCCATAAATACTCATCATTAACAACATAATCCTCTTCGGATTCAGTACGAATTGTATAACTGTAATGGTCTCCAATATAGTAGAAGGAAATAATCTCACCTGTTATATCTCCCTCATTTTCGTCATCATACATTGCTGCATCTTCAGGTGCAAAAGACATATCCACCTTTGTTCCCTCAAAAGACAGCTCAACTCCTGCAGCATCCACAAGCACACCATCTTTGATCGTTGCTCCCTCGAAAATTTTGGTAGCCTCAACATCCAATGTGAAGTCAGCAAATACAACCTTAAGTCCCGTCTCAGCATATCCTTCAATCTTACCTTCGAAATGGTTGATTGTTGTATCGTATGGAATGATATGAATATTGTCAGCAACAACTCTAAGTCCAACCTCTGTTCCCGGTTCATAATGCTTGAGGCAATGTACTTCAACTTCATATTTGCCACACTGAACAAAAGTAATATAGAAAGTACCCTTGAAATCTGCGCTTGATACTGTTCCCTTAAGCTGTCCTTCCGCTGGTGCTACAACATCCACATCCTCCGGACGGATAACAGCATCAATCTTGGTTCCCGGCTCATAATCGTCAACGCACTCGAAGGTTGCATCTGCAAAAGAAGCCTTGAGTTGGTCACTCATCACGCCCTGATAGATATTGCTCTCGCCAATAAAGTCCGCAACAAAAACGTTCTTGGGCTCATTATAGATTTCCTCAGGTGTTCCAACCTGCTGAATCTCACCATCCGCCATAACAACTATCTTATCTGACATTGTCAGCGCTTCTTCCTGATCATGTGTTACAAAGATAAAAGTAATTCCCAGTTTCTTATGCATATCCTTAAGTTCAAGCTGCATTTCCTTACGCATTTTGTAATCAAGTGCAGAAAGTGGCTCATCAAGCAACAGAAGCTTAGGCTCATTTACAATTGCTCTTGCAATTGCAATTCGCTGCTGCTGACCACCAGAAAGAGTTGTAATGCTTCTTTTCTCGAATCCCTCAAGGTCTACGATTTCAAGAGCATGTCTTACTTTTTCAGCAATCTGTGCCTTATCCATCTTCTTAAGCTTAAGTCCAAATGCAACGTTGTCATATACATTGAGATGTGGAAACAGCGCATACTTCTGGAATACAGTGTTGATTGGTCTTTCGTTTGGAGGCAGAAGCGAGATATCACTTCCCTCAAGCAGAATTTCTCCACTGGTAGGTGTGTCAAATCCACCAATCATTCGAAGAATGGTAGTTTTACCACATCCTGATGGCCCGAGGAATGTTACAAATTCACCCTCATTTACATCCAAAGAAAAGTCTTCTATGACATTGGTCTTGCCATCATAGCTTTTCTTAACATGTGTCATCTTAATCAAAGTATCGCCTTTTTTCATTTCCTGTTTCTCTCTCCTCTTATTTCTCTGACTTTGTTTATATTGTCACTTCTTTGTTTTGATATGCTTAAATTAAAAACTTGGTGGCGAGCTAACCCATATCAGCATCGCTCCTTTTTCTGACCTGAGATAGTGTTTATACCTTGCTGTAAAATAGAACGATTCTCCCTTTGAGGCCTTGAATTTCCTCTTTCCAACCACTATCTCCACAGTTCCTGATAACACATATCCGAATTCTTCTCCTTCATGAGGATTATCCGGGTAGGTGCTTCCACCTGCTTCAAGTGTCAGGCGAATCGGCTCCATCATATTTTTCTGTGCATTCGGTATTATCCATTCAATCGTATTCTTGAGTTCACAGTCTTTCTTCTCAAAATAGTCACCCTTATGGAATACCACCTGATTGTCCTCTGAATCTGCAAAAAAAGATTTAAGGTCCGTTCCAAGGCACTGAAGAATATCAACCAGTGTCGCAATTGAGGGGCTTGTCAGGTCTCGTTCCAGCTGGCTTATAAAGCCCTTGGACAATTCTGCTCTGTCGGCCAGTTCTTCCTGCGTCAGCCCCAATTGCATTCGCAATTGTTTTATCTTATTACCTATATTCATACTTACGTACTTTCTTTAGCTCTTTTGTCGGCTATTTCTCTAGTTTTTTCTTGTTTTTTCGTTTGTCGTTCGTTTGTTTTTATCAAACCCGCGGTTTAGTAAAACTAAACCGACAGAATCTAGTATATATTATTGAAATATGATGTCAATATATTTTTTTACAAATGCTAAACTTTTTGGATAGATATGCAAAACTGCATATTGTTACGTCCATCTCGAATGAAACATAAAGCATTAGAAGGATTGTCGATTATTATTCAGCATAAAAAAGACCGGGTATGAAACCATACCCGATCGTCTCTTTTCTCATCACAATAAAGCTGTCGTTATGCGAACAATTCCTTCTTAATATCTTCAATTATTGGTTTCATATGCTCATCAACGAAGCCAAAATCCATCTCTCTGTATGACCATGCCGCTCTTCCAATATCATGCTTCTTGAGAACTTCCATAATCATCTTGTACCAGTTCAATATACTTGTTGTATCAGCCCTATCAATTACACCATATTCGCCACAGTACAGTGGAACTCCAATTTCTTCTGCTGTCTTTATTGCACTCTCAAAGAGCATTTCAAAGTAGGCAGATGTAATAAGTGGCTCCCTGCGACCCATCTCTTCAAATTCGCTCATCAGATTCTGGCAGAAAGGAATATGTGCCATCTCTTTAGCATAATCACCTGCATTCTTGGGGAATACTGTTCTGTATTCTGTATCCATCTCAGGTACCCAGTGTGCTCCCTGATGAGTAAATACAATTGGATCATAGCAGTGGAAGTTAAGGATTATATTGTCATATGTTGACAATTTGATATCCTTTACCGCTTCTACACTATTATTATAGTAGCCACCAACCATAATCGTTACATTAGGTTCAATTGCTCTAATTCTCTTTATTGCTATTTCAACTATGCTAAGCCAGGTTGGCATATAGTCTGGAGAAGTAACCTCATTCAACAATTCAAAGGCAACTCTCTTGTAGTATTTTCCAAAGCGCTTTGCAAACTGCTCCCACAGAAGATAAAATCTCTCCTGATAGCTTTCATTATTGAAGAACCCGTCCTCCTGTTCTCCAACATCGAAAGAGAATCCCATAGTCTTGTGAAGATCAAGAATCATGTTCAGATTATATTTTTCGCACCAGTTAATTGCATTCTGAATATATGCAAAACCATCTTCCTTGTAAGCGCCTTCCTTTGTTTCAACCAAATTATAGTCTACAGGAATTCGTACATGATCAGCGCCCCACTCAGACACGGTTTTGAAATCTTCTTCTTTGATAAAGTTGTCGTAGCGTTCTTTTGTATGGTTGCACTGTGATAACCAGCCACCAAAATTAATTCCTTTTTGATATCCTTCCCACTTCGTCATAACTTTGTTACCTCTCTTGATAAATATTCAATCTGAATGTTTATTCAACATAATTCAGCTTAGTTTCATTTATCTCAATTCATATCTCAATTCATATCTCAATTCATATCGCAGTCATAATCTTCAAGGAAATTGTGCTTTACCCCTTTTTTGTCCTTGTATTCAATGACTGTGCTCAGGTTGATATTGTACATACTTTTAAAAATATTACTTTCTACAAAAGGATTATATTCCTTCATATTCTTTATCATCTGCTTGATTTCCATCCTCTTTGAATCGGATGTACCATCTTCCTTGATATCAGCATGAGACTCCGTGAAACGGCACGCACACTGAAGGAATCTCAAGCCATGGAATTTACTCCATCTGATAATATCTGCTTCTCTGACTCTATAGAGTGGACGAATAAGCTCCATCCCCTCAAAATTAGTACTGTGAAGTTTAGGCATCATAGTCTGCATCTGACCGCCATATAGCATCGACATTAATATTGTTTCAATGACATCATCATAGTGATGTCCTAAGGCAATCTTATTGCATCCTAACTGTTCTGCCATCGTATACAAGTTGCCGCGCCTCATACGTGCACATAGATAGCAGGGCGATTTGTCAACCTCGTAAACCATATCGAAGATAGTCGTCTCAAATATTTTAAGAGGAATTCCAAGAATTCTGGCATTATATTCAATGAGCTCACGATTCTCTTTATTGTATCCCGGATCCATCGCCAGAAATTCAACTTCAAAAGGAAACTTATTATGGTGCTTTATCTCCTGAAAAAGCTTAGCCATCAACATAGAATCCTTACCGCCGGAGATACATACTGCAATCTTATCTCCCGGCTTAATCATCTCATATTCCGTTATCGCTTTTGCAAAGGGTGTAAAAAGAGCCTTCTTATATGTTTTTTGAAGACTCTTTTCTACTTCCTTCTGCTTTTCTCCGAAACTAACTGTCACTTCTGAATAAGGCATAGAAGGTTCCATAATTATCGTGTGATTCTCCTGCTTTTATTTTCCGAATCCGCCAAAAAGACCACCAAGCTTATCAAGTGATACTTTTGCCTTAACTCCGTCGATAATGCCATTAATCTGATCATCAGGAAGATCAATACCAAGAACCCCCTCAACTGCCTTCACTGGATTCTTGCCGAATTCATTCTTGAAATTCTCATCTGTCTGAAATTTTTTTACGATCTCGTCTATTTTTGCTTTGATATCCATAATTAGTTTCCATATCCTTTCTTTACATAAAAATTCTAATTCGCAATTCCCGCAATTTGGCAATGCGTTTACCTTAAAATTATACTATGCCTCCCCGAAAATGTACATTCTCCTTTATTCATGGTAAAATTCAAGCGATGCGACTAATCGCAAAATGAGGTGTACAGATATGAACAGTAGAATACTAGATAAGAAAAAATTTACCATAATCTCGACCATTTATTTGAATATTGTTGGACTCATTAATTTCTCAGGTTATTTATTAGTCGCTTCACAGCAGCTCCCATTACATCAGGACGAAGCATATCTTTTTTGGTTAAAATACATGGACGAGCATCGTATGCTTATAAACATACTCTCATCTGCCGCTTTCATAATACCTATTCTGCTGGTAATCATATATGTCATATCAACCTCAAAACAGAAGCTTGCTACGCGCACAATTAATCTTCCACTTGCTTTTTCACTTATTGGAGGGGTTGGCTGGCTTGTATCTTTTTTCATGGAGCTGGGAATACTGATTACACTTCACGTTCAATATGGAATTAATTCCCATTCAATCGCCATAACCTCTCTGCTTAATATTGTTCAGAGCTGTATTTTCATATCAACTCTGTCCTTTATGTTGCTTGATGCCATACACCGCGTATATGTTCTCCCCAGATTCTTCCCAGGCGGGAAGCTGACTTCGTACCCTGGCAGCAGAAAAATATCAACCTCCGCAATTATTACAATTTTCTATCTCTCTGCTGGCATTTTCCCAGTTTTTTATTTAGTGTCAACCTTCAGAAATTATAGCCTTAATTATGGTTTCAGTATTGAACCCTCAGTCTACTTTATGACATTGGGAATCATTTTCCTTAGCATTCTGCTTCTTGTGGCATGCTCGCACTATTTTACAAAACCACTAATCAAACTCAAAAAAGCCACTGAGGAAATAACTAAAGAGAACTTCAAGCAGAACATTGACGTAATAAGCTGTGATGACTTTGGAGATCTTGCTGACAACTTCAATTCGATGTCACATTCGTTAGACGAGAAGAATAAGCGTATATATGAGATTCAGAATTCAATCATAAAAGGAATGGCGATTATGGTTGAAAGTAGAGATAACAGTACCGGTGGACACATCACAAGAACCAGTGACTGTGTAAAGGTTTTCATGGATAAAATGAAAGAACAGTCCGGCTGTCCTTTTTCAGACTCATTCTGTGAAAGCATGATTAAGGCAGCTCCTATGCACGACCTTGGAAAGATAGCCATAGATGATGTTATTCTTAGAAAGCCCGGAAAATTCACGGATGAAGAATTCGCTGTAATGAAACAGCATGCTGAAAAGGGTGCTGTAATTGTCGCTGAGGTTCTGTCCGCTTCGGATGATGAAGAATTCAAAAAAATTGCTGTAAATGTAGCCCACTACCATCATGAGAGGTGGGACGGCTCTGGCTACCCCACACATATCAAAGCGACCGATATTCCCATCGAGGCCAGAATCATGGCTCTTGCAGATGTATTTGACGCCCTTGTAAGCAAGCGTTGTTATAAAGACAGCATGAGTTTTGACAAAGCCTTCGGTATCATTACCGAGTCTCTTGGTACGCATTTTGACCCTGAGCTGGGCCAAAAATTCCTAGAGTGCAGACCTGAGCTCGAGGCTTTGTACAATAGCTACTAATTTTGTTTCACCTAGTTAATTTCAAATACGATTGGTCTTTCATCTTTTACCATGTCTGTGTAAATATGAAGGCCTCTATCATCCTGCTCAAACTTTTTGACTGACACATTGTCCAGTCTGCTAACGCCTGTTATTTCTAATCCGCCCGCCGCAGAAAGCGACTTAATGCAGATTTCGCTCACTCCCGTCATGTTCAGGCATATCGCGAATAGTTTTCCGCCAGCAATCGTAAATCGTATATCTTCAGAAGTGTAATCTCTCTTCTCTCCGTCTGTGAACTTGCCCTCTTTTATCCGAGTCGGCCCTTCAGCGGACACATTCCACATTTCAGCCCCGTAGATTGCTCTGCCATTTGTCTCAAGCCACTCTCCTATCTCCAGCAGTATCTTCCTATCCCCCTCTGGAATAGTACCATCTGCCCGCGGCCCGACATTCAGCATGAGTCGTCCGTTTTTGCTAACTATATCAACCAGATCTCTGATAATCTGAACTGACGATTTATACACATTTCCCTCTGTATAACACCACGAGTTCCATGCAACTGTCGTATCCGTCTGCCAGACATAAGGCTTCGCCTGCGCAAACTGTCCCTTTTCAATATCGACCACGGCGCATCCCTCTGGAAACGCCTCGTGTTTATAATTGATGACAACACCTTCGCCCCATTCTGCCGCGCGATTATAATAATATGCCGCGAACTTTCTCAAATATGGTTCCACTGATTTATGCAAAATCCACCAGTCAAAATAGATTAACCTTGGCTGATATTTGTCAACAAGTTCACAGCATCTGCACAACCAGTCTGTCAGAAACTCCTCCGTCGGTGTCGGTTCTGAGTTAAAGTCAAAATGATCTGCTTCAGGCATGGCTGGCCAGTAAAAATCACCTCGCCTAAGTGGTTCATGTATATCCGAATCAAATTCCTTCCCATGCCCCATGAAAAACCAATGTTCAATTCTGTGAGAAGACGCACAGTGCTTCAGTCCATATTTGTCAAAAGAAGCATATAGCTCACCAAGCACATCCCTACATGGTCCCTTCTTGCTCGCGCACCAATCCGACAAATCACTATCATACATCTGAAAGCCATCATGGTGTTCTGCAACAGGAGTTACATACTGCGCTCCTGCTTCTTTAAAAAGTTTCGCCCATTTATCTGCATCAAACTTCTGTGCCGTAAACATGGGAATAAAGTCTTTATAACCAAATTCTTTCTGCGGGCCATAGGTCTTGACATGATGTTCAAACTCAGGTGTCCCCTGCATATACATATGTCTTGAATACCATTCATTTCCATATGCAGGTACAGAAAATATTCCCCAGTGAATGAAGATACCAAACTTGGCATCTCTATACCATTTTGGAGGCTCATATTTTTTTAATGAATCCCAGGTATCACAAAAAGGCCCATTCTCAATCACCTTATTGATTTTTTCCACCAATTCGCTCTGGCTGTACATCTATTCCTTATCCCTTCTGGCATATGCTGCAATGAAGGTACGTCAACCTTCGCACAGCCCCAGCTTCTCACATAAATATCTTATTATTTTACACGTAAATTTTCTTAGACTCAACAAACTTTGGTTTACAATTCATCAAATATAAATTACACATGAAGGCTTATCTCATATACAATGACCAAGGATTAATTAACAATTAATAATCATTAATTGTTGCCAATATTTGAGGAAAAGGACACAAGGCATGAACACTAATAAAAAAACACTCGGAAACCCAAAAAAGCTCGCACTCTGCGGACTATTTGTTGCTCTCATAGCGGTCGGCACATTTATAAAAATACCAATTCCCGTGGTTCCATTTACACTGCAGTTTCTATTCACTATGATGGCAGGACTATTTCTCGGTCCTACCGCCGGAGCCGTATGCGTGCTTGTGTACATGCTTCTAGGCCTTGTCGGCTTACCGATTTTTGCAGAGGGCGGAGGTCTATTCTATGTCCTCAAGCCAAGTTTTGGGTATATCATTGGTTTCGTTGTAGGAACCTATGTTACAGGATTCATGGTTAAGCGAAGTAAGAAACTCACTTACCCTTCTGTTCTAATTGCAAATTTTGCAGGTCTGTTCTTTGTCTACCTGCTCGGCATGGTGTATTACTACATAATATCTAACTACGTAATCATGACGCCAATTGGTCTTTGGCCTCTTTTCCTGTATTGTTTTATTCTTGCAGTTCCAGGAGATATAGCCCTATGTCTTCTCGGTGCATATTTAGGCACCCGATTGATTCCAGTAACAAGAAGGCTGTATGGAACCCCTTAGGATTCCATACAGCCTCTTTCGTTTCTTTATATACAAACAGACTATTACCACTTTCTTCCATTAACCGTGATTTCTCCAAGGCTAACCTTTAACTTAAGCTTCATCTCGTCCTCAGAGCTCTTTGTCTCAATAACAATTCCTCCAAGATCACATTTGGCCTCGATTTCTTCTGCATCACCACGAATCTGAATATCCCCAAGATCCGCCTCAAAATTACCTGACTTGAAGAATGTATCATTGAATTCAACATTTCCCATATCGGCTTCCGCTGTAATTGTCTCTGCCTGAAGACCATTCATATGAAGATTTCCTGCATTTAACGTTCCATTAAAATCCTGACATGCAATCTTCTCTCCTTCGATATTACCGAATTTCGCTTCGAGAGCTATATCCTTTGCAACAATGCCCTTAATCTGAACATTTCCACAATCGGCTTTTACTGCCAGTTTCTTGCAATTGACATCGTATATTCTGACATCTCCTAAGTCTATATCAATATCGAGTTCATCCATATCCTTATTTTCCGGTATTGTCAGAATCAGCTTGTACTCCTGATTAAAATGTGGGAATGAAAAATGGAGCTTATTCCTACTCTTTATTACCAGTGTATTTCTATCCACTGTTACATCTGGAACAAGACCACTCGGCATCTCATATACCAGACTGAGTTCATCTCCCTTCTGGATCGTAAGCTGGGAAATATCCATATTCACCTGAACACTATCAAAACTCATGTCTGTTATCGCGATTTCCTTATTCTCTATTGGTCCTACATCAGCGGGACCTCCACAACCTGAGACGAAAGTAAATACATGTCTGTTTATTCCATATCCAATCGCACCGATTGTTATAACCGCCAATATTATTAATATTGTTATCTTGAGTCCTCTATATTTCTTCATTTTCTATTCCTCATTCTTTCTTAGTATCGCACGCAGAATTACAAACGTGCCAGCTGCTACTGGCCAGATAATCCAGGTCATTCCCCAACTGAATGTTATAAAGCTTGTAGTCAGATAGATGCAGGTAACAACCGGCCAGAACAATTCCATAACCAGCTGTCCCACTGGACTCTTATACTCTTCCTGCTGCTCCTGAATATAATTGCCGCTGATTGTTGATACATCATTGGTCTTCAGCAGTTCGTCGTATGCTTTTTTTCTACTTCCAGAAGAAATAATCAGGAACACGCCGACACCAACCATAATAAACAGTGCTATACCACTCAGTTCCTCAAGCATTGGAACATGCGTACTGCCAAGAACTGCCGCTCCTACCCAGCATATGGCACATAAAACAATACCGACAGTCTTTCTTACTGAGTGAGTTGGCGCATAATTCTTTCTCTCATTCGCCAGATAACCAACTGTCATCATATCGATTTGGCATCTTTCCTTATGAATATATTTCCACTTCGAAAACATATTTCCTGAATATATAAACAGTCCCACGGCAATTCCTATGAAGCTGAAGAGTAAAAGAACACCTACCACTTCAGGAAGTCTTAAGGCATCACCCAGAATCGGTCCTGTTGTGCAGCATATGCACAGCATTACTGCAATTCCAGTCCAAAAACCATACTTGGTTCGTGCAGCAACATATTCTTTTGCTTCTTCGCAGGATACAAATCTTGAAGGGTTATTCTGCTGATACTCATTGGTCTGGTTAACCTCTCCTGAAATACCAAGTGCCTCAGCGAGCTCATCCAGGTTACCGAATTCAGAGATCACTGTTCCAACCGCACTATTCTGACTCTCACCATTTTGGATTAATTCATTATATTTGTCCTCCATCATGCAGAGGAGCTCTGTTTTTGCTTTTATTACCTGCTCAGTATTTGGTAAACTAGCAAACATTGATTCCAGATAATTTTTAATTATTTCCATGTCTTTTTTCTCTTATTCTTTCTTCTTATTTTTGAATGAATCTCTCAACAACTTCTTTGGTCAGTATCCATTCCTCACATTTTTCTTCGTAATATCTTCGCCCTACATCCGTTACTCTGTAGTAGGTTCTTTTTTTTCCATTTACGTCCGTGCCCAACTCTGCGATAAAAGATTCGATATATCCGTTCTTTTCCATTCTCGAGAACGCTGAATACAAGGTGGTTTCCTTAATTATGTATTTATCCTGCGTCTTCATTCTTATCTGCTTGGATATTTCGTATCCGTACGATGGTCCCTCTATCAATATGTTAAGAATCATCGTATCGTTATAGCCACGGATCACATCACTACTTATTTCTATCATGTATGTTCCTCCGCATTTTTATACTACGTCACGCGTACTACGACTGTCGTACTATATCTGTCGTAGTTAATTTACTACGACTGTCGAAGTATGTCAACATGTTTTTTTATTTTTTTCAAATAATGTGGTAATTTTCCAAAAAACTATTATGATATTATTCCATGAACACCTTTAAAAATGCCTTGAACAACTTCACATTTTCATACGCTGCCGGTGATGCTATCAAAAAGCTTGCAAGAGATGGCTACAGCCTTACCGAAATCAAAAAACATCTGGATTACCCAGTATCCGATGCGAAGATTGGCGAGACTGTTTTTTCAGAATATGTATCAATTGGTAAAATCTTCCTGGACACCTGTCCTACTGGAGATGAGATAGAAATAGTTGATTATGTAAAAGAACAAAACGCATATGGCCGTATTTCCATGAAGCGTGTTGTTAAGAAACGGAAACTTCCAGGAACAGAATATGTTCCTGTTGATATTGGAATAAGGAAATATAAAAAATCTCCAGAGTTTGTCTCTTCACTAGAGAGACTTTCCTCTGAAGATTTGAAGTATGTTCTCGATTTACCCTGGCCATGCCAGAAAGTTTATCATGTAAAAGATGAGCAGATCACCAGGATTCTTGACATCATAAAGCCCTGATTATTTCCACTTTATCCATTCAGACACCTTGTCTGAAGATAGTTCATCTATATGCCTTGTCAAATCATCGCTCACCCCACCGAGCATCATGCTGAATATTCTCAATTTTTCCAGCACTTCCGAAAAGTCCATTGCCTTAAACTTGCCCATAAAAGAGTCTTCGCCTGACTTTGTAACCAGTGATACCGTATAACAGTCTTTTTCAATAATTACTATCGCCTTAACCTCTATTCCACCATCAATCACCCAGGCTTCCATTTTCTTTGAGTTCAAAGACACCTTACTCGAGTGATTTCGGAATATATCTGCATATACTCCAGACTTATTCTGGCAATAATTCCGCACTAGTTCACTTATGCAATCATCATCAGACAGAAGATCGCCTGGTGCAACAGATTTCTGTGAAACAAGCTTGTCATCAAAGTAGAAGCTTATTCTTCTTTCCGTGCTTAAATGCTCTGCTACCGAATACATTTTATGTGTCAATATCTCAAGATGATATTCAAGTTTTATTGGGATTATTTGCATGTTTATACCCCTGCTCCTTCACCAGCTCGTATAATCAAATCACTTCTCCATTATAACTCGATAAATCAATGTATGCCATATCTGTTTTGGTAACCATTTTCTCCTTTTTTTCGCATTTTATCTCGTAATATAATAACTTTTTTCTCCCCTTTTCTGATAAAATAAGTTTGTGAGTGCATATCACTTGAATATGACTCACAGACATAGGTTATCCAACAATAATTATTTTTTTCAAGGGTGAAAACATGCGCTTTATACCAATAAGAAATGTAAAATCAGGCGAAATAGTTGCCAATGATATTTTTGATGCCTCCGGCCGTATACTTCTTGCCAGTGGCATTCAATTAACAGATTCTATTATAGACAGACTCAAGGAGCAGGGATATCCCGGTGTATATATCGGTGATGATATTTCTCAGGACATTAGTATTCCACCAGCTCTTTCGCCCGTTCTTCATGCTGCTGCCCTTGAATGCATAAGAACACTCAATGTTAACCAGTCAGTTCCTATTTCTGGTTCTATTGTTGAGGAGCTGTTAAAAAAACATATCGTCTCATTAAATCTTCGTGATATACGAGGTTTTGATGACTATACATACGCTCATTCTGTCAATGTCGCTGTTCTTGCCGGTGTTCTTGGAATCGGCATGAAATTACCAAAGGACAAGTTAGTATCTCTTGTAAATGCTGCCATTCTACATGATTTTGGCAAGCTCTACATTCCTGATGGAATTCTGAATAAAACCTCACAATTAACCGCAGATGAGTATGAAATAATGAAAACGCATGCACAGCGTTCATATAATCTCATCAAGGACAGGGACAACATCTCAGAGGACACCAAAATGGCGGTTCTCATGCACCATGAGAATGAAGATGGTTCAGGATATCCCAATGCAAAAACCGGAAAAGACATTTCACTCATTGCCAAAATCCTTCATGTGGCTGACGTTTATGATGCTCTGATTTCAGACCGCCCATATAAAAAGGGTTATACTCACTGGAATGCAGCAGAGTATTTGATGGGTGCCAGTACAATTTTATTCGACAAAGATGTTGTTGAACATTTCGTAAGAATGGTTCCTCTGTATCCTCTCGGTGCTGAAATAGCACTATCTTCTGGCGATATCTGCATTGTCCTGGAAAATACAGGATTAAATAATTTGCGCCCGAAGGTAAGAAGAATATCTGACGGAAAAACAATTGACCTTGCCGAGCGCGAGAATATTATGTTAACCATCCATTCCACTGACGAGGAATATGTTCAGTCCAACGAATCGAAGCGCCGTGAGATGCTTGATCCAAATAACAAAAAGCGCGTTGTTATCGTTGATGACATGCGTACCAATCTTCAGATGCTTCGTGAAATCCTGGTTCCAAAATACAATGTATCTTTATTTAAGTCTGGTGATCAGGTTCTCAATTATTTAAGAAAAGCTAAAAAACCAGATTTAATTATCATGGACATAGATATGCCGGAAATGCTTGGAACAGAGTGTGCTGAAATAATTAATGAGGATTACAATCATTCCATCCCCATTCTATTTGTATCAGCTCTTTCGAGCCTGGATGTTGTACTTAAATGCCGTGAATTAAAGGCGGCCGGATATATTATTCGACCTTATAATTCTGTCTATATTCAGTCTGAAGTTGAACGAATCATATACCACAAGGGAGTATTCTAAATATGATTATTTACTATGCAATCTGTCTTCTGGTTACTCTCCTCTCATTGGAAGTATTAATTGTAAGTGGTTTTAGATCAACCAACCACAGACTGCTTCCCCTTATCCTAGGTCTGATAGCCTTGTATGATTTCTACCTGATTGTTGAATATCAATTAGGTCAAAATCCCACAATGGATATGCTGAAGGACCTTCTTTTAGTGCAGGTAATCAATCTGGTTACCTATTTCATTATGGATTTTATGGAAATACGCCTCCAAGCATTGACGAACATCGCAATTCTTACAGGCGTATTTGTAATGGATGTTGTTATATGTCTAGGTTATCTTACTTATCCATTATTCCAAACAATTTTTATTATTTATGTCGTAATATCCGTCTTAACCACGATGGCGATAATGATTGATGCCATCATCAACAGACGTTATTCACGCCGAACATTTCTGAATAATATCATAGTCTTCGGCATGATGTTTCTTCCATCTGTCACTCTGATTCCTAGCATGTTTAATCTCAGATCTCACTGGGTAATCCTACCCGGTGTCCTCATGGTAATATGCGTCATTCTGGATTTTTTCTTTCTTACAGACAGACTTCGTGATGTTAAGAGCTATCTAAAAGAAGAGATTTTCTCAACCATGGATGTACCCGCTATTCTGTTTGATTATGCACTAAGCTACATTGACTCCACCAAAAATGCCAAAGAATTATTTCCTGACATAATCGAAGAAATGGAAACAGTACCTGACAAATATGACCAGAAAAAGCTTCTTGAGGAATTCATCCAATCTGGTGGTGGCGTACGTGAACAGCTGTACAACAACCAGTACTTCCTCATACGTCTTCAGGAAGTAAAAAAGCACAATAAAATTCAGGGGTATATCCTTCGTTTTATAGACATAACCAAGCAGCAGCAGGAAATCGAGTCCGTGCGTGAGATGATGAAGCAAAAGAGCGAATTCCTCGCCAACATGAGTCATGACCTGCGAAGCCCTCTGCATGCTATTCTTGGTGGTTCAGAACTTATCCTGTCCAAAAATGAAACCTCGCTCTATGGCCAGGTCATGCTGGGCCGAATCCATGATGCCGGTGAATCCTTACTTGAAATTGTAAACTCAATCCTGGACTTCTCAAAAATTGAAAATGGAAGTCTTGAATTGCATAAAGCAAACTACAACTTCAGAAAGCTTGTTGAAGCCCAAGCTCAGATTGGTTTCGTAAATCTGAAGAATACTCCCGTAAAGCTTTCTTTTGAGATTCAGAATCCTTTTCCCGAGATACTTCTTGGTGATGAAATGCGAGTCAGACAGATTCTTCAGAACATCCTGTCAAACGCAACAAAATATACTGAGTCAGGTTCAATCTCATGCACAATCAGCTTCGACATTATATATGGCCGCCTAGTAAAGATAACCTACAGAGTAACTGACACCGGTGTAGGAATGTCGAAGGAGCAGTTGAAAACAATATTCGGCGACTACGTAACCTATGCAGGTGATATCAAGCGAGAAGGTACTGGCCTTGGCCTCTCAATCGTCAAAAAGCTCGCATATATGATGGGTGGTTATACACAGGCAGAAAGTACTCTCGGTGAAGGCTCTACTATCTCCGCCATTTTCTATCAGGAGCTTCCAGCAGATCTATCTGAGGATAAAATAGAATACCATGACCCTATAAAAATAACCAAGCTGAGTCAACTTGATAGCTCGAAAAAAATATGGTCGTCTGCTGTCGTTCCCTCATACACATATCCTGATGCCAGAATTCTTATTGTAGACGACATGGAAGTAAACCGCTCTATCCTAAGAGATTTCATTCTGCCCTGGAATATAAAAATGGATTTTGCTGAAGATGGACTTGAGGCCACCAAGATGGCAAAAGAGAATAAGTACGATATGATTATTCTTGATCAGATGATGCCCAACATGACTGGTACAGAAGCCGCTGACGTTATATTATCATTTTGCGATTGTCCACTTGTTCTTCTTACAGCGGATATAACAGAGGAAATGCGAAGAGAAAGTGTAAAGCATGGATTCTCAAGCTTCCTTCAAAAGCCAATTGATTCAACTGAGCTCAAAAATGTAATTGAGAAAACTCTTCCTGAAAATCTGCGACTTCCCTATGGTGTATCAGGTTTCGAGACTACTATAAGCGCTGATTCTTCGAGCAAGAATTATAAGAAATCTATTTCGATATTCCTTAAAGAAATGCGCCAGTTGTATGACTTGCTCCCTTCATATTCTAAGGACAATCAGGAGTTGTTCCGCAACAAGGTTCATGGAATAAAAGGTGTAAGTAAACAGCTCGGCCAAAAAACACTCGCCATGTCATCAGAAATCATGGAAATGGCTGCCAAGACAGAAAATCTCGCTTTCATAGACAGTTTCTTTGCAACCTTCTATTCTGACCTGGAACTGACAATCGCTGAGGTCCAGGCTGAGTATGATTCTCTTATAGAAGATGAAAAAGAAGCTGAAAATGAAAACATTCTCGAGGATCAATCTGCTACAGATTATAAGTCAGTTGAAAGTAATCCTGCGGAAGCAGATATTATTGAACAGCTATGTGAAGCCCTTGATTCATGTGATATTGAGACGATTGAAGAAGCTATTGAATTGCTGAGGAAGCTGAATAATCCTTCACTTAGCGAGCTGGCAGATCAGGTTCAGCAATTGTCAGATGAATGTGAATACGAGGCCGCTAGAGAACTTGTTCAGAATGCCCAGGCATAATATAATTGTAAAGAGTGTAGTTTTTAGCCAACTAAAGGGAGGAAACAGAAATTATGGACGGACAGATAACTAACTATAACACCACTGAGACAAGATGCCCCGGAAAAGAAATTGTAGGTATGGTATTTGGAATCAATGCATTGGTATGGGGTGTATTTGGAGCCATCTTCTGTTGGTTCTTACCAATTGCAATTACATTTGGAATAATTGGTATTGGCTGTGGCATCACAGCAATGATTATGCACAGTAAGGTTCACCAGCAGGCAACTGTAATCACCAATAAAATAGAGACTGGCAAGAAGCTCGGAATAGCTGGTCTTATAACAGGCAGCGCTGCTATTATAATAAGCATTACTGTTACAATAATCTTCTTTAGTTCATTGCCATTCTATAATTAAGAAACCTTTGAAGAAATAACAAAAAAAGAGGTACCAACCAGTTTTATATGGTTGCTACCTCTTTTTTACTTATATTGCTATATTCATCTTAAATCATAGTATAAAGATTTCTCTTATCGACTACACGTTTAGCCTTGCCTTCGCTTCTTACGATTGTCTCAGGCTCAATAATCTTAACATCAACCTTAATTCCAAGCATTGACTTAAGTCCGGCAACAATCTTACCAGTTTCCTTTTCAACATCAAAAGAAGCATCTGCTGCCATCTCGGGTGTCTTCTCAACATTAAGCTCAATTGAGTCCTTATTATTCTCTCTGTCAACGACAATGAGATAATTAGCCTGATAGCCGAGCTGGAATAATACCTGCTCAATCTGTGATGGCCATACATTAACACCTTTAACAACCATCATATCATCAGAACGTCCCATAAGCTTACTCATACGCACATGAGTTCTTCCACATGCACACTTCTCTCTTGTCAGCTTACAAAGGTCTCTGGTTCTGTATCTAAGAAGAGGAAATGCCTTCTTGGTAATACATGTAAATACAAGTTCTCCAACCTCACCATCTGGAAGCTGCTCCCCTGTTTCAGGATTGATAATTTCTGCTATGAAATGATCTTCCTGAACATGCATACCATTCTGTTCCTCACACTCGAATGAAACTCCAGGTCCTGAAATCTCAGTAAGACCATAAATATCATATGCCTTCAATCCAAGAGTCTTCTGAATATCCTGACGCATCTCTTCTGTCCAAGGCTCAGCTCCGAAGATACCTGCCTTAAGCTTGAGCGTATCCTTAACTCCCTTCTTAGTTACTGCTTCACCTATTGTAGCGGCATATGAAGGAGTACAACATAAAATAGTTGACTCAAGATCCTGCATAAACTGAATCTGACGCTCCGTATTTCCCGAAGACATAGGAAGTGTCATACTTCCAACCTTATGAGAACCACCATTCAATCCAGGGCCACCAGTGAACAGTCCGTATCCGTAGCAAACATGAACAACATCATCCTTAGTTCCGCCAGCAGCTACAATAGCTCTTGCACAACACTCATCCCAAATATCAATATCATTCTGAGTATAGAATGCAACCACTCTTCTTCCTGTTGTACCACTTGTAGACTGAATTCTTACTACCTCTGAAAGAGGTGTTCCAAGAAATCCATATGGATACTGATCGCGAAGCTCATCCTTCTCAATGAATGGAAGCTTAGACAAATCTGCGAGTCCGTGGATATCCTCTGGAGATACCCCCGCATCATCCATCTTCTTACGGTAATAAGCAACATTGTCGTATACATGCTTTACCTGTTTTACAAGTCTCTCACCCTGAAGTTTTTCAATTTCCTCCCTGGGCATGGTTTCAATTTCGGGCTGAAAATAAGCTCCCATTAATATTTCTCCTTCTCTTTTCTTTTTTATTTTTTGTCATCCACAGATGACTTTAGTTTCTACCTAATGCAAATGCCTTAAGATTCAATTCCAGGAACTTCGCTGGAACACATTCACGAATTGCTTTCTCCCATTTCTCAACTGGAATGTCAAAATACTTAGACAGCCTTCCCATCAACACAATATTAACTGCTTTAGATGAACCAGCTTCATTTGCCAATGAAAGACAATCCATTGCATCCACACTAATTCCAAGCTGCTCCAATTTCTCAAGAACATCTCCAGGATAAGTAGCTGCTCCAGTGATTACAGGCATAGGATCAATTTCCTGAATATTAGTTACAATTCTTCCACCCTCTTTAAGATATTCTACGTATCTTGCAGCCTCCAGTTTCTCAAATGAAACTATAAAATCTGCTTGTCCCTTATCTATAATAGGCGAATAAACCTTTTCCCCAAATCTGACATATGTCACAACTGAGCCACCCCTCTGACTCATTCCATGAACCTCGGACACCTTAACATCATAACCCTCACTCAGGAGGAGGTGGCCTAATAATTTACTGGCAAGAAGTGAACCCTGTCCACCTACACCAACAATCATGATATTCTTAACCATCTTTTTTCCCTCCTATTCCTGCGATTCCAAAGCACTGAATTTGCAAAGCTGCTGACATACTCCACATCCCACGCAGAGAGTTGCATCTACACATGCCTTTCCATCTTTCATGGCAAGTGCAGGACAGCCAAGCTTCATACAGCTCTTACAGCCGACACACTTTTCAGAATTACATTTAAGAGGTTTATTATGCTTCACATATTTAAGAAGGGCACATGGTCTGCGGCTAATAATAACTGATGGTTCTTTTGCCGCAAGTTCTTCCTTGAGAACTCTGTCGCACTGCTCGAGGTCATATGGATCGACAACTACAACTCTCTCAATTCCCATCGCACGTACCAGACTCTCCAGATCAATCTTTCCAGCCGGGTCACCCTTGATATTATATCCAGTAGTAGGATTCTGCTGATGTCCAGTCATACCAGTAATGGAATTGTCCAGAATGATAACGGTTGAATTGCTCTGGTTGTAAGCAATATTTGCAAGACCTGTCATTCCAGAGTGCACAAATGTTGAATCCCCAATGACGGCAACCGTCTTTCCTTCACTCTCCTCACCAAGAGCCTTATTAAATCCATGAATAGATGAAATAGATGCACCCATACATAGAGTCATTTCCATTGCTGAAAGTGGTGCAACTGCACCAAGTGTATAGCAGCCTATATCGCCTAAAACAGTGCATTTATTTTTGGACAAGGTATAGAATAATCCTCTGTGTGGACAACCAGCACACATAACAGGTGGACGTCCCGGCAGAGCCTCTTCAAGCTTCTTAAATGGTGCAACAGACACACCCAGTTTCTGTGCAATAAGATTAGGCGAATACTCTCCCTCAAGTGGAAGAACATCCTTTCCCGTCACCTCAAGTCCAAGAGACTTGCAGTGATTCTCAATAATCGGATCAAGCTCCTCAATTATTACGAGTTTATCAACAGCAGCCGCAAAATCAAGAATAAGCTTGGTTGGAAGTGGGTTCACCATACCAAGTTTAAGTATGCTGGCCTTATCTCCAAAAACCTCCTTCGCGTACTGATAGCTGGTTGATGAAGTAATAATACCAAGAGATTTATCTGCCATCTCTACGCGGTTAAATGGACAATCGCTTGCGTAGGCAATCAGTTTTCTGGTTCTTTCCTCAACATATGGATGACGCTTTATTGCATTGCCCGGCATCATTACATATTTTGCGATGTTCTTCTCATATTTTTTAGTATCCGGAAGAACTCGTTCTGAAGTCTCTACTACACTCTGAGAGTGTGCAACACGTGTACACATCTTCATAATTACAGGAGTATCAAACTCCTCTGACATCTCAAATGCCAACTTTGCAAACTCAAGAGCTTCAGCAGAATCTGATGGCTCAAGCATAGGAACCTTGGAAGCAATGGCGTGATGTCTTGAATCCTGCTCATTCTGAGACGAATGCATTCCAGGATCATCTGCAACACATATAACAAGTCCACCGTTCACACCTGTATATGCCGCAGTATATAACGGATCAGCAGCCACATTCAGTCCTACATGCTTCATTCCACAGAAAGCTCTCTTACCTGCTAAAGATGCTCCGAAAGCCACTTCCATAGCTACCTTCTCATTAGGTGCCCACTCGCAATATATCTCATCATATTTGGCAGCTTCCTCTGTCACCTCAGTACTCGGTGTTCCAGGGTAGCTGGATACCACACTACAGCCGGCCTCATATAGACCTCTGGCAAATGCCTTATTTCCCAGCATTAATTCTTTCATTTTTCTTTCTCCTACAGTTTTTATTCTTACACTATTCCATCGTTTCTTTTGCAACAAGGTTATCTGCACCATGGCGCTTACGAAGCACTGGCTTCTCAATCTTACCAGTTGCATTTCTAGGAATCTCTTCAAATATTATAGTCTTTGGTCTCTTGTACCTTGGCAGGCTCATGCAGAACTCGTCTATTTCCTCTGAAGTCGCAGATGCGCCTTCCTTTAGTTCGATAATTGCCGCTGTAATCTCGCCAAGTCTTCTGTCCGGAAGGCCGATAACAGCCACATCCTTAATTTTATCATTTGTGCGAAGAAAATCCTCAATCTGTACAGGATAAATATTTTCTCCTCCGCTTACGATGACATCCTTCTTTCTGTCTACAAGGAAAATGAATCCATCCTCATCTTGCATAGCCATATCACCAGTATATAGCCAACCATCCTTAAGCACTTCTTCTGTAGCTGAAGGATTATTATAATAGCAGGTCATAACTCCTGGGCCTTTGACGCACAACTCTCCTACGTCTCCCTGCTTAACTGTAGCCCCCTGCTCATCTACAATTTTGCACTCCCAACGATATCCTGGAATTCCAATTGCACCGACCTTATGGAAATTACCCATGCCCAGATGGACACATCCTGGTCCAGTTGATTCAGACAATCCATAATTCGTATCATAATCATGATTAGGGAAGTACTCTCTCCATCTCTTAATAAGCGAAGGAGGCACTGGCTGAGCTCCTATGTGCATAAGCCTCCACTGAGACAAATGATAATCCTCAATTTTAAGAGTACCACTATCAAAGCTGTCAAGTATGTCCTGTGCCCAAGGAACAAGAAGCCATACTATAGTACATCTCTCGCTTGATATAGCTGACAGAATTGTTGCAGGCTTAGCTCCTTTAAGCAGCACCGCTTTAGAACCAGCAACAAGGCTTCCCATCCAGTGGAACTTAGCTCCCGTATGGTACAGAGGTGGAATACATAGGAACGTATCATCTCTTCCTGTGTCATGATGCTTCTGCTCCATCTCGGCAGCTTGCGTCAGACTCAGATGCTTATGCAGAATTGCTTTGGGGAAACCTGTTGTTCCTGATGAAAAATAGATTGCCCCATCATCCTCATCAGTAATCTCAATTTCAGGCGCATTACTTGCACAATCTGCCACAAGTTCTCTGTAACTCTCTGCAAAAAGCGGACAGGAATCGCCAACATAAATAAGAAGACGTCCCTTCGATAATTTCTCAGCATTAGTCTCAATTCTTCCCACGAATTCAGGCCCAAAAACAATTATGTCAACCTCGGCGAGTTCTACGCAATACAGTATTTCTTCTGCATCATATCTAAAATTAAATGGTACTGCGATTGCTCCTGTTTTCAGTATTCCGAAATAAATCGGTAACCACTCCAGGCAGTTGTACATTATAATTGCGACCTTATCACCTTTTTTCACTCCCCTGGCAATAAGCATATTTGCAAAGCGGTTCGCCTTTTCATCAAACACGCCCCAGGTTATTTCTCTTCTGTATGGCTCGAAGCGATTAGGTTCAATTAAATCTGATTCCTTCCAAGATGCTCTTCTGGAATCCTTCTCTTCCGGATTAAGTTCTACAAGCGCAACCTCGTTTGTATATAATCTCGCATTACGTTCAAGATATTCCGTAACCGGCATTTTTACCCCTCCAATATGTCTTCTTTTTTATTATTCTATTTTTTGTAGCATGAAAAAGCCTGATCAACCAGCACCTTGTCACATTTTGGTGTAATAGCACTTACCAGCGGCACAATAATAAATCCTGCAAGCATAGCGATTGCACCACAGTTGATAGGCGATTTAAGCAAATCTGGCAAATATTCCTTAAGAAGTACATTTGCCATCATAAACAGTACTGAAAAAATGAAATTCACCCAGCATGCCGCCTTAGTTACCCACTTTGCATAAAGTGAATATAGGAAAGGCGCCAAAAATGCACCTGCCAATGCTCCCCAGGATATTCCCATCATCTGCGCAATAAATGTAACAGAGCTACTATACTGAACAAGTGCAAGGATAGCTGATATTGCAATAAATACAACGATGAAAATACGAATGGTCAGTACCTGCTTCTTCTCGCTCATGTTCTTTACCACATTGCCCTTTAATAAATCAATTGTGAGTGTTGAACTAGACGCAATAACCAATGAAGATAAAGTTGACATTGATGCTGACAGCACAAGAATAACTACCAGCGTAATCATTACAGGGCTAAGTCCTTCGAGCATCGTTGGTATAACTGAATCAAATCCATTTACAGGAACTCCGCTCTCACTAACTCCAATCTGCTCAGCAAACAATCTTCCGAAGCCTCCAAGGAAATAGCAGCCGCCTGCAACGACAAGTGCAAAAATAGTTGAAATAATGGTACCCTTTTTGATGGAACTTGCATCCTTAATTGCATAGAACTTCTGAACCATCTGTGGTAATCCCCATGTACCAAGCGATGTGAGAATAACAACAAACATGAGATTCAGTGGATCTGGTCCAAACAACGATGCAAATACTCCTGGTTCTGAAGAGACGTTTGGATCAACAACCTGAGACATCTGATTAACTGCTTCTACCAAACCTCCCTGAGATTTAAGAACAGCAAAAATAACCAATACGATACCCACCAGCATGATGATTCCCTGAATGAAATCATTTATCGCTGTTGCCATATAACCACCTGCAATTACATATATTGCTGTGAGGACAGCCATAATGATGATACATACGCTATAATCTATTTCAAATGCCATTCCAAATAATCTTGACAAGCCATTATAGAGTGATGCTGTATAAGGTATCAGGAAAACGAATATAATAGCAGATGCACCAATTTTAAGTGATGGGCTGCCAAATCTTTTTCCAAAGAACTGTGGCATAGTCGCAGAGTCAAGATGCTGACTCATGATTCTCGTTCTTTTACCCAAAATAAGCCATGCCAATAACGAACCTATTATCGCATTTCCTATACCAGCCCAGGTAGCAGAAATACCATATTTCCATCCAAACTGGCCTGCATATCCTACAAACACAACCGCGGAAAAATAGCTCGTACCATATGCAAAGGCAGTAAGCCATGGACCAACCGCTCTTCCACCAAGTACAAATCCGTTTACATCTGTTGAATTTTTTCTGCAATACAGTCCTATTCCAACTAGTAAAGCAAAATACAAAACAAGAACAACAATCTTAATTATATTTCCGAAATCCATCCCTTTTCTCCGTTTCTTTTTTTGTAAAAGACTATCGTTATAAGTATACCATTTTATCCAAAAAAGTTCATCATACAACCGTATAGCAGATGATATAAAAATGTGCTAGAGTAAGACTAACTAAAGCAATTTGAAAGAAGGCAATTTACATGATTGTTGATCATCATACACACACTTTCCCCCCTGAAATAGCAAGCCGCGCATTAAATAAACTGTCTGCCGGTTCACAAATGCACTATCACAATGGTGGTACAATAGCCGATTTAATTGAAGTAATGTCCAAAAGTAAAGTAAGCAGATCAATTCTCATGCCCGTGGCAACCAAACCCGGACAGGCTCAGGGAATAAATGATGCACTTCCAAAGCAAATGGAAGAATATGAACAGCATGGTATATACTCATTTGGTGCAATATATCCACTTGATGAAGACTATAAGAACATGCTCTTTTTTTTGAAAGAACACGGAATACTTGGAATAAAATTACATCCGGTTTTCCAGAATGTTCCGCTTGATGATATCCATTATGAAAAAATAATATCTTACGCATCAGAACTTGATATGTGGACTATGATTCATCCAGGGTACGATATTGGTTTTCCTGGTAATGATCTGGCATCCGTTCCTCGTGTCATTAGAATGCTTTCCGATGTGAAACCGCAAAAACTTATTCTTGCACATATGGGTGGTTGGAATCAGTGGAATGAAGTTGAATCAGATCTTGCTGGAAGCAGTGTATATCTTGATACATCTTTTTCAATTACGAAGGTTCATCAGTTAGACGGAAACTTGCACCAGTATCTATCAAATGAACAATTCATAAGAATTGCACGCAAACATGGACTAGACCGAATATTCTTTGGAAGCGACAATCCCTGGAGCAATCAAAAAGATGCCGTAGAAGAAATTGAGAACTGTGGACTTTCAACAGGGGAAGCCGAACAATTATTATCAAACAATATTTGGAATGTTTAAAACGCACATTCACATATGCAACACAAAATTAACAAAAAAGACCGATTCCCAAGTAGCTCAAAGCTTTTAAATACATGGGATATCGGTCTTTTAAATGTCATGCTGGCAACGGGAATCGAACCCGTACGGGGGATTAGCCCCGCAGGATTTTAAGTCCTGTGCGTCTGCCAGTTCCGCCACGCCAGCATAGTCTATATAGACTAGTGGGACCTATAGGGCTCGAACCTATGACCCTCTGCTTGTAAGGCAGATGCTCTCCCAGCTGAGCTAAGATCCCAAAATATTTACTTAAAAAAATAAAAAATCTTAGATGATACAAATCATCTTAGATTTCTTACCTCATAACGACCCGGATGGGGTTCGAACCCACGACCTCCGCCGTGACAGGGCGGCGCTCTAACCAGCTGAGCCACCAGGCCATTGATTTGAAACTCAAATCTTGAAGTTTGTACCTTCAAAACCGAACACAGTATAACGAAAGTTGTTTGAACCAACTTTACCCTTATCAGGATAAGCCCTCGACCGATTAGTAACATTCAGCTGAGTA